>JAFIEX010000023.1 GCA_020832365.1 Crocinitomicaceae bacterium
CTGGGTTCAAGTACAATGGATTCGCATAAAACTGCGAGAACTGCGGGTCTTGTGCCTTCAAATCGGCAATCCACGTAAAAAACAGTAATAATAACAAAACCCTTTTCATCTTCTCCTACTTTAAATTAACTTAAAAACTTAGCAACGTATCTACTTGGTCTCATCATTACTCTTAATGAAACCTGGTGAGACAACATTTTTTGGTTTAGTAGTCTACTTTCTAAATAATCTAAATTGTAATGGACAGACCAATCGGCTGTTTTAATACCTAGGCTTGCAACAAAATCCATGTTCTGATTAGCCGACACACCCATGTCCAGCGCTCGCCACTGAACACCCCCTCCTGTCCAAATCTCGTTTAATGCCCCATATTTTTGATAAAATGCATAAACATTATATTGAATTTCTTTTCCAAAGGGCTTGTATTCTGTTCCAGCTAAAGCTGTAAAATATAAATCCTCTCTAAAGTCATCATTGATTTCACTTGAATAGATGTTGTTGTAATGCCTTCTTACATTGTCAACATTCACTCCTGTATAAAACCATTTTGTATTTATTAATGCTCCTACCCCTAGGTCCCTGTACCACATACTAGAACCCAAAGGATCCTGATTATCCGTATAAAAATCACGAACATTACCTCTCGTTCTCTCAATTCGCGAACCAATGAATTGAGAAGATTGGTCTAATTCAACATTTCCCATTTTAAATCGAACAGCAGGTTCAAAAGAAACATTTTTGCTAAGCGAAAATTTCGGAGAATAAGTTATTGAAGAAACAAAATCTTGAATACTGCCATCGCCATAGTTAGAATATGCCAAGTCTAATCCTAGGCCACCACGAAGCGCATAAATGTAGCTATCATAAGAGAGTAAGTTTTGAATTTTAGCATTTTCGGAACCATGCCACTGGCTTCTTGTGGTGTTTTGAAAACGAGTTCTAAGTGTAGAGCCAGCCATACCAAAGTTTGCTTGATAGCCAGTCATCATGGGTACATGAATGTTTGGGTCACGTGAATTGGATAGAGCGACAGGTTGGTCAAGCATTCTCTTTGCTTGTTTTACTCCAGCCTGAAACCTTTTTCGCATGGTAATGTTGTTTTGATTGGCTTTAAGTATCGTTTCTTCAGACTCAATTGTCACAATCTCACCTTCGTTATCGCTAGCTTCAATTTGTGCTAATCTAAAGTTGTTTATGGTTGATACTAACTCGCTTAAATTACCTTCATTGAGCATGTAAGAATCGTTTTCCAATCTTTGATTATTGCTTTCCGCTATATAATTTCTGGAATTGAAGTCGTTTGAAAGGGGAACTATCTGATTATTGTCTTTTAGGCTTAATTCTTTTTCTGTAGACATAATCTTATCTGAATTATCAGAAAAAACAGGGGTTTGGTCTGCTATCTTAGTTATCGACCAATCATCGAAGTCTTCTGCTATGGAAATCTTACTTACATCTATGTTTTCTGCAAGATATCTGCTATCTAAAAACAAATGGTTGAACTGTAAATAGCTAAAGATAATAGCAAAAACGGCCAATACCACCACTGATGAACTTAGAATGACCTGCGCATATGGGTATGGTTTTACTAAGTTCAATTGAAAAACCGGAACCTGCTCTTCTTGTTCCACATAAGACTCTTTCCAAGCATGGAAATCAACATCCAATTCTGGATTATCAGATAAAAATTGTTCAAGCTCTCTTTTCTGTTTTGAAGAGAGATTTCCTTCCAAATAATCGAAGATCCATTTATCAATATTTTCAAAGGATGGACTGCTCATTAAAGAATTGCTAATTGTTTCAACTGTTTTTGTAGTTTTTTTCTTGCACGGAAGAGATAAACTTTAACTTGTGGTTCAGAAATCTCTAAAATATCAGAAATTTCTTTGTAGGAATATCCCTCTAAATCCCTTAGTAATACAATACTTTTTTGAATTGGGGGTAATAAAGCCAACACTTTCTCAATGGTTTGTTTGTTTTCAAAACCATCATCTTGGAATTGTTTCTCTGGTATAGCATCCGAATTAAATACGGTTCTGTTTTTCTTGTTAGAGAAATTAATTAGCGCATTATGTGCTGTTCTAAACATCCAAGGTTTAGCAAAGTGTGTTTCCACTTTTTTCCTGTTATTCCACAACTTTTCAAAGACATCTTGCACAATATCATGGCTGTCCTCCGAATCACGGAGATACTTGTAGACAAAACCATATAGGTTTCCTGCGTACAATTCTACCATTTTATTATACTCTTTCCTGTTCAAGTTTTACACCGTTTTAACAGTTAATACAATTAGTTACCTTAATAAGTTACAGTAAATTAATTTTTAATTTATAAAAATACATCTTCAAAACAATTATTTCAAATATGATTATGCCTCAATCCTTTATAACTCAAAAATTAGGTTTAAGTTACAAATTTGTTTTTAATTTCCTGCTATCTGGCAAAAAAAACAAGGTTTTTATTTTCTAAAAGCATTAAACCTGACGCAAATCATTTATTTTATTGAGTAAAATCTTTTATATTTGGGCAAATAAAATCAATTATGAAAAGAATACTAGTTCCAACCGATTTTTCAGATTATGCTTTAAATGCGGCTAAAGTGGCGGCTCAACTTGCAAAAAAACACAACGCAAGAATATTTTTCCTGCACGTTGTTGGAATACCTCAATCAGAAACTGGAATTATGCCGGGACAGTCTGGACAAGATATAGGAGAGGGACTGTTTATTTTAAAAATGATCAAAAAAAAATTCAGAGAATTGTTTCAACAAGATTTTTTACAAGGAATTCAAGTTGCCGAAGCTGTTCAGTTCAATAATGTATTTGATAATATTTCAGAACTTTCCAAGAAACATCAAATAGACCTCATTGTTATGGGTACTCATGGTGCTTCTGGATTTATTAATGATTATTTAATTGGTAGTAATACAGATAAGGTGGTTCGTCTTTCTGAGGTGCCTGTATTAACTGTTCGTGATTTTGTTCCTTCAACAGATTTTAAAAACATTGTGTTTGCTAGCGATTTTCAACAGAGTATAATGGATAGCTTTTATCAGATCCAGCCGATTATCGACACCTTTGACGCAAAAATATCGCTATTACGCGTGGTTACTAGAGACGATTTCTATTTCACTGACCCATTATTGGAAATTATGGATAAGTTCGCTAAAGATAATGGTTTGAAAAACTATACCTGCCATGTTGTGAATGCTGAAAATGTGCAAGAAGGAATTAATGAGTTTGCCGCTCGCAAAGAAGCCGATTTGGTAGCTACAATCACAAACGGACGCCGTGGATTAGCGAGATTATTTAACGGTTCCGTAACCTCTGAGGTGGTTAAATCTAGCCCGCTTCCTATTTTAACCGTTAAAGCAGCAAAAAAATAAATACAAAATATTTTGCGGATTAAATCTTTTTATTAGTTTTGCACCCGCAATGATTAAAACACTTCGTTTTAGTTAATGTAACAAGCGCATTCCTCCTTAGCTCAGTTGGTTAGAGCATCTGACTGTTAATCAGAGGGTCCTTGGTTCGAGCCCAAGAGGAGGAGCAAATAAAAACCCAGTAAACATAATAGTTTGCTGGGTTTTTAAGTTTAAAAAACTTGACCATGTCTTATTTTGTTTACATCTTATATTCTGATAAACTCGACAAATACTATGTTGGATACTCCACGAATCCTGCAAATCGTTTAGCTTTTCACAATTCTGAGAAAAATAAGATTTGGTCGAAGCGCGGTCAGCCTTGGGAGCTGAAAAAGGTTTTTGAGTTTGAAGATAAGACAACGGCACTGAAGGCAGAGCAACATATTAAAAGGATGAAGAGTGCTATGTATATTGAAAGCGTGCTAAAGAAAGAGATTTTTGAAATGAAGGGTTAGCGCATTTGATCCCGATTAATAATCGGGAAGAGTCCTTGGTTCGAGCCCAAGCCTGTACCGATTTCAATCGGTAAGGAGGGGCCTAAAAATCAAAAGGGTTACAGAAATGTAGCCCTTTTTTATTTTATCATTGTAACACTTTTGTAACACAAAACTAATTATTACTTTTGAAGTTTACCCCCTAAGTCTGATAGCTTGGTGTTGATAAATGAAATAATTGTTCCGAAAGCTATAAAACCATTAAAAATCAAAATAGCAGCCGCTATTTTTCCGCCATCTGTAATTGGGTAGTAATCTCCATAACCGACAGTGGTTACAGTTATAAACGCCCACCATATGGTGTCTTTGGCAGTATTAATGTTTCCAGTATCTTGCTCGAAATATAGGACAAAAAAACTTGTAGAAATAATTACAGATGTTATAACTAAAAAAATAATTGTATATACCATGTTTTGAATATTAGACATCATAAACATGCGTACTTCATGGTATGAGCGAGCGCCTCTAATTAATCTAAAAAGTCGAAACAACCTCAGCAAACGAATTTCAAAGAGAACGGGTACAGAGGATAATAAATCAAAAATTCCTCCTTGCTTGAAAAAGTATTCTTTTTTGCTTTTAGCTTGTGAAATTTGAAATAGAAAGTCACTGAAAAAAACGAGACAAAAGGCGAAATCATAAAAATAAGCTAGGCGATATAACTCAGAATCTTTTTCAATATTAAATGATAATACTACAACCATCACACTTATAATCGAAAAAAACGAAATAATGATGTGCTAAATTTTCATTCTTCAAATTTAACCATAAAATAAACCTTTGAAACCTTAAAAATATAGATTTTCACTAACTTCGGCCAAACATTTTATTTAACATGAAAATTACACTTATTTTCTGCTTTTTTTTGCCTGTATTTCTTCTTCAAAGTCAACCATTGCCAACGAATGGTTTGGAGGAGTCTAATCCTGAGTTTATTGCCATCACCAATGTTCAAATTATAGTTTCACCAACTCAGACCATTGAGAAAGGAACGATTTTACTTAAAGGAAATCGGATTTTAAAAGTTGGAAAAGACGTTAATATCCCTAAGGATGCTTTGGTTAAAGATTACAGCGGTCTAACATTGGTTCCGGCTTTTGTAGAAGTTGCTACAGATTATGGTGTGCCAAAGTCACAAGCGCAAAAACACGACCATCGGCCGCAATTAGATGCTAAAAAAGAAGGAGCCGTTTATTGGAATGAAGCCATTCAAGCGGAGGTGAACGCAAAAAACCTATTTAACCCTGATAAAGAAAAAGCAAAGCACTATCAGGCAATGGGCTTTGGATTTGGTATGACGCATCAGCAAAATGGATTAATTCGTGGGTCGGGAGCGGCTATTGCTTTTGGAGACCACACTGCCAATGAAGCAATTATCAACGCTCAACAAGCAGGTTTTTTATCCTTCCAAAAAGGTGTTTCCAAACAAACGTATCCTTCCTCTCAAATGGGTGGTATAGCACTTATCCGTCAAGCGCTCTATGATGCTCAATATTACTCGGATAATCACAAAACATTACAAACTAATATTACGTTGAGTGCTTTGAATCAAATCATAAAAACGCCTTTGTTCTTTGATTTGCAAGAACACTTAGAAATCAATAGGGCAGAAAAAATCGCCAAAGAATTTCAACTCAAAGCATTTTACATTGGTTCAGGTGATGAATACCAGGCGATAAAAATATTTCCCGAAAACTTTTCAGGTGTATTTATCCCTGTAAAATACCCCGAAGCCTATGATGTTCAAGACCCTTATGTGGCAAGACAAATCCCATTAAAAGACCTAAAGCATTGGGAACTTGCGCCTTCGAATGCAGCGTTTTTAAGAGAAAATGATATACCAATAGGAATTACATCTAAGGGTGTTAAAAAACCGGATGAGTTTTGGAAAAATTTGAGATTAGCTCTTGGGCGTGGTCTTTCGCGAGAAGATGCGCTAACGGCTTTAACTGTTTTTCCTGCAAAATGTTTAGAAATTTCCGACATTGGCACCTTAGAAGAAGGAAAACTTGCTTCCTTTTCCGTTTTCTATGGCGATCCTTTTATTTATGAAGACGCACAGCTTTTGGCTTTCTGGTCGTTGGGTAAAGAAAACATTCATAAAGAATTACCTGGCGCTGATATGCGTGGAAAGTTTAACCTAACTTTTGCTGGGGAAGAGATCTATGGATTAAAAATAGAAGGCACAGCTTTGTCCCCAACGGCAAAAGTGAATTTTACGCCTAGTAAAAATGAAAATGACAATTGGAAGAAAGCTAAAATTAACATCATCCGCAACAACATAAATATCAGTTTCAACGGAGAATACAACGGAACACAAGGAGCATTCAATTTGAATGGTCAGTTCAATGAAAAACTGGGTGTTATGGAGGGTCAGGGACAGCTGCCTGATGGCTCGTGGGTGAAGTGGGCAGCGGTGAAGAATGAAAAGTTTAAAGAAGCAGAAACGCGCAAAACCATTGCAATTGAAAAAAAGTCCATTGAGCTAATTTGGTACCCTAACATGGCTTATGGGTTTAATGAATTGCCAAAAGCCAAAAATTACGCCATTCGCAACGCTACAATATGGACAAATGAAGAAGATGGTATTATACGAGAAGGAAATATTTTATTCCAAAATGGAAAAATTCAATTTGTTGGAAAAGGTAATTTTTTAATTCCGGCAGGAACGATAGAAATAGACGGAAAGGGTTTACATGTAACTTCTGGAATTATTGATGAACACTCCCACATTGCAATTAGTAAGGGGGTTAATGAAGCGGGACAATCAAATTCTGCCGAGGTTAGTATTGCCGATGTTGTAAGAAACAACGACATCAATATCTATCGTCAACTAAGTGGTGGTGTTACAGCAGCTCAGTTGTTGCACGGTTCTGCTAATGCCATTGGTGGACGGTCTGCTTTGGTGAAATTAAAATGGGGCTATTCACCAGAAGAAATGCTAATTCCTAATGCGCCAAAATTCATTAAATTTGCACTTGGAGAAAATGTAAAGCAATCGAATTGGGGCGACTTTCAAACCATCCGTTTTCCGCAAACCAGAATGGGGGTTGAACAGACCTTCTATCAAGAATTTAGACGGGCAAAAGCATACGGTGAAGCATGGGAAAAGTACAGGGATGCCTCAAATAAATCCAAACGAAAAGAAGAATTAAAAGCACCAGCAAAAGACCTAGCACTGGAAGCTTTGTATGAAATAATTCAAAAGGAACGCTTTATATCTTGTCATTCTTACGTTCAAAGTGAAATCAATATGTTAATGCATGTTGCAGACTCCTTTGGATTTACCGTTAACACCTTTACACACATTTTAGAAGGTTATAAACTAGCCGACAAAATGGCTAAACATGGTGCAGGAGGGAGCACGTTTTCAGACTGGTGGGGATATAAAATGGAGGTGAATGATGCCATACCGCACAACGCATCACTTATGCACCAGCAAGGGGTTTTAGTTGCTATCAATTCGGATGATGCAGAAATGGGGAGGAGACTGAATCAAGAGGCCGCCAAAGTAATTAAGTATGGTGGGGCATCTGAAGAAGAGGCATGGAAAATGGTTACATTAAATCCTGCCAAACTGCTGCACTTGGATGATAGAATGGGTAGTTTAAAAGCTGGAAAAGATGCAGATATCGTTATTTGGACAGCCAATCCTTTAACGCAAGAGGCAAAAGTAGTCAGTGTTTTTGTTGATGGCACGCTTTTGTATGATTTTAAAGAGGACGAACGTAAACGAAGGCAGAACAAACTAGAAAAAACAAGACTTATTAACTTGATGTTGGCGGACAATGAAAAAGGGAATCCCAAAAAACCGTTTGTTAAAAAGGAAGAGCCACACTGGCATTGCGACACAATAGGAGAACAAGGACACGAAACACACACACATGGAGGGGAATAAATTGGTATTGATGAAGATTTGGATGTTCATTTTAGCATCCCTCGCATTCAAGCTAGGGCTGGCTCAAAACAGGATTTTGATTGAAGGAGCAACTGTAAACACAGGTGATGGATCTAGTATCGCTCAAGGATTAGTAGGAATTGTAGATGGCGAAATAACACTTATAAAAAATGCATTGTCATTCGATTATAAAGCAAGTGAATGGGACACCATTGTTAAAGCCCATGGTTATCATTTATATCCAGGTTTTATTGCGCCCAACTCTACATTAGGACTATCAGAAGTGGATGCTGTAAGGGCAACCCTTGACTTTAAAGAGGTTGGAAAGTTTAACCCACATATTCGCGCATTGATTGCTTTTAATGTGGAATCACGAATTATCCCAACAACGATAACTAATGGTGTTTTAATTGCGCAAACTACACCCCGTGGAGGAAGAATTTCGGGGAGCTCTTCAATTATGCGGTTGAGTGGGTGGAACTGGGAAGATGCTGTGATTTTATCAGATGATGGTATGCATGTCAATTGGCCAAAAACCATACAAGGTGGGGGTTGGTGGGCAGAACCAGCACCTAAAAAAGCCAATGAAAAGTATGAAGAGCAATACAGAGAATTGATTGACTTTTTGAGCGCTGCAAAAGCATACGCTGATACACCAGAAAAATCGCGCAAGTTTGACGCAAGATATGCCGCTATGGTGAATGTTTTCAATGGCAAACAACGTTGCTACTTTCATGCTGACGAACTGAAAGCATTGCAAGATATCGTTCAAGTTGTACAAAAACTAAAAATTCAAAAACCTGTAATTGTGGGTGGATATGATAGTTATCTCATAACTGAAATATTAAAAGACGCAGAAATCCCTGTGATGTTAACACGCCTCCATAGTCTGCCAAGCAATGAAGACGACCCAATAGATTTGGTTTACAGGCTACCAAAATTATTACATGATGGGGGAGTATTATTTTGTTTACAAAATGCAGGAAGTATGGAAACCATGCACGCCAGGAATCTTCCTTTTTTGGCCGGAACAGCAAGAGCGTATGGACTGCCAGCTGTAGAAGCCATCAAAGCCATATCTTTAAATGCCGCAGAAATCATGGGGATTAGCGATAAATATGGATCCATTAGTCTTGGTAAAAGCGCAACCCTTTTCTTGAGTAAAGGCGATGCCCTAGAGGTGAAGTCTAATCAAGTTGAGCTTATTCTGATAGACGGAAAATTTGTCCCTGTGACTAATCATCAGTACATGCTTTATGAGCGCTATTATGAAAAATACAAAAAAGCGAATGATTAGGGAAACTTAGTTGCAGAGCAAACGCATTTAATTCTTTTTCACCCTAAAGAGGTGACCTAATTTATAGCGGAGTACTTTAGCGATTAGCAGATAGATGAACAGAACACACTTTGGGGATATGTTTTTTCATGAAAACCATAACGACAGTTATATTTAACATGCAAATGCGCTTACCCTTATTTAAATAATTGGGTATTTCCAAAAACTAAAAGGAATAATTATCTTTGCACCAAATTTTGAGGCCTTATGCAAGTTCAAGTTGTTAAATCTAAAATTCACAGGGTACGTGTTACACAAGCAGACCTAAATTATATTGGCAGTATTACCATCGATGAAGATTTGATGGACGCAGCGAATTTAATTGAAGGGGAGCGTGTTCAAGTTGTTAATATTAATAACGGTGAAAGATTAGAAACCTACGTGATTAAAGGAGATAGAAAGTCAGGAGTGATTTGTCTCAATGGACCAGCCGCTAGACGCTGTGCACCAGGCGACATAGTCATTATTATTGGCTATGGTTTCCTAGATTTTGAAGAGGCTAAAAGTTTTAAACCAAGCCTTTGCTTCCCTGATGAAAAAACGAACTTGCTTCAATGATTCTGATTTCTGTTTGGAAAACTGATTAATATCATATATTGAGCTGATTTTAATCATTTTTTCACTGGCAACAAATTGTTTGTTTTGTTCAAAAATTAAAAGCTATGAACACACAACAAGAAATGTCGGGTTTTTGGGATAAAAGATTCAACGGAAACCTAGAGCACAATAGGTTTGCGATTATTTCAGCTGTTTTGCTAATCGTAGGATGCTTAGGCGGATTAACAGTAGGATATGGGGCTATTCACAGCACCTTTCAATTAATAGCCATAGTGGTTCCTACAATGATAACTTTATCGCTGTTATTGGCAGTAGCTTCATTAAAACAAATCTTGACGATGGCGCTGATTACTACAATGATCAACTTGCTCATCCTCATCTATAATTTCATTGTTTAGTTTACTTTCTTTAGTATATTCCAACATAAATTTATACTTTTATCCCTAGTGATCCTCCTAGGGATTTTTTGGTATGTATGATGAGAAAAATTGAACATTTAGGCTTGGCCGTTTTAAACATTGATCAGGCAATAAAAACTTTTGAAGACCTATTAGATACCCCTTGTTATAAATTAGAAGAGGTAGAGTCGGAGTATGTTAAAACAGCTTTTTTTCAGGTTGGTGAATCAAAAATTGAATTGCTACAAGCAACAGATGAAAATAGTGCCATTGCGAAGTATATTGCAAAGAAAGGACAGGGAATTCATCACATCGCCTTTGATGTTGCCAACATAGAAGAAGAAATCGCTCGGCTTCAGGCTAAAGGTTTTCAGTTGATCCATCAAACGCCAAAAGACGGGGCAGACAATAAGTTGATTGCCTTTCTTCACCCAAAATCAACAGAGGGTATGTTAATAGAACTTTGTCAAGAAAAATAACAAATGGCAAAAGTAAAAACAGCATATTTTTGTCAAAACTGTGGTCATGAGGCACCAAAGTGGCTCGGGAGGTGCCCTTCTTGCAATGAATGGAATACTTTTGTTGAGGAGATCATCACCAAAACCAAAAATGAAATAACGGCATTTTCCAAAAGTCACAAACGCAAGGGAAAGCCTGAACCCATTCATCAAATTACCACGCAAAAAGAACAACGTTTTAAGTTAACTGACCAGGAGCTAAATCGCGTTTTAGGTGGGGGAATGGTACCTGGTTCGCTCATGCTTTTTGGTGGTGAACCAGGAATAGGAAAATCTACCCTTTTATTGCAGTTAGCAATGAAGGAAAAAGACAAAAAAATACTATACGTTTCAGGAGAGGAAAGTGCCCAGCAAGTCAAAATGCGTGCTGAAAGAATTGGCGATTTGAATCCCAATTGTTTTCTATTTACCGAAACTAATATGGAGCATATTTTCACTCACGCAGAAGAACTGCTCCCGGATATTGTCATTGTGGACTCGATTCAAACCATTCATAGTGAGCATATTGAAAGTGCTCCAGGAAGCATTTCACAAATTAGAGAATGCACTGCGCAATTATTACAATATGCGAAGCAAACCAATACACCCATTTTTTTAATTGGTCACATCACCAAGGAAGGCTCTTTAGCAGGGCCTAAAGTATTGGAGCACATGGTGGACACGGTATTACAATTTGAAGGGGACAGGAATCACGTTTATCGGCTTTTGAGAACCGTAAAAAATAGATTCGGTTCTACTAATGAATTAGGAATCTATGAAATGCAAGGCACTGGACTTCGAGCCGTTGAAAACCCTTCCGAAATATTAATCTCTGAATCACAAGAAAAACTGAGTGGAACCGCAATCGCTGCCATGTTAGAAGGAATGCGCCCCATGCTCATCGAGGTGCAAGCATTGGTAAGCACGGCCGCTTATGGTACACCGCAGCGTTCTGCCACTGGATTTGATTTAAGACGTTTAAATATGCTGCTTGCGGTAATGGAGAAAAGGTGTGGGTTTAAACTTGGCGCGAAAGATGTGTTTATCAACATTGCAGGAGGAATAAAAGTTAACGACCCTGGTATTGATCTTTCTGTTGTTGCTGCAATTCTTTCTTCAAATGCTGATTTAGCCATAGAAAAGAAAATTTGCCTCTGTGGAGAAGTTGGTCTAACAGGAGAAGTACGACCAGTGAATAGAGTAGATCAAAGAATCTTAGAAGCGCAGAAGCTTGGTTTTGAAAAGATTATCGTTGCGAAGCAGAAAAAAGGGCTAACTCCAGAAAATTATCAAATTCAAGTTGTACAATGTGCAAGAATTGAAGATGTTTTAAGAGAGTTATTTGGTTGATTATCACGCACAAGACCTTCTACCGCATCTGGGTAAAAGGTCAGTTTTTAGCAAATTTTAAAGGTGCACCTTTTCATGCTAAATGTCAATTATCATATAGTACTATCTTCTAAAGATGCTTTAGCCCTGTAATTTAAAATTAATTTGCACCTTTTTTAACGATTTCACTTTTTCCCCTTCATGAATAGCAGGCTTCCATTTTGGTGAAGACTTTAGCACGCGTAATGCTTCTTTTTGAAGCGCTTTACTTTTGGCTGAACCGGGCAACACTTCAACGTTGGAGATTTCCCCATTTTTATCCACTACAAAAGATAAGTAAATCGTCCCTTCTTCGTTGAAAACCCTTGATTCCTCAGGGTATGATAAGTTGCTTTTCAAAAATTGCGGCCATGAACCTTCAAACATGGCTTCTTGATTTGGATATTCCACTAAAAAATCCATTTTTGGCGCGGGCCCAATAGGTGCATCTACAATTACATTAGATATCGAAACACTTACATCGGGTTCTGCTTTACCAGTATTTTCCTGCTCTTTGTAATCATCTATCAAGGCATCAGCTTTTGGTAAAGTGAGTTCTTGTTTGGGTTGCGGTTTTGTTATCGGTTCAATTATTGGATCTTCCTTTTCTTCGATAACTTCAATGACAGGAACATCGGCCAATCGTTCCTCTTTTAGTTTCAAATTTTGACTAATTGGACTTTTCCAGCTAAAAGCCATTAAAGCCAATGAAGACGTAACAAATAACCCTAAATAGAGAAAGGCCTTTGTTTTTTTTTCTAGTTCTCTTGCTTCTAATTTCATTTCTGTTTTCATAATCTGTCTTTTTTTAAGGAAAAATTAACAAATTTGATGCCAAAAGCTACCCTCAAAGTTTAAGATTACAATTCAAGATTTATTTCGAAATGAATAGATTTGAGCAAATAGTAAGATTACTATTAATCAGATATTTATTAAAGTGTAGCAAATATTAAAAATATTTTTTTTAATAGACTAATTTAGTTAGTTTTACAATCCAATTTTAAGAAGATGAGATCTAATAAACTACAATTAACCATTTACATTTTTTTGACGATTATCTTTTTTGGCTCAATATATCTTAAAGCAAGTGATAGCCAAATCTCTGCGGAACAAAAAGAAAAACCAAATTCTTCTGTTGCTGCCACAAACTTATAGCTCACTCGCTACTTGTTATTTAGGCAAAGACTAATTATTTGCTCTGTTATTTTTTGGCGATTATACTTTTCTGCTTCAAATCTTAGTTTTTCTTTATTAAAAAGCTTTGGGTTGTTAAGGTATTCTTGCATAGCTAACTTTAGTAACTCCTGATTTTCAGGCATAAACAAGTAACCTATTTCCCCGTTTTTCAACAACTCCACTGTTCCCCCTGACGCTGAACCAATTACTGGGACACCACAAGCCATAGACTCTATTGTAACCATTCCAAAGGTTTCAGATTTAGATGCCATAATAGTAGCGTCAATAGCACAAAAAAACGTACTAATGTCTTGTCTAAATGGACGAATGAAAACCCTGTCTTTTAAATTATATTTTTCAATGTATTCTTCAATTTTTATAAAGTATTCATCAGATTCGTTCTTTGTCTTCTCACCAAGAAAAACTAAACCAACAGTAGCCTTTTTCAAGGCTTCAAAGGCCTGTAAAGTTAAAAGCTGTCCTTTTTGCGGGTCAAACCTGCCAATTAAACCGAACAAGATTAAATCTGATGGTAAATTCAACATTTTTCTTGCTTCCGTTTTATCTAGCACTTCTTGAAACTGAAACATGTCTAACCCAGAAGGAACAACGTGAATTTTATCGGCAGGAAACCTTGTTTTTTCAACCACCTGCTGTTTCAGATATTCTAGCGGACAAAACCAATTATCCAATTGAGCAAAACGAATCGTATGCAGTAAATCTTTTTTACGAATACCTAACTGCATTTCCATAAAATAAGAAATGTGCAATTGGTTTTTCAAAAACAATTTAGCTAAACCAGCAATACTCATATCTCTAGTATCTCTAATAAACAAGTGGGTTATTAAATCTTCTTTCAATAACCTAGCTAGTTTAAAAGCCGCGATATAATCATAATACTTATGGTGTTTTTTTATAAAAACCACCTTCAATTTGGATTTTTGGGCAGCATTCGCAAGCGGACTATTTTCTAATGCAAAAACAACAACATTAACACCAGCATCCTGCATCCATAGTGCATTTCTGTAATGGTTCATCTCCAGTCCACCCCAACTTTCAGAGCTACATAAGTATGCTATTTTGCTTTTCAATTATTCAATTCTTTGGTTAATAATAACAATATTTAAGCATAATTAAATCAATAGATTTTTATTTTCTCAAAAAATAATGAAAAATAGAAAGTGTAAACCGAGCCATTGCATTAATTTATTTATTTTCGTACTAATTAGTAAATATGCAACGAAAACAAATATTAGTAACAGGAGGAGCAGGTTATATTGGTTCGCATACCATTGTTACACTTCTTGAAGAAGGATATGAACCAATTGTTTTAGACGATTTTAGGAATGCCAACCCAGCAGTTATAAAAAAACTTCAAAAGCTTACCAAAAAAGAAATCCCTTTCTTTAATTTTTCTTGTTGTGATTTCGATAAATTAATTCAACTTTTTAAAAAGTATTCATTTTCAGGTGTTATTCATTTCGCCGCAGACAAGGCCGTAGGGGAATCGGTTGTTAATCCCTTGAAATACTTTGATAATAATATTACCGGATTAATTAGTTTATTAAAAGTAATTGAAAAATATCCTAACACCAATTTGGTATTTTCATCTTCTTGTACAGTTTATGGCAACCCAACCTCCTATCCTGTTACAGAATCTTTTCCTGTTGGTTTTAATTCACCATATGGATTCACTAAATTATGTAATGAGCAAATGCTCATGCAGTTTCACACTGCTTTACAAAGCACAAAAATTTGTTCCCTGCGTTATTTCAACCCTATAGGAGCACACGAATCAGGTTTAATTGGAGAAGAGCCAATCGGCGCCCCAAATAATTTAGTTCCTTTCATCACTCAAACCGCAGCTGGCTGGAGAGAGCAATTGACGGTTTTTGGCAACGATTACAACACACCAGATGGCTCATGTTTAAGAGATTACATACACGTCATGGATTTAGCAGAGGCACACGTGTCGGCATTAAAATACTTGGAAAAAAGAAAAGAAGGATGTAATGCCATCTTTAATATTGGCACTGGAATTCCAACTAGTGTATTAGAATTAATTAAAGTTTTTGAACAAGAAACAGGTAAAACACTTAATTGGAAATTCGGCCCAAGACGTGCTGGAGACGTTCCTGCTATCTATGCAAATGTTGAAAAATCGCTCAAAGAACTTCATTGGAAAGCAAAAAGAAGTGTAAATGAAGCAGTTTTGTCTGCATGGAATTTTCAAAAACATAGCTTAATAACTAATCCTTCAATAAAATGAATAAGCTCATAACTTTTCTATTGACAATATCCATTACACCATTAATTCAAGGACAGTTCATTGCAGAGGATGTTGGTCTTACTTCCCGGTTTAAGCCTGGGATTGGGTGGTTTTACAGTGGTGCAGAACCCTATGAGGAAAAGAAACTTAGAAAATACGATAGACTTGTGGTAGATATAGTTTACAACGACTGGCATGGTGACCGAGCGTTTTTCGATTCTCCTTTGAATTCACTTGGTTTCAACGTCTCTCTATTTTTCAACAAAGTTTTAACTCCTGCCAACACAATAAGTTTCGGTTATGGTCTCTCTTATTCTCATTACAACAACAGAACAAGACTCTTTTTGGAGCGAAACACAACCGATAATTTAACTGAGTTAATTACTTTTCCTGATATGGACAATACTTTGCGTTATAAATTCACAGCAAATTATTTGGAATTACCTCTAGAGATGCGATTTCGCACAAAGGGGAGAAAGCATTTCAAATGGATTGTTGGCGGAACCATTGGTTATCAACTGAATAGTTTCACACAGCGGGTTTTTGAGTTAAATGGAACGAGATACAGCAATAGAGTAAAGGGTTTTCCAGACAATAACGACTGGAGGCTTGGCGCCACCATGCGATTAGGAATAAGAAATTATGCGTTTTATACTGCTTATTATTTCACGCCTTTTTTTACAGCCGAAAACAGCGTAAATCTCACTCCATTTTCTATGGGAGTGTCCATTTCGCTATTTTAAGTGCGATTAGATTATTTATTTTAATCTAGGCAACCATTTATGTTCATTTGTCGTTTTGGTTTTGATGATATTAAAGGGGTTTAATATTAATCATGCAGAATAATTTGTAAGAGGGCGTCACAAAGACACCCTCTTTACTTTTTATTACTCTTTACTTGTTGCTGTACCAATCACTTTTATTTCAACTCTTCGATTAGCTTGCTCCTCCTCGGCTGTTTTTGGAGCGGGGTATTTCATTCGCTCACTACCATATCCAACATAACTCAAACGTCTTTTATCCACACCACTATTAACGAGGTATTTGTAAACTTTTTTTGCACGTTTGTTGGATAATTTCTTGCCTTTTTTAGTAGGCTTACCAGATTCGTAAACATGACCTTCAATTACCACTTCCACCCCACCATATAAAATGAGAAAGTCTCTAAACCGTTTCAGACGTTCTTCCACGCCAGGTAAATACTCCACATTACCCATTCTAAAATCTATGCCTTGGATAGTTAAGTTTTTTCCAACAACAAGCGGCTCAAGATAAAGAATAATGGTATCACTTTTTTCTTTTTCTAGCTTAATAAATTGATCATTGTAAAAGTACCCTTCAGCGTCACTCATAATTTTGAAAGGTTTCGGGGAATCCACATTGAAAAAAAAGTCTGTGCCGTAATATAAAGCGTCAACTGTTCTTAAACCACTTACAATAATTTGTCCAGTTATTGGTAATTTGGTATCTGCGTCTCTAATTTGAACAGCTAAAAACGGAGTATTTTCATTTGATCTGTAATCCTTTACCATGAACTTTTTGGCGTTTACTTTGGCATCTACATTTCTGTCAAACTTAAAGTTTAGTTGAATTGTAGAGCGATTACGATTGGCGTTGTTAAAAAAGATCTTGATCTGTTCACCTTCTTGGATTGGAATAGAAGGCAAAAAATGATTTCTTTCATTTTGGTCTAGTCCGAAAACCGCAATATTAGGGTTAATAAACTCTCGCAAAACTTGTGCATTACCATTATATATGTCTGTGCATCCGTCGGTAACACTCACTTTAAAAATTATAAAACTAACAGGCTCCTCATTAGCGTTGGCTTCAAAAGACAATTCTCCATCAAAATTCGCCCGAAAAGACAACCACAAAGAATTTCTTTCCCTATATAATTCTTTTAAGTTTGGAAAACCTATTAAATCATCTAACTTACCTGCATCTCCAGGAAATTGAATCGAATAACTTCCAGTTCTCTTAATTACAGTTGCGCCATCACAATCAGAAATCTTATCCGATACCGTAACTTTTTCAAATTGGGCTAAACCAAATTTGGAAATTACAAGCAAAAGAATAATAAGGATTCGTTTGGAAATATTCATTTAATAAAATTATTCGAGTTTTTCTTTTAACACTAAAATTTCAACCCTCCTATTAGCTTGTTCTTCCTGTAAATTCTTGGGCTCAGGATACTTCATGAATTCATTCCCATAACCTTGGTAACTTAGTCTATTTTTATCAATTCCGCTATTTACTAGATATTTATATACCGTTTTTGCCCTTGATTGCGATAATTTTTTTCCAACAAAGGAAACATCTTCACCAACATTATGCACATGACCTTGAATTTCGATTTTAATTTCTGCATTCAGTATTAAAAAATCTCTCAATCTTCTGAGCTGAGAATAAGCTTCTTCAATAAGCTCATTTGTTCCCATTTTAAACTGAATACCAGGGAGATATAATTTTTTTCCTGCATATGCTGGCTCCATTTCTATGGTAATAACTTTGGCACTTTCTCCGTCCAATCGCTCTTCTAGGTCATAGAAAAAATAGCCCTCAGCATCAACAGCAATATTGTATGCTGCCCGAGAATTATTGGTGAAAATAAAATCAGATCCTACATACATTCCATTGTTCATACGGCCTCCTGAAAGAATGATTTGCCCATCAACTGGCAACCCGGTGTCTTTATCCCTCAAATGAATTTCAAACTTTGGCAGCCTCGTGTCGGTTTGCATATCAACCAACTTTGTCATGTTTTTTTTAACTCTCTCAATATTCGTAGGTAAAAATTTAAATTTTAAATCACATTTTACATCATCTATTTCAGTTGCGTTGAAATATATTTTTATTATTTCCCCCTCCTTCATTTTTAATGGCGCGAGAAATCTTTCGCTCATTTGTTGACTTAATCCAATGGTGTCAGCATCATCATAATGCAAAAACCGAAGTATTTCTGCTCTACCTTCATAAATATCTGTACAAGCGTCTGTTACAGTCACACCAAAAACAACCATGCTTACAGGGGATGTTGTTGAAAAAGCCGAAAAAGTTAATTCTCCATCATAAGGGGCTTCAAAAGATACCCAAATAACATTCGTTTCTTTTACTAATCTCGTTAAATTTGGATAGTAAGCCAGGTCATCTAATACGCCGGCGTTACCTGGGAATTGTAATGTAAAGTTGCCAGACCGAGAGATTTTTACAGAACCGTCACAATCGGAAATCATGTTCGATAATTCAGCAGCTGACTGGCCAAGCAATAAATTAGTACTGCAAAGCAACGCAAGAATTAATAAAAATATGTTTTTTAAACAAGACAGCATCTTTAAATTATCCATTAGTAACTTATCAAACCAACAAATATGCCAAAGTCCAATGATTAAAATTGGAATGCATTGAATCTATAAGTGGTTAACTCCCATAATTTGCTTGTATTATCTGCTTTAATTTCAAATTATTAGATGCGAATTTAATTGTTTCTGTTAAATTTTTGATTACAGCGCAGAAATATTCTTCACTTTTCTTATTTTTAACCTAAAATTAGACTTCTATGAATGCAAAACTATGCAAGCACATATACTTCTTTCTTATCCTGTTTTTATTTCTAGCTTGTAATAGAGAAGAAGAAAAGTGGGCTTATTACAATCAAACCCAATGTGCTGACCCATGGGGTCCTGCGCAATCAGATAATGAATTACTCGTCGGCTTGGCTAATTTTTTCAACAGCATTAATGTTCAAACAAATCAAATTGTTTTTTCAGAAGATCATGCCTTACATGTTTGCGCCTCCTGCGGGTGTTTTACAGGCAAGGTTATTGAAGTAAAAGCTACTGAATCTAACATTAACATTCTTGCTGCACATGGATTCATCGCATTCAAAAAGGAGAATTAAAATTTTAAAAAAATGCTAGTGTATTTTTAGTGTGTTTTTTTCACTATTTAATAATATAGTCACTACTTTTGCAGCTTAATTGCAATCCATGGAATTCAAAAAAATTAGCTCCGCATTAATTTCGGTTTTTAACAAAGAGGGACTTGACCCAGTCATTGAAAAACTAAGTGATTTAGGTGTGAAAATCTACAGTACTGGGGGTACCCAAAGCTATATTGAGCAACGAAATGTCCCTGTAACACCTGTTGAAGAGCTTACCTCTTACCCATCTATTCTTGGCGGTAGAGTAAAAACATTGCACCCGAAAATTTTTGGGGGTATTTTAAATAGAAGAGGTTTTGATAAAGATCAAAAAGATGTGCAAGAATTCGAGATTCCAGCAATTGATTTGGTAATAGTTGACCTATATCCCTTTGAAGATACTGTTGCAAGTGGCGCAAGTCATGAAGCTATTATTGAAAAAATTGATATCGGTGGTATCTCCCTGATTCGTGCAGCTGCTAAGAACTTTCAAGATGTTTGCATTGTGTCACACGTTGCGCAGTATAACGAATTACTATGCCTGCTTTCGGAAAATAATGGCGGCACATCTCTTGAGCATAGAAAAGGTTTTGCAAAACACGCATTTCACATTTCTTCTCACTATGACACTATGATTCATAGGTATTTTGCCCAAGATCAATTGGAGACAATGAAAGTTAGTATAACTGAGCGCACACCCCTAAGATATGGTGAAAACCCTCATCAAAAAGGAGTTTTCTTCGGTAAATTAGACGCTATTTTCAAGCAGTTACATGGGAAAGAGATGTCTTACAATAATTTATTAGATATTGATGCTGCCGTTCAGTTGATAGGTGAGTTTAAGGATGACCAGCCAACCTTTGCTATTTTAAAACACAACAATGCTTGTGGTATTGCCACAAGAACCACCGTTGAAGAAGCCTATGAGGCCGCGCTTGCGGCAGATCCAGTCTCAGCTTTTGGAGGAATATTAATTTCTAATAAAGAAATTAACGAAGCAGCAGCAGATCGAATAAATGGTCTTTTTTGCGAGGTAGTAATCGCTCCGGGGTTTTCAGATGCAGCTTTGGAAATTTTACAATCGAAAAAAAATCGTATTTTACTAATTATTAAAACTTTTGATTTACCTAATATCCAGTATAGAAGTATTCTCAATGGCTTTCTTGCACAAGAAAAAGACAATATTACCGATAAAGCAGAAGACTTCGAAGTTGTAACGAAAATTGCACCAACTTCACCTGCAAAAAATGACTTAGTATTTGCTGCAAAAATTGCAAAACACACGAAATCAAACACCATAGTTATTGCAAAGAACGGCCAATTACTAGCCAGTGGCACGGGGCAAACATCTCGTGTAGATGCATTGAAACAAGCGATTCATAAAGCTAAAAGTTTTGGTTTCGATTTAAATAATAGCGTAATGGCTTCAGATGCTTTTTTTCCATTTCCAGACTGTGTAGAAATTGCTCAAGAGGCAGGGATAAAATCTGTTGTTCAACCTGGTGGATCTGTAAAGGACCAATTATCTATCGATTATTGTGATGCAAATGGTTTGTCCATGGTTTTCACTGGAGTTAGACATTTTAAACATTAATTATTTTATGCTAAATGCTAAATAATTTTGACTAAATTTATAACAATTTAATTATTGAAAATATTTTATGGGTTTATTTGGTTTTTTAACGCAAGAAATTGCAATTGATTTAGGAACAGCTAACACGCTAATCATTCAAAATGATAAAGTAGTAGTTGACGAGCCATCTATTGTTGCAAAAGACATCCAAACTGGAAAAATAATTGCTATTGGAAAGAAAGCGCAGCAAATGCATGGTAAAACCCATAAACATATCGAAACCGTTCGTCCACTAAAAGATGGTGTTATTGCTGACTTTCAGAGCGCTGAGCAGATGATTCGAGGCATGATTAAAATGATTCGAGGAGGAAAAAGCTGGATAGAGCCTTCTTTACGAATGGTAATTTGCATCCCGAGTGGCATCACAGAAGTCGAAAAACGAGCAGTACGCGACTCCGCTGAACACGCAGGAGCGAAAGAAGTTTATTTAATTCACGAACCCATGGCCGCCGCAATTGGTATTGGAATAGACGTAGAGGAGCCGATGGGAAATATGATTATTGATATAGGCGGTGGAACTTCTGAAATTGCAGTAATCGCT
>JAFIEX010000024.1 GCA_020832365.1 Crocinitomicaceae bacterium
AAATCTACTGTAGAGGTGGAGCATCTATGGAAAGAATTGGTAGATAAAGCAATGCAACCTTACATAGAACGCTTAAAATAAAACACAATGAAACAACTATTATTTTTTACGCTATTCATGAGCATAACTGGTCTAAGTTGGACTCAGGAGATCAATAGGAATCAAGATTCACTTCATGTTACGAACAATTTTGGAGATTTTACTTTTTATCAAAATGGTTTAGAAGTAAGAAAAAGAGACTATCGAACAATTATTAGCGCAAATCCTGATGCAAAAGAAATGTTCCGAAAAGCCAATAACAAAGGTCTAATTGCGGGGGCGTTTAATTTTGCAGGTTGGTTTGGTATAGGTTGGACACTGGGTAGTTTTTTGGCATCCATCAGTCCCGATCAAGTGAACTGGAGAATGGGGGCAATTGGTTTAGGAAGCGTGCTCATATCCTTGCCTATTTCTTCATCGGCTGAGCGTTCTCATCGAGCGGCAGCAAAGAAATTTAACGAAGGCTTAAACAATAATTTGAGCCTATTAGAGCGTGGAGAACTCAACTTGCAAGTTAGCCCAAACCGTGTAGGTTTACAATTTAATTTTTAGCAGGATGAAGAAAGTTTTAATAATCTTAAGTATGTGTTTTATTTGGCAATCTCAAGCCCAACAAACAAATGAAAAAGAATATGAGTTTTACCGCGAAAAACCCTTTTACATCGGCGTAGGGTTAGGAATGGATTTCGGTGGCATTGGTGGGAAACTTGAATACATGTTTGCGGACTTTACAGGCCTTTTTTTAGGAGCTGGTTCTAATTTTAATGGACTAGGTATTAACGGAGGAGTAATGATAAAGCCATTGCACAACAGGCAAGTCACACCGTACCTTCTCGGCATGTATGGCTATACCGGTACCGTTAAAATAGAAGGAGCAAGTCAGTTCAACATGACGGATTATGGATTTTCGACTGGAGGTGGAATAGAAATAAAAACTAGGAATTTAAACGTTTGGCAAATTGGTATTGTAGCACCATTTAGAAGTCAGGAGTTCAGGGATCATTATGAATTCTTAAAAGACCATCCTGATATTAGCTTAAATAATGCGCTATTGCCAATTCAAATCTCAATAGGATTTAAAATGTTAATTTAAAAACCAAAAACCATGAAAACAACACTCACAACACTCATCCTCATCTTAGCAGGAGTAACCTTCGCTCAAAACGAAGTAGCTTACACCTACGATAATGCAGGCAATCGCATCAAAAGAGAAAACAACACTACTTTTTTTATTCCACCGAGTACACCTCAAGAAAGTAGCGCTTTGAGCGAACTCAACAACAGCGGTATAGGTTTAGAAGCATACCCCAACCCAACAGCAGGGAATACAGTTGTAACCATAATCATAGACCCAGAAACCATTAGCGAGGAACATAAAATCGCACTAGCATAAGGTGTAAATATGCAAGTGGCAGACATCACTGGAAAAGTACTTAAAACGGAAAAAGGTACTTCTTTGGAGCAGACTATTGATATGCAGGGGCTGGCTAAAGGAGTTTATTTTGTGAAGGTTTTTACCAAAAGTGGTCAGTTGGTTGGAGAGCGGAAGATTTTAAGAGAATGAAAAATTATAAATGACATCTCGACAAGCTCGATGATCTTTAGTGAAAAATTGAGGGGGTGACAATTTTTCATTTTTCATTTTTCACTAAATTACACTATAAAGTTTGATTTTCGTTTTGCTGAATGTGCTTATTCCAAGCTTCAATTACAAACAAAAACTGTGGCTGTGGAGGAACGATGGGTATGTTAACCCAGCCGAATTCGTCCAAAGACCCCTCTATTCAGGAAAGGAATCAACGTGAAATTTTGAAGTAGTTAGGAGGAGTATAATCAGCAGCGTGAGATTGAGATTGTGGCGGGGTGAATAGTTATTGAGAAATGATTATGTAATCCCCACGTGTAGGGGCGAATTGCAATTCGCCCCTACACGTGGGGAAGTTTTGCCAAGGTCACTTTTTTATTATACACATTTATGTTAAATTAAAAAAAGTTTAAATAGCATTAGTTTCACAAATAGTTCCCAGCATCTATCCTTTACAGCTCTGCTAACCCGGCTCCATTAGCGTCGATAATTGCTTGTAACTTTTCCTTTTTTGGATGAATGTAAGCTAAAAAATCAGGTATGAGTGTCTGGTCCATCGGTTCAGAATTGGGTATTTTCTCTTCTCTATGATTGACTTGTTTGCCATTTTTCCAAAAACGGTAGCAGACATGTGGACCTGTGGCGGCACCTGTCATTCCAACATAGCCAATCACTTGACCTTGCTGTACCCTTACACCAGGCTTGATGCCATCAGCAATTTTACTCATATGCAGGTACTGCGTTTGATACGTTTCATTGTGGTGCAATTTTACATAAATACCATTAGCACCACTTCTTGTGGCATGGGTCACAGTTCCATCAGCTGTTGCCAAAATTGGTGTGCCGGTTGGTGCTGCATAATCAGTGCCAAGATGAGGCCTCGTGTCTTTGTAAACAGGATGTTTTCTGCTCATGGTGTAACCTGATGTAATTCTAGCAAATTGCACAGGCGACATTAAAAACGGTCGTTTCATTGCTCTGCCTTCTTCATCATAATAGCCAATTTTGTTTGCTGTACTATCGGTGGTATATCTGAAAGCAAATTTACCGTCGCCTTTGTGCTCAAACCAAGCATAGTCAATTTGTCGAATGCCATAAACCTCCTCATCAATTATTTTTTCTTCAAACGCAACTGCGAAGCGATCTCCAGGCTGTAATTTAAAGAAGTCAATGCTCCAAGCATAGATTCCCTCCATCATTTCTGTCATGGCTGCGGTTAGGTAATAATTCGAAAAGCTACGACCAAGCACTAAGGATAAACTTTCGTTTTGCGCTATTTCTCCGAAAATTAATCTACTTTGAATGCTTACTTCTTTCTCAACCCTTTGAACTTGTGCCGTATCTTGCGACAAATTGATGTGTACATAGGAAAAAACGTCAGGTTGATATATAATGTGTTGTGCCAAATTTGTCGTATCTCCTAGGCTTGTGAAAACAGTGAATGGTTTGCCTTCTACTATGTATTTTACACCAATGGTGCTGTCCTTCATTTGCGTATCGATGCGGTTGACATCAGCTTGACCAACACCCCAAGGCAATAGCAGGTGGCTGAGCGTCCATCCAGCACGCACCGTATCATGGGTGACCTCAAATTGGCTAAGGGGTAAACCAAAAAGCGATTGATCTTCTGCTGATTCTAATTCTGTCGTTACATGGGCTGTACCCTTATTTTTTTCGCTCGTTTTTTCCTTACAAGCCGAGAGACCTAAGCTACTTACTGTGAAAATTAAAAACCAATAAAACCCTTGCATCCCTTATTTTTTTGCGTTTAAAGTTGACATCACCCATGATTTGCCCCATTCATTTTGCTCTTCTTCCGACCATAACTCGGGGTAAAAGATTCTTTTTTGAAAACGAGGGGGTAGGTATTGTTGCCAATTGGTGCCTCCTGTTGCAGGCGTATCACTTTCATCGTTCGCTAAATAGCGCACAGCAGATTTATAGTGTACCAAGGGCCAAAAAACATTGACATTCAAGTCAACTTTTTTCATCTCCTCGATTAACGCAGGAGTTGTTTCGTTTTTTGCTTGCAATTCACGAAATTTCTGCCATAAATTACAAGTACTAAACTGGTTGGCCCAAGCAATCAATTGGTTACTGTATTTCTTTTCAAATTCTTTTAGTGTGAGTGTTTTTTTGCCTGTTTCTAATTCCGTGGCCCCTGTTTTCCAGTAGATTTCTTCAAATTGTTGCGCAATGTTAGCGTCCTTTAATTTAGTCCTATGGTCCTTGTGAACAATATGAATCAAATCGGTTGCTGCAATTTCTATCATGCGGTATTGGGCACTTTGGAATCCACTTGCTGGCAATAAAGCCATTCTAAATTTAAGAAACTGCTCTTTTTCCATACCATGCACCATGACATCAAAAGACTTCGTCAACGCTTCGAAATAGGCGTTGATGCGCTTAAGTCTTGCCGTCATAAATTCTGCTGAAATAGCCGCTTTCCATCCAAGGTTTTGTCCTGCAGCTGAGATCTCTTTACCGTTGTTAGCGATTTGTTCCATCTCATGCAAGGTTAATTTGAAGTAAAGCTCGGTAATTTGATGGTACATGATGAAAATCAACTCATCAGGGAAATCCGTTTTAGGGTGTTGGATGCTAAGCAAGGTGTCTGTTTGAATATAATCCCAATAACCTAAGGGATTGGTGTACAGTAGGCCCTCTAAATAACTTTCTGTGGATTGACCAATTAGATTATATTTATCAAAGAGTTCCTGCATTTTTGCTAAGACAGCCTCGTTTTTTTCCATGGTGTTGATTTAATGTTCGCTAAATTAAGGTTTCCGAATAAAACTGGCGATTTTTTTGGAGAAAATAACATCTTTCCAAGGCAAATATTGGCTTGAAATGGCCGAAGTTTTCACCTCATGATGTGGACGACCAACTTGATTCGCTTAAATAGTTAGTGGCTTAAAAACGGAGACTTACGCGATCTTTTGTTACTTCAAATAAAGCATTTACTCCAAGGGGAACGGGTAAGTTGTGGTCGAGATGACCTGCAGAAAGGTGCATGGCAAAAGGAATATTGCGATATTTAAAATGTTCTAAAAAGATATTTTCTATGGGGGTTTGATAACCTGGTTTCATGTCGCTACAGTTGGTTAGCCCACCAATTATACAGCCCTTGATGTCATCTAAAATTCCAGTTAAGGACAATTGGTATAACATTCTGTCTATGGCATAATAGTATTCACCTACTTCTTCGAGAAAAAGGATTTTATTTTTCATATTTGGAAAATAGGGGGTGTTAATCAATGCTTGGAATACGGCAAAATTTCCACCTACCAATGCGCCTTCAACCTGTCCGTTTTTGGTAGCTGTTGATGACCAGTTCAATTGGAGTTTTTTTCCTTGGAGGAAGTCTAACTGTTTGGTAAGACTTGCTTCTGAATTTTCAGCATAGTTTAATGGCATGGTTGCATGTAAGGAGGCAATTTCATTACGCTGCGCAAATGCGTGAAATACTGTAACATCACTGAATCCAACAATCCATTTAGGATACAGTAAAAAATGAGACCAATTTAATCGTTGAACCAGTTGCACAGCACCGTAACCACCCCGAGCACAGATGATAGCCTTGGCTGTTGGATGATCTAATGCCCACTGCATGTCTTGACAACGTTCAGCAACACTTCCAGAAAAGTAACCATTGCGATGCAATAAATGTGGTGCTTTTTCCACCAGAAATCCGTTCTGCTCCCAAAATTGAACGGCAAAATCGATGTGTTCTTTCTCGATAGCTTTGCCTGGAGCGACTAATACAATTGTATCTCCTTTAGAGAGGAATGGCGGCGTTCTCATGCTTTAATAAGTTGTAGTCATTTCTTCATCCACAACAAGTATAAAATCTGCGATGCCTTTGTTTTCTTTTGCCAAGCGATTTACATTTGATTGGAGGACCGTTGAGATAGTAATAATATTAAGTTTTATACTGGGGTTAGTGGTTTCATAGTACTTTTTCAAGTACCAATAGATTCCTTCATAGTTGTTGCTGTGATAGGCGCCATTGAAATGTAAAAAGAGGTCATTGTTATGTTTGGTTCTTGCTTTCAAGATGGATGCTGCCATGGTTGCGTCTTTAATGGCTTGCGCCTTGGGGAAGTTTTCGTTGGCATGGTCTGGCATCATTTGCATCATTGCTTTGTAGCCTGGCAATTCAGGGTCGTAAGGAAAGGGGAGAGGGGCAATCCATTGTTTTTCATCGTCAGATAATTGAAGTAAAGTATCAATGCCGTGCCTATAAAGCATACTCGCGTAGCGTCTAGGAATATTAGTAGCGATAAAAGGCAGTTTATGAGCTTTAGCAAAATCTAACAAAGGGGCATAGTCGGTGGAAAAATTACTCCATAAACGCACGGTACTGTCCAGTCCTTTGCGGTCTGTTTCTCCACTGAGGTAGGCATTTAAACCTACTTGATTGTCTCTTTCGAACATTTCTGCCCCAAGGATAATTGGTTGTTGCTGATGTAATTGTTGGGCCACTTTTAACTGTAACCAATGACCAATGGGGTCATTATGTAATTCTCCAAAAAGAACTACATCATTTTTACCTAATTGTTTCACCATTTTTTCAACGGAAACCTCCTTGCCTTTTGCATTATATATTTTATAAGCAATGGTTTTTTGTGCATGAGAAGTAATAGCAACTAAAATAATTGTGAAGAGCAAAATATGTTTAAGCAATGTGTACATCTACCATGGGTTTTACAAAAAAAAGTGAGAAAATGACTGGTATTTCTTCATTCGAAGGCTAATTATTGTTGTTCGCTTATGTCGTTTCGGTTAATTTAATTGAGGGTAGCCAAAATCTTCTGAGCTGACAAAAGTGCCATTTTCATCATAGAATTTCCATTCTCCAACACGAACGTCCATTTCATATTCTCCGGTGTAATGAATGGCGCCGTTATCATGTCTTACTACGATGTGTCCGTCACGTTTACCAGCATTATATACGGTGATAGATTTTTCTACTCCTCTTGGCGTGTACATTTTCCAAATGCCAGTTTTCTCACCATTATCATCCTTACGACCTTTGATTTTTATTTGCTGATGGCCTGGGTACCACTCCGTGTAAATACCATCTTCTTCTGTAATTAATGGCCTTTCTAGAGGAGCTGTTTGTTCTTCTACTTCTTCCGCCTTTTCTTGGCATTGAGCAAAAATCATTGGGATACAAAACAAGAAAAAGATTTTACGCATAGTTTTACTTTTTGGTTCTCGACACTAAATTATAAAAGTTTCTATTGATACAACACAAAATATACGAGCTTATTTAATTTTTCACCAGTAGTAATGTATAAAGCGATAAAAATCACCAGCGTAAAATGAGTTTAAGGTTGATCCTTCGAAAAGTTAAAAAATTAGGAATAGCATAATACCTGCCTTGTGTATCTCTAACCCATTGCTGTGAGAGGACGTTGTTGATGCCGAATAAGTTGAATACCTCAATATTGAGTCGGAAGTCATCTAAGTGTTTTAGCCAAGAAGTACGATCCTGTTTTGCTGCTTTTCCATGTAGAAAATCATATCCAAATCCGAGATCAACACGCATGTATTGTCTTTGCCGTAAAGTATCCGTATATCTTTTGCCATCTGGAGGCCCATAAGGTAATCTTGAACCGTAATGGAACCCTAGTTGTACGGTAAGCTGTTCAAATCCTGGCATTCTGTCTTGGAAGAGTGTTGCGAAAGTTAGCCATTGGTCTGTTGGTCGTGGAATAAAACCGGGGCTTGTCAAAACACTATCCACAGGAGTGTCATTTAGTGTAAACCCAGGAAATATCCTGTTGCCTTCATCATTAAAATAGATGTAAAAATCATCTTCAAATAGATTTTCGCGGGTTTGCATCAAGCCTATTTTGAAAAACGAAGCTATTCCTTCTATAAATTCGCCGTGTAGATTCATATCAAGTCCATAGGCATATCCTACGGCATCGTTCATCGCCAAATACCGAGTACGAACATTGTCAATCTGATAAGGATTTACATCCCACAAATGTTTGTAATAAACCTCTCCAGCTAGCTTGAAGGGTTTTTCTCTTCCCCACATTTCAAAACCATAATCCATCCCAACAACTGCATGCAATGATTTTTGGCTGAGTACATCCAGGTTCATGGGGCCATTGAGCTCTCTTAACTCCCGGTAAAAAGGTGGTTGATAATATAAACCTGTTGAAGCATGTAAACGGAGTGGTCTTTTTTTAATTTTCCCTTCTGGATTTACGAAATAACGAGAAGGAAAAAAGCTAATACCTGTTCTTGGAGTAAAAAAGAATTCATTGTTGAAGGCGGTGTGTCCAGCTCGTGTACCGATGTGCCAGTCCCATTTTTGTCTTGCGCCATAGATAGTATCTTGGATGATTTTTTTCACTTTGTTACCGTTTTCATCTCGAGTAGTAGATTTGAGCGATACGGGCATTACTTCCTTTGTGGTTTCCCAGGATTTATTGAATTGTAAAAAACCATCTGTTCTAAAAGTTTGCAATCTATTTTGCGCTTTGATCACTTCAAAGAGTTGTATTTCATGAGCAGGTTGCTGGGGGATACTAAATCCAGCGGAATCCACATATTTCCATTCGCTCATAACATCATCAAAATCTTCGTACTGTGCTGTTATGCCCCACCGTAATGTTCCTTTGTTGATATAGTCAAGACCATCATCTGTCAGTTTTAAAAACCGATAGGTACCTTCGTGTCTGGTTTGATAGATATTGGCAAAAAGTCGGTTGCGTGCATGGTCAAGGAAAGTACCAACACCTAGGGTGGCAATTGAATCTCCGAATTCTTCTTTCGAGGGGTCTGTTTCTAACTCGTTAATAAAATATTGACCGAGGATGTCAAATGTTTCTCTTTCGTCGGAATTAAAAGCACTTGCATAGAAGTCGAGATTGAGTCTTCTATTAGCGTCCCATTTGAAGGAGGTTGCACCGGTTAAAGTGCGAAATCTGGTAACTTCTTGCCCTTCAAAGAAAACTCTAAAACTCAAAGATTGGTTGATTGTTCCAAATTTTGTTTCTTGCGATTCCGGTGCGAATATAAAATCATTGGATGAGAAGTGACCTAAAACAGACCATTTCAAATTTTCCGTGATGTTGTAGTTGGTCAAGAATTGGGCGTCGTAAAACCTTGGTTGATATGCACCTTGTACAGGGAGGGAGTTGAGTAAGTAACTTTGGTCCTGGTATCGCGCACCGAATAGGTAATTGAAACGCGCATTAACCTTATCTTCGATGTGCACTCCAGCGCCTAATAAAGAAATATCTGCTGAACCTCTCAATTCTTGAGGTTCGCGATAAGTGATATCTAAAACAGAACTCAACCGGTCACCGAATCTGGCCTCAAATCCTCCAGCGCTAAAAAAAATATCTTCTACAAGATTGGGGTTGATAAAACTCATGCCTTCTTGCTGTCCTGTTCGTGTTAGAAATGGGCGATATATTTGAAAACCATTGACGTACACTAAATTTTCGTCATAACTTCCGCCTCTTACGTTGTAATTGTTGGTTAACTCATTGTTCGATGTTGCAGCGGTGGTTAAGGTAAGGTACCTCTCCACAGATGCTTGAGGACCAGGAATATTTTGTATCTCTATTTTCGGTAATTGTCCTACTACATTTTGACGGCGCCCACTGATGTCAACCCCTTCGATATTTTGAACCGTTAATTTGATGCGTTCTAATTTTCTTTCTTCTCCTGGCAAGAGAAAGAGGGGGATTTCAATTTTTTCTGATGCGTAAATGATATTCAGCTGAAGGCTTCTTTCGGCGGGGAGTTTAAGTGAAAATTCACCATCTAAATTGGTTTTTGTTCGCAGTTCAGGTAGTTCTTGCAAGTAAACGAGCACTTCTGGAATTCCTCTGTTGCGACTATCCACAATTTTTCCACTAACACTGGATGTTTGTGCTTGTGACCAAAGGACAAAAAGGGATAATATGCACGCTAATAGGTACTTCATCTATCCACATAAAAACGTTGCTGCACGTGTAAAATTGTTTAGAATAGCGATTGAATAATTTTTTCCATAGAATAGCCTTCTGCTTCCGCTTTGTAATTGCGCACTATTCTATGTCTAAGTATGGGCATGGCAACAGCTTGAACGTCTTCAATGTCAGGTGCAAATTTACCCTTGAGCATGGCATGGCATTTTGCGCCAACGATGAGGTTTTGAGATGCTCTAGGTCCAGCTCCCCATGAAATGAAATCTTTGGTTATTTGTGGTGCAAACTCACTGTTAATTCTGGTTTTACCCACGAGTTTTACGGCATAGCTGAGTACATTATCCGCTACAGGAATTTCTCTTACTAAAGCCTGAAAACGCAGTATTTCTTCTGCTGTAAATATTTGAGAAAGTGTCACTTGTTGATCCATTGTAGTTGCTTTAACAATGGCGAGTTCTTCTTCGTATGTAGGATAATCTACCCAAATATTAAACATGAATCGGTCGAGTTGTGCTTCTGGCAAAGGATAGGTCCCTTCTTGTTCGATAGGGTTTTGTGTGGCCAAAACGAAAAAAGGTTGTGGTAGCTTGTAGGTGTTTCCAGCAGCCGTAACACTTTTTTCTTGCATTGCCTCTATGAGTGCAGACTGTGTTTTCGGTGGGGTTCTATTAATTTCATCTGCTAAAATGATATTGTGAAAAAGCGGCCCTTTAACAAATTTAAATTGTTTGTTTTCATCAAGTATTTCAGAACCAATAATATCGGAGGGCATCAAGTCAGGCGTAAACTGAATGCGATTAAAACTTAGCCCTAAAGTTTGTGCAATGGTATTCACCAATAAAGTTTTTGCTAATCCAGGAACACCCACTAGCAGGCAGTGTCCTCTAGAGAATATACTTATCAGTACTTGGTCTATGACTTCATTTTGACCAACAATTACTTTGCTAATTTCTTTTTTAAGGGTGTGATACTTTTCTACTAATTGGTTTACCTCTTCTACCTTGGACATAGTTTTGTTAATTTATGGAGCCTAAAAATACGAATTACCAATTATATAGGAATCTGCAAGTATTAAATTTATTATCCATCATGATATAGGTCTTAGCGCTCATTTCGTTCACCCATTTTTCAATCACCTCCTCTTTTTTTCTGTTTTCTGCTGCTCTTTTTAGAACTGTAAAATCATCCACTAGATTCGCAGTATGTTCTGGCACTCTATCTCTAAGTCGAATAACGCGAACACCTTCTTTCCTTCTTTGAGCGTCTTCATAAATCATAGGTTCAGATATCATACCGATGTTCATACGTTGTAATGAGGCATGTACTTGCGGGTCTATTTGGCGTAATGCTTCCATATCCCATAGCAAGTCTCCTGTATAAGGGTTAACTAAATTTCCTAGATTTTGGCGCGTCATTTCATCTTCGGAATATTCTTTTATTGCTTCGTTCCAAGTAATTGTACCATCTTCAATTCTGCGAACGGCCTCTTCAATGACAGCAATGGCCTGGGACATAGCTGATCGGTCTGGTTCTGGTACTTTTAAAATATGTCGAATAGTATAATCATCTCCTCGCCGATCCACCAATTGAATGATGTGAAAGCCAAATTGCGTTTCCACAACGTCTGATATCTCACCAATTTGTAAAGCGAAAGCCGCAGCTTCAAAAGGTCTAACCATCATGCCGCGAGATGCCTCGATTAACCCTCCTTGCTTTCTACTTCCAGGGTCGTCTGAATGCGCACCGGCAACTGCCTCAAATGATTTCATACCTCTTTCTATGTCTGTTTTCCATCTTCTTAGTTGTGTTTTTACTTCATCTTTAGCACGTTCAGAAACTTTGGGGAAAATCACAATTTGTTGTAAAGCAACTTGTTCATTAACTAAAGGCAAGCTATCTCTAGGAATTTCTTCAAAAAAACGTCTCACTTCGCGTGGTGTTACTTTAACGTCACGTGTAATTTCCTCTTCCATCATTTCGGCCAACATTCTATCTCTGAGAATACCGCGAAACTCATCCTTTATCTCTGCTATGGCCTTATTGTAGACTTTTTCAAGATTTCTTCTCCCGCCAACTTGACCTTCCATCATTCGTATACGCTGCTCTAATTCGGCATTAACTTGTGCATCGCTTATCTCTAAGCTATCGATTTTTGCGCGGTGTGCCAGCAGGTTTTGATAGAGCATTTCTTCTAAAATTCTGCAATCCGCATCGAGTCCTAACTGATATCCTTGCTCCAATGCCTGTAACTTTTGAATTTCAATGTCTGAATGCAAAATAACATTGTCTCCAACCTTTCCAACAACTCGGTCGATTACAGGAAAACCATCTCTATTAGGGTCTAGAGGTTGCGCAAATAAGTTTTGACACAAAAGCAAACTAATAGCGACGAATGGTATATTTATCTTGAACATTTTCTTCGATTGTTTCATTAACTTCTTTTCTAATATTATTTACTCTACGTTTTAAAATGTGTTTTCGTATACTTTCTCTTTCAAAATCCAATGGTGCTGTCGTTTTTTTCAATTTAAAATCCAAAATATTTAAAAAGTATAGATAATTTTGATCTCGAAAAGTTGAGTTACCTCTAGTTAATACCATGTTTTCTTTGATGTCTTCGTTTATAGGGATGTCCCTTACTAAATCTTCAAAAAAAATCCATTTGTCCTTTTCAAAATAAAAACTGCTTGCGTAAAGATTGCCAAACTTGATTACTTCTTCTATATCTTTATCGTTTTTTAACAGGAAAGCCTGACTGATTCTGTTAATGCCCGGTGCTTGTTCATCCACTTTTATGTAGAGTGCTTTAACAATGAAACTTTCTTGAACGTATTTATTTCTGTTATTTTTATAATAGTGCATTATTTCATCTTCAGTGACTGTAGAATCTAGACTTTGAAGAATCAGCTCGTTTTCTAAATCAAAGGCATTTAAACGGTGAAATGTTTGTGCTGCTTGCCATTTGTTTTGCTGGTATTTTTCTGGAAACTTTTCTTTTAATGTAAGACTAATCTTCTGCTGAAGAAACCAGTTTTCTATGAACTTTTCTCGAGCCAAGGAGTCGTTAAGGGAAATGTCATGCATAGACGCGTATGACTCAAAATCACTAAAATAAAGTATTTCATCTTCTATACTTGCTAGCTTTTCTTCTCGATTATGGCATGCAAATAGAAATGGAAATAGCAAAAGACTCCAAAACCATTTGTTCGCAATTAGCTTACTCAGATATGGAGTAAAGCACTTCATTGTCGACATTAATCTTATGTTTTTGGCGCAGTTCCTCCAACCAACGTATTTCTAAATAATTTTGGTAATCTTGTATAGCGCTTCCTCTTGCTTCTCTCAGTTTTTTGTATGTTTCTGGTAAAAATTCCAATACTTCAATGATATAAAAGTTTTCTTCTAATTCAAAAATTGGATTAAGCCCTTCTTGAAGCGTTTTACCGATTAAAAAAGACTCTCCTAATTCAAATTTGTCTGATTTCCCTGCTACATTTAACTGCGAATCTGAGTTGATTTGTGCGAGCACCTCTCGCATGGTTAATGAATCATTGCTTTCAATCAGTGATTTTGTTTGCTGCGCAATTTCCAAACTAGTTGCAGTATAAACATTGGCATGCACCCTATTTGGCCATCTGTAATTTTCTTTATTAGTGAGGAAAAAGTTCTGTAAACCAGCAGTATCTTGAACTGATTTATCCCAAACCATATTTTTCATGATTTCGTATAGCAAAACACCGTCGTGGTATTCTCTTAGTAAATTCCTGAAGCTTGGATGTTTATCCTCAAGTGTAGACTCTTCTTTAGCAAGAATAATATCATCTCTCCAAGTGGAATAATTGGACAATACAAATTGATGCGGATTAACTCTTTTCAGTCTTTTCTGATTAGCGACCAAATAATCCACGAAAGTATGTAAGTCGTATTTTTGTTTAGCATATCTAAAGAGCCATGGATTTTTCTTTGGATAGTAGCCCTCCCAATTACCTCGAATAATGCTGCTATCGTGAATTTGCGCTACCAAGTTTTCTAAATGTTTAGCTGAACGGTCCTTGAATTTGTTCTCTTTTTTTAACTTTGCAATAAATGAAGATTGTGATTGTTGTCCCCTATCACCTTTAGCGACTTTAGAACTAATTGACTTTTCCATTTCCTCAAAAGAGTTCAAGGGGGTATAATCTAACCTTTTGACAATATGAAATCCGAAGTCCGTTCTGAAGGGTTCGGAGAATTGATTATCTTCTGTTAATGCATAAGCAGCGTCTTCAAAAGCGGGAACCATTCTTTGGCTTGTTCCTGTTCCAAAAGTTGGCAGTTTTCCGCCTTTTTGTTTAGAGCCTGTGTCGTCAGAATAAAGTCTCGCTAGTTTTGCAAAATCCTCACCTTCCATTAGTTTTTGGTGAATTTCAAGTATTTTTTGTTCTGCATTTTCTCTTTCTTCTGCTGAGGAATAGTCTCTAACAGCTACCATGATGTGTGCCGTAGTAATTGCACCTCTTGCTGGTCGTTTGTCGTGAACTTTCAAGAGGTGATAGCCGTATTTTGTGCGAACTGGTCCTCCAATTTGTCCAACTGGTGTGTTGTATGCTGCACTTTCGAAAGGGTAAACCATTTGAAAAGCAGTAAAATAACCTAAGTTACCTTTGTTTTGAACTGCTGATGGATCTTCAGAGCCTCTCTTAGAGGCAGCTACTTCGCCAAAATCTTCTCCTTGTTCGATGCGTTTCTTTAAAGCCATAATACGCTGATAAGCTTCTAAAGTGTCTTTCGGTGTTGCATTTTCGTTAACTTTTACAAGAATGTGAGAAGCATCAATTTCGTATTGCATTCTGTCGTAAGCCTCTCTTACAAGTGCTTCATTTTTTTCATCATCAACTAAGTATGGGCGAGCCAGCTGTTTACGATAACCCTCTAGCTCTCTCTTTAATTGTGGCATTGTGTCATAACCTAGTGCTTCGGCTTCGGCTACTTTGAGTTTGAAGTTTTTGAAAAGCTGAACATACTCATCCAATGAGGCTTTGTCGAACTTGGGATCGTTGTTGTTTTTTAAATAGACCTGTAAAAACTCAGATTTTGTGACTTTTTTATCGTTTATCGTCATTACTACAGGGTCTTTCTGGGCAAAAATGCTAAACTGAATAAGTGTAAAAAATAAAATCGATAGTTTTTTCATTCCTCTATATTTTGTTTCTTTAATAGTAATCGGCAATGTTAGTGCCAAATAAATGCGACAAACGCACCAATAGGAAACGTTGTCTGGGTTATTTTATTATTTAATGCTGTAATTAGGAGCTTCTCTTGTAATGGAAACATCATGAGGGTGTGACTCCAACATTCCAGCATTGGTTATTCTTACAAATTCGGCGCCTTTGAGTTGCATAATGTCTCCAGCTCCGCAGTATCCCATACCGGCGCGTAATCCACCAATAATTTGATACATTACTTCATTTAAATTTCCTTTGTAAGGAACTCTTCCAGATATACCTTCAGGTACTAATTTTTTCACATCAACTTCATTATCTTGAAAGTAGCGGTCTTTTGAGCCTTTCTCCATGGCTTCTAAGGAGCCCATCCCACGGTAAGATTTAAACTTTCTTCCTTGATAGATTATTGTTTCTCCGGGAGACTCTTCCGTTCCAGCAAACATTGATCCAATCATCACTGCATCTGCCCCTGCTGCAATGGCCTTCACGATATCTCCAGTGTAGCGTATTCCACCGTCTGCAATAACAGGAACACCTGTTCCTTCTAAGGCGCGAGCAACATCATTTATGGCAGAAACTTGCGGCACACCAACACCTGCAATTACACGTGTTGTGCAAATTGAGCCAGGACCAATTCCAACTTTTACGGCATCCGCTCCGGCTTCAACTAAGTATTTCGCAGCTGCTCCCGTGGCGATGTTACCTACAATCACTTGTAAGTCAGGAAAGGCTTGCTTTACTGCTTTCAATTTCTCTACTACACCAGCGGAGTGTCCATGAGCCGTATCAATTACAACAGCATCTACACCAGCCCCTACGAGCGCAGTAACACGCTCCAATGTATCAGCAGTTACCCCAACAGCAGCAGCAACACGCAGCCTTCCGTATTCATCTTTACAAGAGTCTGGATGTTCTTTTACTTTAATAATGTCTCTGTAAGTAATTAGCCCCACTAATTTACCTTCAGCATCTATTACTGGTAACTTTTCAATTTTGTGCTGCTGTAAAATATCTTCGGCTGTAACTAAGTCTGTACCGTCTGTCGTTGTAACGATTTTTTCTGCTGTCATTACTTCTTTAATGGGTCGGTGCATGATTTTTTCGAACCGTAAATCACGATTGGTAACAATGCCCTTTAACTTTCTGTTTTCATCTACTACAGGAATACCGCCAATGCTGTTCTCTTTCATCAGCCGCAGTGCATCTTCAACTGTAGCGTGTTCCCTTAAAGTAATGGGGTCTAAAATCATTCCACTCTCTGAACGCTTAACTTTTCTAACTTCTAAAGCTTGTTCTGCGATAGACATATTTTTATGCACCACCCCAATACCCCCTGATTGCGCAATAGCAATAGCTAAACTTGATTCGGTAACTGTGTCCATGGCAGCAGACAAAACAGGTGTGTTCAACGCGATGTTTTTTGTTAATTTGGACTGAAGTGAGACGTCTTTTGGTAAAACACTTGAAAACGCAGGAACGAGTAATACATCATCAAAGGTTAAACCTTCACGAATTTCATTGATATTTGGGAGCGACATAATTGAATCTATTTTTAGATAAATTCTCGCAAAGTTAATAATAATTTTTGGTGTAGCGTAGATAGCATATAATTTGTTGTTGGAATGTTGCGGTACAGGTTTAAGTCTATATATTTTAAGATAACAAGATATGATTTAGATACTAAGCTAAAAAAACGCCCTTACTTCAACACCTCCAGCATGAATAGCAGGGTTGTCCTCTGACTTACGGGCATTGTATTGGATGGTAATTTGTAGGTTTTTGGATACACTTCTTTGATAACCAAGGTTCCAAGTGAAGTTGGTTCCTGGGCGCAATGCCTCTAGCATTTCAAAAGCCAAGGCATTGTTTTGGGGGCCATCGTAATTTATTTGTACCATGTTAATTCCGCCTTGCAAACTGCCCTTTTCTGCTTGGTTGAGTTTGAATTGCGAACCAATGTCTCTTATTACTGCCAATTCACCGCCGAGGCCCGGGTCGTTTTCTTTATCCTCTAACCTTAAATCTATGGAGACCCTAAAAGTTGTGTTTGGCTGATAAATAATGGATGGGGCAATTTTTGTATAAAAGATATTAAAGTCCCTACCGGTGGTATAGTCTGCAAACGAACCTCTACGACCTATTTCTGCGGTATTGGTTAAGGTGAATTTTCTTTGGATATTCCAACGCAAATTGATTTGATTAAACTGATTGGTTCTCGCATCAAACCCATTAGCGAGTAAGATTTTTGAACTAAGGTTTGAAAAGGTATAATCTGCTCCGAAAACGGAATTGGTTCTGTTAAAGAAAAGCGTGTTTCTGATGGTTGAATTGTAACTTAATAAACTTGTATCTGCAATTTCTCTAGCTATTGGGTTAAAGGCGTTAGCGTCTTGATTGGCCATTCTTCTAGAAACCCTAAATCGGGATTGATTGGAAAATCTTGAAAGGAACTTTTTTGCTCCTTTTTTGTTCGCCCAGATCCTTTCAGGTCGCCAAAAGATACTTTGGTTAAATTCATTAGAAAAAGTTCTTACATACTCATTGGTTGGGGTGAAGACTCTGATGTAGTTGGCTTGGTCGGGAAACTGTGCAATTTCAAATTCATTTAAGTCTTTAATGCCATCACCGTTATAATCAATCCAGGTATATACGCCTTGCCCCGCATTCACTTGTATGTATAAAAACTCTCTTTTTAATTCTAAACCTGAACCAACTTCGTAAAAAGTATTTGCAGTAAAAGCCCCTTTCCAAAGCCGAAGATTGTAATCTAACCTGCCCAAAAGTGTGTTTTCTGCTTGTTCAGTGATTAAATTAGGCTCATCAACATTTAAAATACGATAACTTCCCATGGCATTTAATTTGGAATAGGGATTGGTGACCCAATTGTAAGAGGCGCCAAAACTTCTTGCTGTAGCGGCAGTTTTGAGTACTGAGGAATCACTTCTCTTATCGTATCTTTCTCTATAAAATATTTTGAAACCATTTTCTGCGGAATCATTTTCTGCAATGTAGAATTGCCAATCATACCATTGATAGGAGTTGGTATTTAGTAAAGTGTCTCCTTGAGTAAATTGATTGAACTCGTGGTCGTCTTTGAAACCTATTCGGAAATGTTTGAAGGATTTAGAAACCTCTGATATGTGTCGTAAGAAGCTATTTTGATTTTCTGCTACAGAATTTAAATAGCTTCCATCCCATCTGGCCATGTAACCGTTTTTATTCCAGTCTCCTGCAAAACGCGCTCTATTTCCTTGGTAATCTTGTCCCAAAGAAAAATTCTGTCCTTCTACTGCAATAAAACCATGTTCTGTATGTTTGAATCGACCGGATAAATTAGCGAGTAATTCCTGTCCGACAAACCCTCGTCCTCTAACATTCCAATCTCTATCAAATTCTACCGATCGATAGCGTTCTATTGGTTCAAAGCTTGCGGTGCGGTATTCTACTTCTGCTTCTGTGATGAATTGCCATTTGGGGATTGAATCTTTTCCCAAGTCAAATGTTCCAACGAGTTTTGTATTGGAGCCAAACGCATTATTGTCCTCGTTGTCTATACTCGAAAAAGTATTGAGGTCGCGGTTGGTTCCACTGACCTCAGTGGTGACGACAAAATGTTCACTAACTCTATATGTCATTCCCGCCGTAACCATGGCATTTCTTTGTGGTGTAACAATCAATCGGGAGGGCGTGTGGTCTCCTTGTCGTTCTCCATTGATGGGGGCTACCCATTTAAAAACCCTTCCCACTGCTGTGAAACGGTCAAAAACATAGTCTCCATTTCCCATCCCAACATTGGTGAAAAACGCCCTAAAATGAGCAGAGTCAGGATTGACAGAATACACAAGTATTGAGTCTATCCCAAGTGAATCTATCATTTTATAAGTGACTTGATTTCCCGTGAATCCAATGCTATCAATGGAGTTGATTCTAGCCAGTTCTAAACTGTCTCCAATTTCAGATAAAAACTGCCGTTGCTGAGGGGACAAATCTTGTTGTATGGTTTGGTTTTTAGCATCTTGTTCACTGTATAAGTTGATCCAAAAATCTACTTTTTCCGACTCATAGGTTAGGCTACTTTGAAATAGAGAACGAGCGTAGTTTTGGTCGGTATATTGGAATTCAATCACGATTCTGATGTCTCGCGTGATTTGATGTCGAGGTGTAAAGGTTACTTCTGCGGTATTGTAATCAATAACGTAATCAAATTCTTGTCCTCGTTCCATCAGCTTTCCATCTAAATAAACTTGCTCTGTTCCAGAAAGAATGATAATAAAGGGTTCGTTTTCATTTCCTACAAGCCGATATGGACCTTGATTTCCTTCTACGCCTTGTATGGTGTTTCTTCCGAATTTTCCTTTGGATAAAGCTCCAGCACCCTGCACCATCCATTTCCCTTTGTTGTCATCTTCCCATTCATATTGTGCAAAAAGACCTTGCGCACGTTTGTTGTAGTTCATAAAATGCCCTTGAGGCTTTTTTAACCAGAAGTCTCCAGCGATAATCTTATATTGCTTACCATATAGCTGTATAAAAACTTGGTCGAACTCCTGCAAACGGTTGGTGTTCCCATCAGGTTGAATGGGAATATTGTCATCGGTTATGGTGGCTAAAATTTTCATATCTTCTGAAATGTCACCAGCCAATTGGAGGTTAAGCGAAGAATTCAAAGATAAGTCCTGACTGTTACCAAATGCGATACCTCTAGATATACTTCCTGATTTTTGAATACTAGACCCACCGAAGAAATCTTCTTCTCTGGCATCTGTTCGGTAGATAAAATCTTCTCGTTTTCCTTGTGCTTTGAAAACAATAGAAGTATCTTTTTTTTGATAGACTTTACTAAAATCTATTTCAAACACACGGTAGAGCAAGAATAAACTATCTGCACAACTTCCTTTGAATAGGAATTCTCTTGTTACTCCATTGAAATGGTAATTAGATGGAGCGAGCAGTCGACCCCCGCAATAAACTTGCATGGAAGGCTCATAGATGGTTAGTGAATCAAGCAGGATAGTGTCTGAACTAGCTGGGATTTTAGTAATGTGCAGGTTGCTCTCTTGTGCATGAGCAGAAAAGCTGGCAAAGCACCAAAACAGCAAAACAACCTGACTTAATTTATTCATGAATACAATCGGCTAAGATAGTAACGAATTTGTTCCTTGTTTGGTGTGCTTCTAGAATAATTCTAGGGGTGATTTGGTTATAAGTAGGTAAGGACGTTTGAATATTTTGTTTTAGGGGCGTTAGGAATACGCCCCTAAAAATCAAACATTATATTTCAGCAAATCCTACATAGGGCACAATTGCCTCTGGCAAGGTAATACCGTTTTCGGTTTGGTGATTTTCCAATAAGGCAGCAACAATTCGAGGTAATGCGAGTGCGCTTCCGTTAAGCGTGTGACAAAGGTGTGTTTTTTTGTCTTCCCCTCTGTACCTGAGCATTAATCGGTTGGATTGGAAAGTTTCAAAAAGGGAAACAGAACTTACTTCTAGCCATTTTTCTTGTGCTGCGGAATAGACTTCGAAATCGTAGGTGATGGCAGATGCAAAACCAGTATCTCCACCACAAAGTCGAAGTATGCGGTATTGTAGTTGCAGTTTTTCTAGTAATTGCTTCACATGCGCTACCATTTCATCCAAGGCAGCTTTGGCATTATTGGGGTGCTCAATTCGAACAATCTCTACTTTATCAAATTGATGCAAGCGATTTAGCCCTCTAACATCTTTGCCATAAGATCCTGCTTCACGCCGGAAACAAGGCGTATAACCACATAAGCGAATGCTAAAAGATTCATTCGGTAGTATGACGTCGCGGTAAATATTAGTCAAAGGAACTTCCGCAGTGGGGATTAAATACAAATCATCTGCGCCAATATGATACATTTGTCCCTCTTTGTCTGGCAACTGCCCCGTCCCATATCCACTCGCTTCATTTACGACTAATGGTGCAATATGCTCTTGGTAACCCGCTTTTTCAGCTTCATCCAAGAAGAAGTTGATTAGACCTCTTTGTAATTTAGCGCCTTTACCTTTATAAAATGGAAATCCAGCACCTGTCACTTTAACGCCAAGCTCGAAATCTATCAAATCATATTGTTGTGCCAAGTCCCAATGTGCTTTTGGTGTAAAGGAAAAAGTTCTTTTTGGTCCCGCCTCAAATACCGTTTCGTTATCTGCTTCAGATTTCCCTTCTTTTACTTCTGCTACTGGCACATTTGGTATTTGATAAAGTGCTTCACGGAGCTCCTGCTCTAATTGATTAACCTGTGATTTGAGTGTTTGTTCTTGACTTTTTAATGCAGCAGTTTTTTCTTTTGCTGCATTCGCCGCTGCTGTATCACCAGCCTGAAATAATTTACCAATTTCTTTAGACAACCCGTTGCTTTCAGCTTGGATTGTTTCTAATTCGGTTTTAGCAGCTCTCCATTGTGCATCAACGGATAGCACAAGCGCAACTTCTTTTGTGAAATCAACCCCACGCTTGCGAAGTTGCTCAATTACTTCATCTTTATCATTTCTTAGTCTCGTGATCTCTAACATTGCTCCAAATTTGAAACGCAAAAATAATGGAAAATATAGGTGCTAGCAGCTTTTTTTGTTTGTTT
>JAFIEX010000025.1 GCA_020832365.1 Crocinitomicaceae bacterium
TCAATAATTCTGCATCGTAAACACGGAATAACCCAAAGAACCAAATATTCCGAACCCATTTTGAATGTTGGTGTGAATTTGTAAAGGTTCACTAAATTCGTCCAAATTTCCGAAAGTTTTAACATCCAACCAATACTTGAAAAAGTCTTTAGAAACAGAAATTAATCGAATCTCGATTTTGCGTTCACGGAAATTATCTGGATTGCTCAAATAAAAGGGATGCGTAATTTCAAAATCAAACGTTTTAACGCCACCATTGAAGGTCAAATCATTAAATAAGGCTACTTGGTAGGTGACGTATTGATCTTCAAATATTTCAAATACTTCTGGCTGAATTAAATCCAAATCTTCTGTGGTGAAACTCAAATTTTGCACTTCCATTTCCCATTCTTCTAGTACCTCTTGCGTTTGTCGAATGACTACCATATAAAAGTTTTCTTCATCGGGTGGATCTTGCCACGATAAAGAGGTAATCAACCCTCGCTGCCACCAAGGCTCATGAATGAATGTTGCTGTATCACAGCTCAAAATAGGAACTGTTTTTACTGTTTGAATGGTACTTTCTACTGTTTCAAAATCAGGATGAGCAATTTGTAATTTGTAATTCGTTGCAGGCTTTACATGTGTTGGAAAAACATAACGGTTGTCTTCTGTTGGTGAAGTGACTTCGTATTGTTCATCATTCGTCAAATCAAACAAAGTCAATACCGCATTGCTGGTGATTTTTCGATTATCCACCTGATCTAAAAAGAACACACTTCTTTCTAGTCGTAACGCAAAAATGGAATCATTTTCCACTACTGCATCCACAACCAGTGAGGCCGCCGTTTCATCTCCCTTGAATAACACTTCTTTGGTGCAATTCGTCAAAAGTAAAATGACCAAAACTATAGCGATATAAAATGGAAATTTATTCATGTTGTGCTTTTTTGTAAGAGGTTAAGTCAAATTTGAAGTTCCAACTAATGGATGGGATAATCGGGAACAATGCCACTTGCATCAGTGCTGGGTTTCCATCACTATTTCTTCCTGGGTAAAGCATAAAAGGATTTTGACGATTATAAACGTTATAGATGGAAAAAGAAAGTATGGATGTCCCGTGTTTTTTCTCTTTTGTTCGATTCGCACTTAAATCCAGTCGATGGTAAGATGGCATGCGGTAGCCGTTCATTTCATCAAAGCTGCTTAAATCCCAAATTTGATCATAAATTCCACCCCAAGTAGCAGGACTTGTTACCAACTCATGAGAAGAAGATGAAAATAGTTGAGTTGGCAAGGTAAGTGCATTTCCTGTGCCGTAAACGAACACCATTCCAAAGTCCCATTTTTTGTTGTGTGCATAGGTCAATGCAATGCTAAGGTTATGTCGTTGGTCGTAGCGGTGAAAAAACCTTCTGCCTTGGTTTAAATCTTGAAATTGTCGCTCTGACCAGCTCAAGGTGTAGCTGCCCCAACCGGTCCATTTGCCGACTTTTTTCTCTAAAAACACTTCCGCTCCATACGCCCATCCTTCACCTACTGTGATACGTTCTTGCCAATCGGTGGAAGCCATTAGAAAACTTGTTCCTTCTTTATATTGAATCAAATTATCTAGTTTTTTGTAGTAGCCATCAATGCTCAACAGCCATCCTTTTCTTGGCGTGGTTACAAAACCTAAATCCACTTGTTGCGCTTCTATGGGACGTGTTTGTTCAGTAGCAGGCAACCATAAATCCGTTGGTAATCCAATGCCTGAATTGGAAAGCAGGTGTAAAAATTGCGTCATACGAGAAGCTCCCGCGCGCAAATAACTTTTTTCATTCAAATCAAATTTGGCATTGATACGGGGTTGTGGAGCGAAGTAATTGGTGCGATTAACATGCAATAACGCAAAATGAAATCCAGCGTTTACACTTAAACGATTGGTGATTTTAAATTCGTCTTCAATATAAGCCCCCAATTCATGAGAATACAAACTCGAAGAACCACTAATGCTGTCAATTTTTTCCTCAGCGTTATTCACATTGAGATAATTTTGCCCAGGACGGAAAGTGTGATAGGTTTCATACGCACCAAAGCGAATCGTGTGTTTGTTGTTTGGTCGGTAATTAAAATCTGAGCGGATTCCCCAATCTTGGACACCCGAAAACATTCCAAAGGCGGAACTTGAAATTAAATCTTTACTAAATGCATTGTTGACTTCGTAATAACTTTGAGCTACTCCCGTTTCAAACTTATAATTAGAATAAGTTACCGTTGTGTTTTTGAACAACTTCGGAGAAATTTGGTAATTCCATCGCAAGGCGCCAATTTCATTACCCCATTGCATCTTCACTGCGAAAACATCTTCAAAACCGCCATTTCCAAGTTGCGGACTTCCGGTGTATCTGTCTTCTACATACACTTTATCTTTTCCGAAATAACCACTTAAAAACAAACGGTGTCGCTCATTGATTTTGTATTGCATTTTTGCATTGTAATCATGAAAGAAATAACCTGCCTTTGCACCGTTTCCAAAAGCTGCGATAAATGGACTCGCCAAAATATCGAGATAGGTTCTTCTTCCACTCACCGCGAAGGAAAGTTTGTCTTCGATAATTGGCCCTTCAATTAACAACTTACTTGAAATCAACCCTAAGGAACCTTCCATGTTGAAATTTCGCATATTTCCCTCTTTCAAGCGAATATCAATTACAGAAGAAGCTCGTCCGCCGTAGCGCGCAGGAAAACCACCTTTAATCAATTTCACATTGGAAAGCGCATCAGAATTAAAAACTGAAAAAAAACCAAAAAGATGAGAAGCATTGTAAACCGGCACACCGTCCAATAGAATTAAATTTTGGTCTGGACTTCCACCTCGGACATATAAGCCGCTGGACGCCTCTCCGCCAGATTTAACACCAGGTAATAGTTGCATCACCCGAAAAACATCCCGTTCTCCTAAAATCATGGGCAGCTTTTCCACACTTTCCAACTGGAAATCAATGGCCACTTCTCCATTTTCAGTAGCGTTTTTTTCGCCAATCACATCGACGTCTTCAAATTCTTGAATGCGGCTGAGGTAAATATTGAGCTGTTGATTCCCCTTGTCAATTAGCATGGAAGTTTCGTTGTACGAAAATAGGCGGACGTAAATTTCAGTTGTTGTATTTGGCGTGGTTAAACTAAAAAATCCGTATTCATTGGTCGCTGTAAACAAGTTGTGTTGCGCATCATACACCCCAGCACCAACCAGCAACTCACCACTTGCTTTGTCCATGATGTAGCCTGAGATTGTGCGGGTTTCTTGCCCCCAAATTTGCAGACTAACAACCAGAGAGATGAATAAAAGCATTTTATGCATAAAGCGAATTTAAAAAATTAAAAACGGCAAAGCAGATTAAATAGTATTAAGTTGATGAACTTAATGGCTTGAATTGGGGTATCGGACGCTGATTGTTGCATAAAAGGCTTTGATACAAAGAGTAGTTTAATATTGAAATCCGTCAAGCAACCACTTCCATACTGGTACCACATATACTGTCCCTAACTCAGTAGTAATTGTTTTTTCTTCGTCATACGTAAAAATATATCCAGTTTGCAAATTTAATTCTTTCATGGATAGGTGAAGCGCTTTGACTTCTCTCTCAAATGTTTCTTTCTCTTTAATGCTGTAAGAAACTTGTATCAGCCATTCTTTCTCCGGCACATAAAAATCTACTTCCAATTTACGTTTGAGAAAATAAATCGTTCCTCCGAGTCTTCTTAATTGGATGTAAACAACATTTTCTAACAATTTAGTATCTTGATCAAAAAGGAATAAGTTCAATATTCCATTATCTAAAAAATAATATTTTTTGTTCGTTTCTTTTTCGGAGAATTTGCTGTGGAAATTGGAAATTGAACCTATCATATAAGAAGATTCTAGGTATCCTAAATAATCAAACAGCGTGTTATTGCCAATTGCCAGTCCAGTCGATTTAATTAAATGCTTTATGCGATTTACAGAGGTTTCGTTGTTCACGCTCTCCGCTAATTTTTTCACCATCAACTTTAGCGCTTTGCTATTTTCAATCGAATACCGTGCAATTAAATCACCATAGAAAAGCTTTTGATACACGCTGGATAAGTACTCTTTTTTGTTCTCAAAATGAATTAACTCAGGGAATCCTCCTAGTTTCAAGTAGTCCTCATATAGGCGGTGCAATTCGTGTCTGTCAGCCGAAAATTTTGTTTTTTCAGTATAGTTAAACTGTAAGAACTTTAAATATTCACGAAAAGAAAGTGGAAGAATTTCTTTGTTAATAAATCGTCCCCCTAAGGTAGAAGCTATTTCAGCACTTAACATTTCAGCATTACTTCCGGTAACAAAAACCCGTAGTCCTTCATCAGCTAATCTTCTAACAAATTTTTGCCAATTAGGAATAGTCTGAATCTCATCTAGGAAAACAATAGGTTGCATGGTGTATAATTCATAATATGCATCTAGTATTTCGTGTAAATGAATTGCCTGAACCTCCAGCAATCGCTCGTCTTCAAAATTTACCATCAGTACATCATTCAAATCATTTTCACTGTAATGTTGTTGAATGAGTTGGTATAAAAAATTAGATTTCCCCGCTCTTCTGAGACCAGTGAACACATAATTCGCTTTTGGCTCAATTCGGTAATCGCGTTCAATTACCTCAATTGATTTTAACCATTCTTGTTTTTCAATGATTATTTTTTTGAATAGATTTTTCATTTTTATCTCGTTGATAAGACAAAAATAAGCTTTTTTATCTTGTCGATAAGACAAATTTAGACGTTTTTATCTTGTATGCGAGACAAATCTTATGCTTTTTATCTTATTCACAAGACATAATTTATCCACCAGCGCTGATGAATTTTGACGATAAGAAGCGATTTTGTGTTTTTGTTCTGTTGCATTTTTCTGAATTAGATTTTTGTTTGTAACTAATTCAAAAATAATGATTTGTAATGAAAAATACAACATTTTTTAATTCTTATTCAATTGGTTATCAGAAAGTTGGCAATCCCGAAACTTTAGTTGCATTATTAACAATTGCTATAATTCCACTTTTTACAAGGGTGTAATCCGCCAAAACTTTAAAAAAAGTGTGGTTTTGGCGGGTTATAAACCCTATTCAATAAATAAAGCATTCATATCAAGGTTGTTCTGAACTAATTCTTTACTGTATATATTTTCATTAATCCCATAAGTGGTAACCATTGTAATAAAAATATTTTTTTTAGTACCTATCTCTTTTTGTAATTCGGAAAGTTTATTCTTCAGATTCAAATAATATTTTTTATCAATTGTATAAGGAGCATTGTAAAACTTCATCTCACATAAGTTAATAATATTATCATCTCTATCAATCAATAGGTCTACCTGTGCATTTTCATTGAACCAGCTACTGTTCGTGGAATAGATAGCATCAATACGGAGTGATTTCTTTATTTGATAAATATGTTTAAGACATAATGTTTCAAAAACAAAACCCGACCAAGAAACATATGATTGTTTTGTGCACAACCTTTGCCATGTTCCTTTTCCTCCATGCTTATTGTTGTTAATAAATCTGAGATAGAACTTGGAGTATTCGTCTGACAAACGATAGAGAGTTAGTTGTTTCTTGTTCTTATAATAAGGATATTCTGTTACAAACCCAGACTCCATTAACTCCTCAAGTTTAAGAGAGAAGTCGCCACCTGATGGAATTCCACTTTTATGAATCAGTTCATTCCTTGTAAAGCCTTTGCTCGAACTAGCTAAAGTTTTAATGATCTTCATGTGACGTTCAGAGTCATCAAACAACGAAACGTATAACTTATTGAACTCATCATTCAGAACCCCATCTTTGCTAAAACATAAATTATCCAAGTTTTGCGGAACACTTAATCCTTTTCGTAGCTTTTCCAAGTAATGAGGTACACCTCCCAAAGCCATGTAAATTTGAATTATGTCATACCTTGTGTAGGAAAGACCTTTTTCTATTAAAAACAACTCTGTTTCACGCAGATTAAATGGTAGCAATCTTATTTTTCGAGAGATTCTATTGTGAAGACCTCCTTTATTATTTATAATTTTCTGAACCATATAAGATGCAGCCGAACCACAAATAACAACTATTAAGTCATCTCTCTTTGTGCAGTATGTATTCCAAAAGTTTTCAAAAGCCATTAGAAATTTAGATCTGGCTGTGGCAATCCAAGGAAATTCATCAATAAATATTACTTTCTTCGGCACATCTTCCAACGAATCAATGTATTCTTCCAGTTTTGTGAATGCATCAAGCCATGAATTCGGAAAATCTACAATAGATTCTTTAGTTCTCTTTTTGAGCTCTTTAGTAAAGTTTTCAAGTTGGTCATTCATATTGCCATCAAATAATCCTGTCACTTCGAAAATTACATTCTTTTTGAAGAACTCACGTATTAAAAAAGTTTTACCAACTCTTCTTCGTCCGTAAAGTGCAATAAGTTCTGACTTATCGTTCTCAAGGGCTTCTTTAAGTGCAGCTTGTTCTTCTATTCTTCCAACTATTTTTGACATACAATTAATTATATATCGCCAAAACTACAAAAAAATAAGAGTTTTGGCGACATATAATTAAGTTGCCAAATCACTAGTATCCCATTAAATTTTGAAAACACCTTCTATTTTTTTGCCTCTCTTTTCCAAATCTGAATCATCAAAAATCAGACACTTGTAACTATTTTTAGTTGAAGTAAACTGCTTATCCATAGACAAGTAGCGTTTTATAATTAATAAAAGTAATTTTTTCCAATCCATTTTTTGATTCGACAAAGCACGATAATAAGTATCTTTTTGAGCTATCGTTTCTACTTTACTTCTTGAATCAAAAGCAGAGCCAACATTTGAAACACCCATAAATGGTAATGATATAATCAATTTCAATAAATCCCAAAAAGGTACACCACATTCTTTTACAGACTTATAAAGCACAGAGGTTTTTGAAAAACGTAATAAATCGAAATACTTGGATAAAAATTCAGGTTCAAGCCAAGTATTCTTAAAAAAGGTTTTTATTTCTTGAACTTTAATGATATCCTTGTTTTGTAGCATGTTGTATTTTTTTGTTTGGCGACATAAAGATACTGAAAACCAAGTTAATAATAAGCTTTTTTATCTTGTTGATAAGACAAATTTAGCCGTTTTTATCTTATGTGCGAGACAAATATCATGCTTTTTATCTTATTCACAAGACAATACTCATCAAACAACAACACAGCTCGTGCAAATACCCAATTTGTATAAACAGGAAACTATTTCTTCCAAAATCCATCTATTTGATACAAAAATGTTCAAATAGATAGATGTTAATCTGTTTATTTGTGTTATTTTTGTATAAATAAGAAATTTTATGGCATTACAAAACCTTATTCCAACAGAAAAGATTATCGAACGCCTTCGGTACGAAAATCCTTGGTGGGTTACTAGAGAAATACCAGCAACGTATAGCTCCATGTCGAAGCGATTATATTTTAACGAATTTTATCCATTTGTTATTGAGGGAGATATAAAGCGAGCATTGGTGCTCATGGGTCCAAGGCGTGTAGGTAAAACGGTCATGTTATTCCATAGTATTGAAAAACTACTCCAAAATGGAAGCGATCCCCATCAACTTTTTTTTGTTGGAATTGACAATCCTATTTATGTCAATTTAAGTTTAGAGGACATTTTAACACTTTGTAAAACGGCATTAAACCTTCAAGATTTGAAAGGCAGTTATGTGTTTTTCGATGAGATTCAATACCTAAAACATTGGGAAAGACATTTGAAAGTATTGGTCGATACCTATCCCGAAACGAAATTCATTGTTTCAGGTTCTGCAGCGGCAGCGCTAAAATGGTATAGCACAGAAAGCGGAGCAGGGAGATTTACTGATTTTTTGTTGCCTCCGTTAACCTTTCAAGAATATATCCACTTAAAAAAACTGGATCATTTAATTTTTGAAAGTACGATAGCATATGAGAGAAAGGAAATCAACTATTGCTTAACGCATGATGCAAAAGCACTGAATAAAGAATTCATCAATTATATGAATTTTGGAGGCTACCCCGAAGTTGTTTTATCGGAAAAAATACAAAGCGACATGGGTAGGTATGTGAAAAATGATATTGTGGACAAAGTGCTACTTAGAGACTTGCCAAGCCTATATGGAATTAGAGACGTTCAAGAATTAAACAGGTTTTTTACTTACATTGCTTACAATACCGGAAACGAATTTTCGTACGAAACAATGTCCAGAGAAAGTGGGATTCAGAAGGATACATTAAAAAAATATTTAGAGTATTTGGAGGCAGCTTTTCTCATCAAAGTATTGTATAAGGTTGGGATCAATGCCAAACGATTGCAACGCATAACGAGTTTCAAAGTTTACCTGACCAATCCTTCACTTCGAACGGCACTTTTTTCTCCTATACATGAATCCGATCAAGAAATGAGAAACATTGTAGAAACAGCAATTCTATCACAATGGATGCACCGTGAGCAGCTTGATTTAACTTATGCCAGATGGAAAGAAGGCAGGAATGAAGGAGAAGTTGATCTTGTTTTAGTCGATGATAAAAATTACAAACCTGTATGGGGAGTAGAAATCAAGTGGAGTAACCGCTACTTTGATAAACCGCAAGCTTTAAAAAGTTTGATTAAATTTTGTGCATCCAACAAGCTAGACAGTGCCGTTGTTACCACTATTGATAAACTAGGGGTGAAAGAATTGCATGGAATAAAGTTTACTTTTCTGCCCGCTGCGTTATATGCTTACAACATTGGAGCGACCACACTAAATGAAAAAACAAATCATTGGTCTTTACCCAATCCTTTATGACAGTAAATCATCAAGCTGTATAAATAAGCATTTATTTCTACCAAAAACCATCTATTTGATACAAAAATGTAAAAATAGATAGATTTAATTCTGTTTGTTTTGTGTGTCAGGGGGTGGAAATAATCAAACGGATTCAAAAGATATAATTCGCTCCGCAACAGCTGTATATTTAATCGTTATTCCGGTTATGCAGCTGAAAACCGTTGACTGACACAACATAACTCACTTCAAAAACCACCCCTTACCACAACCGATACGATAGTACCACCTCATGCAGGTAACCACCAAAAACTTTGGTATTTTGCTTACGAAACAGGTCAATGCCGTAACCAAGGTCTAATTTTTCCCAAAGTCGCACACCAATTGCACCCATGAATTGAATGTTTAGGCCAGAACTAATCATCCACCAAAAGCGGTTATTGTGGTAGGTTTTTAAGTTGACGCGCAACATGTTGATATCGTTATTAAATAACCATAAAAACTGAGGCTGTAACTGTGTTTTTTCAGAAATTGAAAAAAGGTAATGTCCATGCAAGGCATAATGTCGGTTGTATTCCATCAAACTAATACGAGGTTCATTCAATTGCATGATACTAGCTCCTAGGTAAAGGTTTTCTTTCCACGAAAAACCGATTCCGGCATTTAGATTAACTCCTGCTTCTCTTTCGATATTAAAATCTTCTGGAATGCCTGGGAAAACTACCCCCGAAACATTAAAATCGAAATCTTTATATCCACCACCTAAACCTAGCGAAAAACGGGTATTCTCGTTCATGTTTAGTTGATAGCGGTAATTGAGTTCTACAGACCTAGTATGGGATAAACCCCAGTGTTCTTGATATAATTTTAGCCCAATGCCCGAATTCCATTTTTGGATATCCATTTCAGCTAAAAAGATGAACTCGCGCCATTCATCTAATAAATTTTGAGAATTTGTTTGTAAATGCCTATGCAGCGCCGCCGCTCTCACTTCGTTTTCAAATGCCGTAAAAGCTGGATTATAATAACTGTCAATGACATCCACGTTTCCAAAGGAGGAAATTTGTTGAGAAAAAGTGAACATACTACTTACCAACAACGCAATGGATAGAGAGAAAAATTTGAGCATGTTATTTTCTTGATGAAGAATCGCTTTGAGACACAAAAATACGAATTTCATTATCAACTGCTGTCGAATAAGTCCATTGTATAGTGTCTTTGCCTTGCTAGACTTTGATAAACAAGGGGCTAGCTTGAAAAAAGGGTAAACCTTTTCAGGAATACCCACAACAAATAGGTTTTCTTTTGCAGGAATTTATGTTTTTATAACTGGCTGTACGACTTCTATACTATTAATAAATGGTATTTCTGATTGAATATACGCCCTAATTTGAGTTTGCAAAAATATTTCGATTTGCAGCCATTTTGCAGCATTAAGGGCACCCACTTTTTTACGCATTTTTTTGTAAAACTTATTAAACAACATGTCTTGTTGCAAGTGGTTATTTAAATACACTTTAGCAAAAACATCAGCCTTTTCATCAGTCATTGATGCATATTCTACTGCATAGGCAATTATAATTTCAACTTTTTGCTTTGCTAAGGGCTTTCTTTTTTGCTCGTATTGTTCATAAATGGTCCAGAATTTTTCGGCTTCATCTCCTTTTAGGCTCATAGTTTCCGCAATTAATTCTTTTTTTGCTTTCTTAAATAATGCTTGAACAATCTCTAGGTCATCGTTAAAAGAAAACTGCGCATAACTGTAAGCAGATAAGCACAAGGTTGTTAGAACAAATAATGTCTTTTTCATTTTTAAAATTTTATGTTTCCATTATTAAGGATTGAGAATATAAAATGTTCGTTTATCACAATAAAACATCTCACAATGAAGCACACAATTTAAATTAGCATTGACAATCTTTTAAAGTTCATCACATATATTGTTTACATGGTAGATTAACTGGATTGTATTCAACCAATTAACAAAAGATTTTACAAGCCTTGCAAGTTTAAAAAATCACGTATTCTTCGCACCGTCTCTTGCGCCTCTTGACTTGAAAAAGCATGACCGGCTCCTTCGAAATAAATATGGTCATACGGAACATTGTGTTCTTCTAACTTCTCTTTGAGTAACTCACTTTGTTGAATGGGAACTACGTCATCTGCTGTTCCATGAAAGAAGAGGGTTGGAACGCTTTCAGCTGTGATGAAATTCACTGGACTAGCTTGAAAATATTCTTCTGGTCGTTGGTTTGGATTGCCATTCAAAATACCATGTAATACAGCTATTGATAATAAATTTGCTGGGAAATAGGAAACTAATTCTGTGGGAGGGTAATACGCGATACCTGCTTTAATTAATCCACTTTGATTGTGCTTAAAAGCTTGTAGTAAAGCAAGATGACCACCTGCACTTGCACCGGCAATTACCACATTCTCGGAAACTTTCCATTCACTAAGTTTTGAGTAAATAAATTCCATGGCCAATTGAATATCTTCCTCTTGCGCAGGAAAACGGTTGGCATTAGTATTAGCATTAAACAAACGGTAATTCAGGCTTACGAAAGCGTAACTGTTTAGGGTGGTGTCTAAAAAGGGTTGAATATGCTTAAACTCAGATTTGTCACCATCAGACCAAGCACCCCCGTGTATCCATACAAAAACCTTAGTGTCTTTTGTGTTTCTATCCTTGGGCAAGAATAGGTCTAAGACATTTCGGTCGTTTGGTCCGTATTTTACACCTACTCGTTTTTCATATTTATGGACGTTGCTATCATTAGCCTTATTACAGGAAAACAAAAGCAGGGTTAGCATGCTTAAAATAAAGAGTTTATGGTGGAGCATAATTTATTTTATCCGTAAAAATAATGCTTTTCAGAACAAGTAAAAAATAAATTATTTAAGCAAAACTAGGACATGATATCAATCATAGTCCTCGGAATATTCCACATAGTTGTTTTCTGTTTCGTATAATCGAACAGTTAATTTAAACTGTGGCAAACGCTTTTTTAGCTTACCAAAAATAACAACAGCAATGTTTTCAGCAGTTGGGTTCAGCGTTTTAAATTCTGGGCAATCCAAGTTGAGGTTTTTATGGTCGAAAGGATCTTCTACCTCTTCTTTGATAATATTTTTTAAAATCCCCAAATCAATAACATATCCTGTATCTGGATCGATTTCTCCTTCTAACCATGTTTCCAAAATGTAGTTATGACCATGATAATTTGGGGAATTACATTTACCGAAAACTTGTGCGTTTTTTTCGTCGCTCCAATTATGATTTAACAAGCGGTGAGCCGAATTGAATTTTGTTCTTCTACAAACTTTCATTTTTTCTAATGCTATTTAATATTTTATCCTTATGTTCCAATACAATTTTTTTAAACCAAAAGGTGTATAAATTGGGTTGATTTTTTATATCCTCGTAAATTTCATCCATTTCTACATATTCCCAATCCATTACTTCTATAGGACTAGGATTAGGAGCATCTGAATACGACCCTACAAGTAAGTGGTCTAATTCATGCTCATACAGGTCATTGTCAAATTTCACCTTATAAATAAACGACCCAATATGCTTTAAATCCGTAACAAAGCCCATTTCTTCTAGTAATCGGCGTTTACCAGCAGCTATTAAATCCTCCTCTAATCTTGGGTGGGAACAACATGCGTTTGTCCAGAGTCCTCCACAATGGTATTTATCAGCAGCTCTTTGATGGATGAGCATTTGACCTTTATCGTTGAATATTATTACTGAAAAAGCCCTGTGCAACCTCCCTTCTTGATGTGCAAGCATCTTTTCCATAGTGCCAATAATTTGGTCGTTTTCATCAACAAGTATTACCTCTTCCATTAAACTAAATTAAGAGAATGGCGGACATAAGAAGTCACAAAGAGTTGATATTTCTTGTTATTTGGGATGCGCACACGCTGCTGAACGATCACTTCAGCTGGCATTTCTTTTATTTTTTTAAATAATTTATAGTAATAAATGTATGCCATATATGTCCCAAACCTGGCATCTCTTGGGAGTTGTAAGATACCCTCATAGCCTGCGGCAAAGTCTTTTTCAATATCAGCCTCTATTTCCAATTTAACTTGGTTGTTAAACTGCGACATATCCACTCCTGGAAAATAAGTTCTACCCAAATCTTTGAAGTCTGCTTTTAAATCGCGTAAGAAATTTATTTTTTGAAAAGCCGAACCAAGTTTCATCGCAAGTGGCTTCAGTCTTTGATATTCGTGCTCGTTTCCTTTGACGAAAATTTTCAAGCATATTAATCCCACAACTTCAGCCGAGCCTAAAATATATTTTTTATAGCTTTCTTGGTCGTGTTCGAAATTATCCAAATCCATTTCCATACTGTAGAGAAAAGTATCTATTAGTTCTAATGGGATTTGATACTTATTTACTGTTTGTTGAAAAGCATTTAAGACTGGGTTTAGAGAAATGCCTCGCTCGATAGCAAGATGTGTATCTCTTTTAAATTCAGTAAGCAAAACTTCTTTGTCGTAATCATGGAAGGTATCTACAATTTCATCTGCAAAGCGAACAAAACCATAAATATTATAGATAGGCTTTCTAAGTTCTTTACCCAAAAATTGGATTCCCAAAGAAAAACTCGTGGAATACCTTTTGGTAGTTTGTTTGCTTATCTCAAAGGATAACTCGTCAAAAATGCTTTTCATATTTTTAAGTTCTTCGTTTCAGTTTTTTGCTGCACCTAAGCTGGCACAAAGTTATGTAGGGATTTAACAACTTCTTTGGCTACCACTTCTCCGGAAATAATGCTTGGTGGAACACCAGGTCCAGGGGTTGTAAGTTGCCCCGTATAATATAAGTTCTTTAATTTTTTACTTTTTAGTTTTGGTTTAAGAAACGCAGTTTGTCTTAAAGTGTTCGCTAAACCATAAGCATTTCCTTTGAAAGCGTGATAGTCGGCTTTAAAATCATTTAAACAGTAGCTTCTTTTGTATACGATGTGTGCTCTTATATCTTGACCCGTTTTCTTTTCTAATCTATCCATAATCATGTGAAAATACTTCTCGCGCATCTCTTCCGAGTCCTTAAGGTCTGGCGCTAATGGAATTAGTAAAAATAAATTTTCTTTTCCTTCTGGCGCGACAGACGGATCTGTTTTAGAAGGGCAGCAAGCATAAAAAAGTGGTGCTTTTGGCCATTCGGGCTGTTTGTAAATAGCTACAGCATGATCATTAAAATCTTCGTCAAAAAATAAATTATGATGCAAAATATCTTTTATTTCGGTGTCTATACCCAAATAAAACAATAATGAAGAAGGTGCCATTAACCTACTGTCCCAATAAGTTTTAGAATAATTCGAATGACCTTTAGCTATTGTTTGATCTGTATGCTCATAATCAGCGCCTGATACGACCATGTCGCAATCATAAACCGAACCATCTTTGGTACTAACCCGCTGAATACTTTTGTCAACGGATATATCAAAGCTTTCTACTTCTTTGTTGGTAATTATTTCTACGCCCTGTTCAATTGCAATTTTCTCAAAAGCTTCAATAATCTTGTGCATACCGCCCATTGGGTACCACGTGCCCAACTCTATATCTGCGTAGTTCATCAATGAGTAAAGTGCAGGAGTGTCTTTTGGCATTGCGCCAAGGAATAACACAGGAAACTCAAGTAGTTCAATAATTTTAGGGTGCTTAAAATATTTTCTTATGTATTTTGAAAAAGAAGAAAACAAGTGCATTTTAAAAACGCCAGTAGCTATTCTAGCATCAGCAAACTCTGTTATACTTAGACTTGGCTTATGAACTAAGTCATTGATCCCAACCTCGTATTTATAAGCAGCCTCTTTTAAGAATTTATCTAATTTAACACTACTACCTGGTTCAAGCGATTCGAACCATGCTTTAAATGCCTCAAGATTTGCCGGAATATCATTGTGCGTTTGGTCTTTCCAATAAACTCTATAACTCGGGTCTAATCGCATGAGTTCATACAGGTCTTTCGTTGAATATCCGAATTGATTGTAATAACGTTCGAAAACATCGGGCATCCAGTACCAGCTTGGCCCCATATCAAAAACAAAACCATCTACCTCAAATTGTCTAGCTCTACCCCCAATGGTGTCATTTTTTTCTAATAGTGTTACCTTATGCCCTGCCTTGGCGAGGAAACTAGCCGCTGACAATCCGGCAACACCACTTCCAATTACTACAATCTTATGCTGCATATTTTAATTATTTCTGTATTTATACTCTGGAAGCATATCCATTAATTTTTTCCTAGCTATAAAGATACGACTTTTTACCGTTCCAATTGGTATGCCAAGATGGTCTGCAATTTCTTTGTATTTGTAACCAAGATAATGCATTTCGAAAGGCTCTTTGTATTCTTCAGATAGCAAATCTAATTTTGCTTGTACTTCCTGAGCTGCAATATGATTTTCTGGAGCATTTCTGTTCTCAGTAGAGCTATTCAACAAATACAAATCTTGCGAATCGTCAAAAATAGTTCCCGACTTCACCTTTCTTCTGTATTGATTAATGAAAATATTTTTCATAATGGTGAAGACCCATGCCTTGAAATTTGTTTTAGGCGTGTAATAATCTTTGTATCGGATTGCCTTTAACATCGTTTCTTGCGTCAGGTCTCTCGCATCCTCAACATTTTTGGTGTAATTCATCGCAAAAGCCATTAAATAGTTTTCTAGCGATGTTAAAGTGTCATTAAATTCTAAAGTTGACATGTTTATTGTGTTTAAGTTTATACCAGAAACATTAAACATAATTGTGCCAAAATTATTAACCACGGTAAATAATTAAAAGAAAGCAAGTATATATTGACTTTCAAGACCGTTTAGTAGTCAAAATAGAAATAAATTGTTTTTTTTTAGAAGAAAGATGTGTGTGTATAAAGAAGCAATATGTGTATGTTTATACACACATTAAGATGGTTTTGTAATTAAACTATCAAAAAGAGATTGAACACTTTTGGCTCCTGATATTGATTCAATAGCCTCTTGGCTGATTGCGCCACCAATACAAAGCACGAGGTCTTTTTCTTTTAAACTTTGATATAATTCTTCAACTTGTTTTATATGATCTCTGCTAAAGATAGATAAAACAACTCCTTTATTTAAGTTTATTTGTTCCAAAACATCAACGACATAGTTTATTGGTGTGTTTTGCCCGAAATACAAGGTTGAGTAATTTGCTTTTCTTAAAAGATATTGGTAAAATAGCAGCCCTATTTCATGCCATTCCCCTTCAGGACAAAATAATATAAAGTCAATATTCGCCGATTTATTTTCTTTATTTAATTCATTCGTAGCACAAATTATACTGTTGCGAATAAGATGCGAAATAAAATGTTCCTGTGCTGGGGTAATACTTCCACTCATCCATAAAACACCAATTTTTTCAAATAGTGGAAGTAAAAACTGAAAGTATGTCTTTTGGAGTCCATATTGCGCAATGCAGTTCTCCATTAATTGGTGATAAGCGCGTTCATCAAACTGTAATGTTGCATTTAAAAAAAGTTGTTTGTAGTTATCCTCATTAATGTTTTTGTTGGCGTAAATGTTTTGAACAGATTCATTTAATTGCGCCTCATCTAACTTTGCAATTTGACTAATTTTAATTCCATGATTAATCAAAAAAGTAATCTTCAACAATTTAGTAAGGTCAGCCTCAGAATAGGTCCTTATTTTAGTGGTTGTTCTTTCTGGTTCAAATACATTGTAACGTTTTTCCCATATTCTTATGGTGTGGGCTTTGATACCACTAATGTTTTCCAAATCTTTTATTTTCAATTGTTTCATTCGCTAAAACTAGTTAGATTCAAATATAGGTATTACAACTTACATTGCGCAAGCCTTGTTTGGTTTTGTTTAAGATTTTGTGTGAAATCATTATAAATTAGTTTTCCCATGACCTTTTAGGTAATTTTATCAAAGAGTAAAATCGTTGTAATTTTACATTTAAATGCTAAAAAGCTTAATTAACGCTGGAGATTATTTATATTCGCAGTAGTGATTAATGAAACTTAGAAATAATGTCTTGCTCTAATTGTTTAAAAACAATTTATTCTTTGCCGGTGTTGGTTCTTTTGTTGTGCCTATTATATTCTTGTAATCAAGGAATTAAGAACTCCGAAGTAGAGCAAAATGAAGTAGATGTAAAAGATGAGCTTTATCATTTCGAATCTTTTAGCTTGGTTCCTTTTGGAATAAATGCATTTTTGTTTTTACCCGATGAAACAGCTAATATTGGTGTTACAGAGCCTTCTGTAAAACATGAAATGGACTCGTTTAAATGGTTGATTAGTCTAAGCAAAGATTTTGTGCTTCGCATTGATGATTGGGGTCAAGACGACGGCATCACTGTCCAAAAAAGAATTATGGAGGATAACAAAAAAATCTTTGATATCGAAGTTATCTCTTCTACAGAGACGGTCTTGGCATACAAACAGATGGTGCAAACCTACGATGAGGAACAAAAGGAAGATAAAGCATTGTATTTCTACTTTCACAATCACAAGATAGACGGAATCAACTATGTTTTTGGTACGCTTCCTACCGGAGCTCCCATTGAAACGTTTGACTATATCAAAACGTCCGCCGCCAGTGTGGAGGAAGTTATAATCGCAAAATAATTCAAAAATGGGGTCCATAAGACAACAGAAGATAGAACAACAAATACAACAGGACTTAGCAGTTATTTTTCAACAGCAAGCAAGAACCTTCTGCCTCGGCGCAATGGTTACTCCAACCGTAGTTCGTGTAACACCTGACCTTAGTTTGGCTCGTGTTTACCTCAGTATTTTCGCAGGACCAGACAAAGAAGAAGTGTTGAAGTCTATAAACGAAAACAAAAGTAAGGTTAGAGGTGCTTTAGGCGTTGCATTAAAAAAACTGCGTATTATTCCAGATTTAGATTTTCGCATAGATGACTCCTTAGACTATGCGATGAAAATAGATGAGCTTTTGAAAAAGTAAAAAAGTGCTCATGATTGCTAAATTTATTGCTTACCGTTACTTTAAAGCCAAGGCAGGAAGTAATATTATTCACCTTATAACAAGGGTAAGCGTAGTAGGAATAGCAATTTCAGTTGCAGCATTAATTGTTTTACTTTCAGCCTTTAACGGTATAGAACAAATGGTGACTCAAATGTACTCCAAATTTGACCCCCCCCTATCTATCCGTTATAAATCCTCTAAAAGCTTTCCAGAAAAAATAATCCCCATTGACCAAATATCCCAAATTGCAGGAGTGCAGCAAGTTAGCAGAGCTGTGGAAGAAGTGGTGATTTTGCAGCGAGGTAAAGATAAAACCGCACATGCCATTATGCTTGGTGTAGATGAAAATTTTATTGATGTTATTGACTTACACAATCACCTTCTCGATGGAACACCGTCGCTTTTCTCTTCGGAAAATAATCCTCAAGCTATTTTTGGTATTCAACTATTAAATCGGCTAGATGCATATATTTCTAATAGTTTGGAGAATAAAGATTTCGTGACCTTTCATGTTCCATTAAGGGATGGAAAACTTAGGCCTGGTATGTCTCCATTTACCTCTTCGCGTATTTTAGTTGGTGGCGCAATAAATTACAATCGAGAAGTAAATACAGGCTATGTCTTATTACCCTTTGAAAAAGCAAGAGAGATGCTACAATATGACAAAGAAATAACGGCTCTGTTCATTGATGTTGCGCCAAAATTTAATTTACAATCCGTGCAACAAGAAGTTGCCGCTATTGTAGGAGGTGAATTTGAAGTAAAAACCAACTTGCAGAAAAACGAATTAATTTTTAAAACCAGCCAATCAGAAAAACTAATTGTAATTTTCATACTAGTATTTATTTTTTTACTATCCGCTATAAATTTAATTGCTGCTGTAATCATGCTTTTTGTAGCCAAAAGACAAGATCTTCGAACACTCGATGCAATGGGCCTTCCCAGAAACAAAATGACCAAAATATTCTTTTATCAAGGATTATTCATTAATATGCAAGGATTACTCATCGGAATTATTTTGGGATATACTGTTGTTTTTATGCAGTTAAAATTTGGGCTTCTTCAAATGCCTGGCGCACCTCAAGATTTTTTCCCTGTTGAGCCCACAATTACAGATGGATTTTTGATTGTCGCTCTTATTGCTCTATTAGGGCTCTTAATTTCCTATTTCCCTCCAAAACTATTGGTAAATTCTCTGTTTAAATCTTCAAGATAAAAAACGTAATAAACTGCAACAAAGAAATAATAGTTTAAGAAGTTTTAAAGCAGGCTGCAAACAACTTTAATAAAAAAAAAAAAACATCCTAGTTTTTAGATTTTTAACTTAGACTTTTTGTTTAAAAAGAACTATTTTTGTCATTATAAATGTTTTTTAAACTTAGAATCAAAAAACATATCACCTAAATAAAAAGATGTTAATTCAGAGATGTTGTTCGATACTGTTTTTGATGCTTTATGCATGTTTTATGCATGCCAGTGATGCTTTGGAAAAAAGTAAACTTCTGCAAAATTTGAGCTCATCCAAAACAGAAGAGCAAAGATTAGCTGCCGTGGTGGCATTATCTGAACTTTTTCTCGTTGAACATCAATTGGACAGTGCTGCTAAATACCTAAACAAGGCAAGTCTCATAGCAGATCGTCTAGTGGGTTCAGATATTACAAGTATAGGGCTTACATTCGAGCAAGCTGAATCATTAGGTAGCTATTATAGCGCAAAAGGCTATTATCACTTTTATCTCTTTGAACGATTTGCAGCAATTGATAATTTTGAGAAAGCCCTTGTTTATTTCACAAAAATTCAGGACAACAAAAATCTCGCTGATTGCATGAATAATTTAGCCGTATTATCTAAAGATATCGGTGATTTGGATAATGCAATACTGTATAATTTGCGCGCATTAGATCTATACGAAAATCTCAACGACATCAATGGTCGTTTAAACGTTATGTTTACATTGTCTGTTGTATATAGAGAACAAGAAAATCTAGACATCTCTTTAGCCATGTCTCATGAGATTTTAGCCATATATCGCAAGAATAACGACAAGCATGGCGAAGCAAAAGTACTTAATTTACTTGCTGGGATTCAAAAAGATTTAGGAGACACAACCGCAGCAATGATTAACTATGCTAATTCACTTGCAATATATAAAGACCTCAAAAATCTGCAAGGACAAGCAAAAGTAATGAACAACATTGGAGTGTTGCACAAGCATTGGAAAGAATGGGACAGCGCGTTGGAATATTTCAATGCTGCGTTAGAAATTACTATAAAACAAAACCAAAAAGTAGGACAGGCCTTTGCCCTTGAAAACATGGCGATTGTGTATTTTTCTAAAGGAGATATTGAAAACGCATTAGCAACACTAGACAAGGCTAATGATATTGCTAGTGATATTGGGTTTTCCGACTTGAATCAACGCATTGCTCATTTATATTTTACCATCTATGAATCATTGGAAGATTGGGCATTAGCTTTAAAATGGCACAAAAAGTATACGAGCATTAAAGAACATGTTACTTTAAATCAACTCAAGTCTAAATCTGAACTAGAGAACCAAAAATATGAATTCGAAAAAAACCGACTATTGGCTAATAAAGATGCCGAAAAACGGCTGGCTGTTTATCTTGAAAAGGAAAACCGACAAAGAATCATCCTTATTATTGCTATTATGCTCCTTTTAATTTTAGCTGGATTTTCTTTATATATTAGCAAAAAGCTGAAGCAATTAAAGGTAAAGAGTAGGATTATTTTTGAGCAAAGTGAAGAAAGAAAACTTTTACTTAAAGAAATTCACCATAGGGTAAAAAACAATTTTCAAATAGTTGGAAGCTTGCTGCGTTTGCAGTCTTACAAACTGCAAAGCGACGAGGCTATTCAATCTTTCGAAGAGTCAATTAATCGCATCAACGCAATGTCATTGGTTCATGATATCATTTATAAACAAGATAGATTCGATCGAATTCAAGCAATGGAATACCTGCAAAAATTAACTGAGCAACTTAAAAAATATGCACCGCAAAAAAATTTAAAAATTGATATTGATACACGAGAAACTTTTTTAGAAGTAGACACGCTGATTTATTTAGGAATTATCTTGAACGAGTTAATAATCAATAGTATAAAATATGGTTTCACGGATGAAATTACCGACCCTATTATTGCAATTGAACTTTGGGAGGACAGTGATTGCTTCATACTTACCTACAAAGAAAATGGAGTTGGGATAGACAAGGAAAAGTACGAAGAATCGTTCGGTATGGAACTAATCAATACTGTTGCTGAACAATTGAATGGAAAAGTTGAAATCATGAACAACAAGCTTTGGCGTACGATTTTTAAGTTTCGATTTATGAAGGAAGATGAGGCCCACTAAAAGCCCCAGT
>JAFIEX010000026.1 GCA_020832365.1 Crocinitomicaceae bacterium
GATAAGGAAGAAGAACTTACAACAAGCTCCCCCTTCTCTACAGCCTTTGCATTATTGGATTTTGCGGTTTGTCTTTCTAAGATGATGGTATGGGATGTATAAAACTGTACTTTACGAAGATCCTTTTCGGTTAAGTTAAAATCTTCCATTAATTGTTTTGAGAAAGGAATCTTTGCGGCACAGCTAACCAATAACAAACCTAGACAAATGTACAAAAAGTTTCGCATAATTGATTTTGAGAATGCTAAACTAAAAAAAATACTTGGTAGAATCCATATAATCAGTTAAAGAATAATTAATTTAATGATTTTTGAGAATAATTCAACTAATTAATACCAAAATCCTAATAATTAACCCATCATTGGGTTTAGCGCAATTACCTATGTATCATGAACTTTTTAGAAATTGGTTGGTTATTCAGGAACAAGGTGGCAACATATATACCGTTTTCCATGTTGTGAGGTAAATCTATAGATGTCTGAAGTTCTCCTTCTAAATATTTGCCCAAATTTTGAACTAATAATGCTTTACCTTTTAAATCAAATACATTCAAATGCAAATCTGCTTTGTTCGTTAATTCACCATTAATAACAAGTTGATGCTTATGAACCAAATAGCCAAATTCTAATGCATTTTTCCATTGTTCGGAAATATTGGCAGATGGGTCTCCCTCTTCCACAGAAAAGGTGTGAGAGGATAAATAAATCACATCACCGCTGCTATTGTTCCCATTATTGGTTCTATTTGTCGCAACGTAAAATGTTATGGCCTCCGCAGAGCTAGGCGCCTCCCATTCAAAAGACCATTGGCTCTGGCTAGTCCCCCCAGAGGTATGCGTTACATATTGACGTCCGAGTAACCCTTGAGATCTTAACTGTGTATTCGCAGGATCAGTAATAATAAAAGCTCCTGCCATATCATCATTTTCGTCTAATGCCACTAACTGAAAACCATTTTTAACTGCGCCAGAGGTGAAATTGAGCGTCATCATTCTTGCAACACCTAGCGCTACCTCATTCTGACCATCATTGAAAGTTAATAGGTTTTCCCCATTGTTTCCATCTTGAACAGCACCAGCATGACAGTTGGTACAATTATTTTCTCCTGGAGCACCTGTAAAACCGCCCGATGGTCCGCTGGTATTCCAAAGTTTTGCATGATAAGTAGAGATTTGATGCTCAGCCTTGTGAGCAGGCAATAAGAACAATCCTAAAAAGGCAAACGGTATTAAATAATAAAATTTGTTCATGGCTTTGATAAGATTTATATGAAATAGTGATTCATTATTTTTAAATAGATTTACTAATTAATTATTTTGCTTTCCTTGTTCCATCCAACAGAAAAACTTTTCAATAAATGCTTGAGGTAACTGCTGACCAACAGGCATAGCAACTACACCTGGCTGGTGTCTAATTGTGGCAAGAATCATTTCTGCATTTTCTGCTATTTGCGCATGATTTTCAAATATATAACCAGCTGAGGCAATTCCTTGATTGTGACAACCAGAAGTTGCACAAGAGTTAATCATAACGGAAATAATCTCTGCATTAAATGAAATAATTTCATCACAATCTGGATTAAAAGCATTTGGCTCTTCAATTTTGTCATTTCTGCAACTTGCAAACATCATTACTGATAGTAACATAAAAGAATAAAATATACGCATCATACCTTTTTGATTAATCCATATGAGTAACTTAGTAACTAGGAGACTTACAATCATCCCATAATATATTACGCATAATTACAAAAATTGTTCAAAACATTAAGCTATTATACTTAATTTAGATTAAAATTTTTGTGGTCAATGACAAAAAAAGTACTTAGAAAATTATTTAAGGAGAAAAGAAGTCAGTTAACTTTAGCTCAAAGAAAAATCGCCTCAAGCCATATTTTTGGGCACTTAGCTGAACATTTTAAGTGGGAAAATAAGGTGATCAGTATATTTCTTCCTATAGCGCGTTTAAATGAGTTAGAAACAGCCCCAATTATAGAGTTTCTAGCGAAAAAAAACACTCTTGCTTTGCCATTCACCATGCTAGAACAATTAGCAATGGGTCATCGAAAATTATCTGATGATACAATTATCACCAACAATGAGTGGGGTATTCCAGAGCCTCAAAACGGAGAAATAATTCATCCTGCTTTATTGGATGTTATATTTATACCATTATTAATTTCAGATGAAAAAGGATATCGCGTGGGATATGGAAAAGGGTTTTACGATCGTTTTTTGGAGAACTGTAGAGAAGATGCTTTATTAATCGGGTTAAATTACTTCCCTTCTATTGCAACAATAAGCGACACAGAGGGAACTGATGTCCCCTTAGATTACTTAATTTCTCCTAAGGGAATTGAAGCATTCAAAAGATAAGATAGCTAGCGTCCATTAAAATAGAAAAAGCGTTGATGATCTACCAACGCTTTTTCCAAAGTATTTGTTTTACTATCAAACCAGCATCATCACTGGATTTTCTAGGTACAATTTTAATGTATTTAGGAATTCAGAACCTGAAGCGCCATCAACTACCCTATGATCACAGGATAAAGTCACCTTCATGATGTTCCCGGGAACAACAGCACCATTTTTCACTACGGGTACTTGTTTAATTCCACCTACAGCTAAAATACAGCTATCCGGCGGGTTTATAATTGCAGTAAATTCTTCAATTCCGTACATTCCAAGATTAGAAATTGTAAAAGTATTTCCTTCCCAATCTTGCGGTTGTAGTTTTTTATCTTTAGCTTTTTGTGCAAAGTCTTTCACCTCAGCGCCAATTTGCTGCAACCCTTTTCCATCCGCAAATCTTACTACTGGAACAAGCAAACCATCAGGAACAGCTACAGCAACTCCAATGTGGACGTGGTCGTTTCTTCGGATTTTATCACCCAACCACGCACTGTTTACCGTTGGATGTTTTCTCAACGCTAAAGCCACAGCCTTAACAACCATATCATTAAAAGAAACCTTAACACCATCAACAGCGTTTATTGCCTTTCGCGCTTTAATCGCTTCATCCATGTCTATTTCTTGTGTCAAATAGAAATGAGGTGCTGTAAATTTACTTTCTGCTAATCTTTTCGCTATGGTTTTGCGCATTTGCGAAATAGGCTCATCAGTATAAGATTCTGTCCCAACAGCAGCTGGTGTATATCCTACATTTGGTCTTTCATAAGGCACATAATTTTCTACGTCTCTCTTTACAATACGACCATTTTCTCCTGTACCTGGTACAAGTGCAATGTCAATGCCCTTATCTGCGGCTAACTTTTTGGCAAGTGGAGACGCGAAAACACGTCCATCTGATGAAGAAGAAACTGAAGCGGCGGAAGACGTCTGTTCCTCTTGTTTTATTTCTGGTTGAGGAGCTGCTGGTTTTTCCTCTACTTTTTCTTCTTTTTCCTCAGTTGGAGCAGCGACCTCTTTTTTCTCTTCTGGCTCATTATCAGATTGTCCTTTTTTAACATCTGCCAGGATAGCTTCTACATCCTCCCCTTCTTCGCCAATTATAGCTAAAACATCATTAACTGGTGCTGTTTCTCCTTTTTGGATTCCGATATGTAATAGAACACCATCATAGAATGACTCGAACTCCATGGTAGCTTTATCAGTTTCAATTTCAGCTAATAACTCACCAGATACTACTTTGTCGCCAACTTTTTTGTGCCACTCTGCCACAACACCCTCGGTCATTGTATCCGAAAGTTTGGGCATTAATACTACCTCTGCCATAATTTAATATTCTTTAATAAATGGATAATCCTCTGTTTTGTAAACATCAATATACAGTTCTTCTGCTGGTGGGTAAGGAGAGTTTTCTGCGAATTCAACCGCCTCTTTTACTTCATTCGCAACCCAATCTTGAATTGCTTTAATCTCATCTTCACTTAAGTATTTTCTTTCCTTGATAATACTTAAACAATGTTCAATTGGATCTTTGGATTGGTACTCCTTAACCTCTTCTTTTGTTCTGTATTTCTGTGGGTCTGACATCGAATGACCTTTATACCTGTAGGTTCTGATATCTAGCAAAGTTGGACCTTCTCCTTTTCTAGCTCTTTCCACTGCCATTTCAATTGCTTCATGCACGGCCTCTGGAGACATTCCATCAACGGTGTAAGACGGCATTTCGTATGAAGAACCCAATTTTTCTAAATCTAAGACATTTGTAGTTCTTTCTACTGAAGTACCCATGGCGTAATTGTTGTTTTCTATTATAAAAATTGCAGGCAATTTCCACAACATAGCCATGTTAAATGTCTCATGCAATGCTCCTTGTCGTGCAGCACCATCTCCCATTGATACAAAAACAACATTATCTGTACCTTGATATTTCTCTGCAAATGCCACTCCAGCTCCCATAGGAATCTGAGCACCAACTATACCATGCCCACCCATAAAGTTTTTCTCTTTATCAAAAAAGTGCATGGAGCCTCCCTTACCTTTTGAACAACCTGTCTGTCTGCCATACAATTCAGCCATTAATACACGAACATCAGTACCTAAGCCGATGGGATGAGCATGATCTCTATAAGCCGTCATGTGCTTATCTGTTGGTCTAGAGGCTGAAACTGTCCCTGCAACTATCGCTTCTTGACCGATGTACAAGTGACAAAATCCTCCAAACTTTTGCTGAATATACAACTGCCCCGCTTTTTCTTCGAACTTTCGCATCAAAAGCATATCCTTATACCACTTTACATAAGTATCTTTTCCAAATTTTTCATTGGAAGTATTTTTCGTTTTTCTTGTTGTTGTCTTTCCTTTACTCGTTGCTTTTGTCGCCATATGCACTAGTTTTAAATAAGCTGGACAAATCTAATCATTTTTTTTTCAAACAAAAATTTCTAATCAAAGAATACTATTTCCAGTTGAAAGTCGCTCTAATTGTTTGTAAACTTAACTTGATAAAAACGGCTTAAGCCCCGAAAATAAAAGGAAGTAACGATGAAACACCTTTGAATTTAACAACAGAACCATTAAAATTTCGAAGTAATATTTCAAACGCTTCACGCTGTCTTGATTCTGTTTCAGCCATCACTTGACGGCAAGCTCCACAGGGGCTTAGTGTGTTTTCTACACTAATTAAGTCGCCTTTCGCTACAATTGCAATTTTTTTTATTTTTTTGTCGGGATAATTACTTCCAGCAGCAAAAATAGCCGTCCGTTCAGCACATAAGCCAGATGGATAGGCCACGTTTTCTTGATTTGATCCTTTTACAATAGTTCCATCTTCCAACAGTAAGGCAGCACCAACTTTAAATTTTGAATAAGGTGCATAAGCATTTTCCATTGCTTGGTCGGCAGCCTGAAATAACACCAACTCTTCTTTATTTAGCGCTTCGATGTTTTCAAAGTATTCATAGTTTATTTCTATTTTTTTTCTCATAACTCTACAATCCACTAATTTAGTAACCTAAATACATAACTATCGAATAACCGTAACATTCCCAGAGACTACAATGTTCTCTCCCGTGACTAAACCTCCTTCAATTTGATATACAAAAACACCTGAGTTGACATTGACACCTTTATGCGTACCATCCCAGCACTGCGTAATATCTGATGTTTCAAAAACGAGTTCCCCCCAACGATTAAACACTTGAATTGTACCGGATGCTAAACAATCATCCAAAACACAGAAAAAATCATTTTTACCGTCTCCATTAGGGCTAAATATCGTGGGTACAAACACTGTTTCACAGGGTGACAAAACATTGATAATCACTGTATCTGAAACCACACAGTTAAATTCATCTGTTATAGTTATTGTATAAATTGTTGTTTCTGAAGGGTTTGCTAATGGTTCTAAACAATCATTACAGCTAAGGTCATTATCAGGCGACCAAACAATAGATTGCACATTACCTCCGCCAGCGAAATTCGTATTTATCTGACTATTATCACCCACAAAAATTGTTGAAGGAACAGCAAAAGATTCAACGCTTCCTGGTTGAGCTTGCTGAATGTTAATAGGACCATAAGTTGAAGTACAACCATTCTCATCTGTAACCGTCAAAGTATAATTACCTGCACCTACTCCAACCAAGTCGAGGTTTGCATTTTCGCCATTCCATTCAAATGACAGGTTGTTTCCGGTTGCAATAAGACCTGAAATTGCACCATCCATGCCCTCGCAACTCACATCAGTGACAGCCAATTGTGCGTCATCAATTGTTGGGCCTGGAACAAAATTAATTGTAAATGGTCCTGCTGAAGCAACACATCCATTTTCATCTGCGACATTCAATGTGTAATTTCCTGCTGTCAGATTGCTTAAATCAGGTGAAGTAGCTACTTGGTTATTCCAGGCATACACTACATTGTTACCTGTAACATTTATTCCTGTTATGCTGCCATCATTTTCAACACAGCTCTCATCCTGAATGACCATATTAGCTGTATCTATCTCCGGCCCAGGGATATCCTGAACAACATAAGGTCCTGCGGTGGAAGAGCAACCATTTATATCAGTAACTACAAGCGTATATGTTCCTGCTGTGATATTAATTAAATCTGCACCTGTTGCTGCGTTTCCATTCCATTCCCAAGTGGCGAGATCACCTGTAACTAAAATTCCTTCAATACTACCAACACCTTGGCCACATAAATCATCTGTGATTATCTCGGCTGCATCGTCAATCAATGGACCACCCACTTGCTGCACTATAAATGGCCCTGCAACGCTAGTACATCCATTTTGATCCGTAACCTCCAATGTATAACTTCCCGCTGTAATGCCAACTAAATCCAATGTTCCCGAAGGTGTGCCATTCCATGTAAAATCTAATCCTGATCCACTTACTACAATGCCCGATATAGCACCGTCATTTCCTGCACAGGATTCATCCGTTATCACTAAATTAGTAGTATCTATAACAGGACCAGCAACAGATGGCACATTAATTGGACCTAAAGTTGATATACACCCCTGATCGTCTGTTACCACAAGTGTATAATTTCCGCCTGCAATACCTATTAAATCAGTTGTAGCAGAGACTTGGCCGTTCCATTCAAATGTCAAACCAGTACCTGTTGCCGTGATACCCGTAATCGCTCCATCGTTCCCTATACATGACTCCGGATTAACTACTAAGTTTACTGTATCAATAGAAGGTCCTGGCGAAGCGTTTACCGTAATGGGACCCTCGGAGGCTGTACAACCATTTTCATCAGTAACGACTAAGGTATAACTACCTCCAATAACACCCGTCAAGTCAGGCGAAGCACTTGCTTGACCATTCCATTCATACGTTAAGACCCCTGCTCCACCAGAAACGATCAAGCCAGAAATCGCACCATCGTTACCCGCGCAAGTTTCGTCTGAAACAACAGGAGGCCCATCAATTTCAATAAGTGGTGAAACAAAAACAGTGACTTCTTCTCTAAAAGTACCTGGGCAAACCCCTACATAATAAGTTGTATTAACAGTCAAGGGCGGAGTAGTAAAAGAACTTCCCGTATGGACTATATTACCTCCATTGGGCGCATCGTACCATTGAACATCGGCACCGCCAGGAATGCTTCCAACAACTGTCGCTACTAAAGTAGTAGACCCTCCACCACACAAGGTGTCATCCTGGACTATGATATCAAAAAATGGTGCCGTAACATTATCTATTCCAGAAGCTCCGCCAGTAGCACCGTTATAGGGAAAATTACTTACTAATGTTGAGTTGGTTGTTCCACCAAGTCCCCCAGTAACACTTTGAATTGGTGTTCCAGAAGAAAATGCAATCATTCCTCCTGCTCCACCACCACCTGGCCCCTCAAAGTTTGGCGTAGCTAATATACCTAATTGAATATTTTGATTTCCACCAACGCCACCGTTGGCGTTAATTGCAATGGAATTGGGAATGGGTAGATTATTCTGGATATAGATACTACCGCCTCCACCTCCGCCACCAGCGCCATCATCACCTGATTTTTGCGAACTAAATGCAGGAGGAGTGGGACCCGTCGCATTACCTCCAGCACCACCATTCGCTTAATAGTTCCTGTACCAGAAATTGCTCCATAAACAGTTAAAAATACAATTCCACCACCTCTTCCACCAGCGCCACCCATATTATCATTAGCATCACCAGCACCACCTCCGCCGCCCATAAACAAGCGATTAGGATCTAATGTTAAAGCATGTCCACCAACTCCTCCAGTTACTCTTCTATTATCAGCCCCCCAAGCTGCATTATTTGGACCAAGAGTAAGTGGATTATTATTTTGTGTTGCATGAGAATACCCTCCTCTACCTCCACCTGAACTCGTATTCGTTAACATATTAGGATCTTCTAAATTCCAAGCCGGCACAAACTCTCCATTTGGCCCTGGATCAGGAACTCCTTTACCTGTAAAAACCCCTGTTCCAACATTAGAGCCACCTCCGCCACCGGCATTGTGGTAATTTGCACCTCCACCACCATTGGCTAATGCGCCACGTCCATACCTTGAATAAATCGCATCATATTCTGCATGATATCCCCCAATACTCTCGCCATTTTCAGCCCCCTCTATAGGATCAACAGCACCTAAAAAACCTTGAGAATTCAAATCTCCGGTTAAAGCACTTAAGTTATTTAATTCTCCACCTCTAAACCCTCTAGCAGATGCACTAATTGTTCCGTTCCCTAACAACTCTAAATCACCCAACACTTCAATGGCAACAACTCCGCCACTCGTCCCATTCCATAGTGGACATGAAACGCTCAGGTTAGTAGGTACTATCAAATTTTGGAATCTTGGAACACGAACCACCTGCACATGGCCAGCCGAGGTATAGTTTTTTGTTAGTCCACAAACCAAATCAATTTGATTGGCTCCAGTCGTTCCTGCTACTTCTACCATTTCAAAATTACCAGCGTTGTTATAATTTACGATTTGTCCAAATTCGTTTTGTAACCAATCTGGTTCTGTTCCTCCTTGACCAAATCCACTCCAACTCGTTTGAGCAGTGTAGCCAGAGATTGGCCCTAACAAGGTTTCCACATCTAAAGAAGCCCCTTGTTGTTGAATGATAAGTATTAAATCACCAGCTTCTAAATTACTAGTAAATACTGCCCCAGCTAGACTATTATCCTGAACTGAAATATTAGTAGCTCCTACTGATGCATTGGCAGTTAAAAAGGTATAAGTGTTTAACCACTCATTAGCGGTTGTCACAGTATAACTACCGTCTTTCCCCCTTTGTGCATTCAGAGAATTGTTAATCGTAAGGACAAAAAATAATATGAAAAGTAGTAACTTCATCTTTTCGAGGTATTGAATATTAATGGAGCATCAAATTTAACAAACTTATAGCAATTCAAGAATATTTCTTGAGATTATCAACTACATGCGCCACTGCTGGGCAAATTTCGGCATTTTTCAAAGTGAGGTTTAAGATTTGATGCATCTTCTTTCTATTCGTATGAGGAAACTCCCTGCATGCTTGCGGTCGATCAGTATAGACTGCACAATAATTACCCTCCCCTAAAAATGGACAGGGTGCAAAATTTAAAACATAATCCCTTTCGTCATCTAAGTGCAAATAGGTTTGAACAAATCTACTTACATCCATTTTAAGACGTTTACTCAAACGCAAAATATCTATATCGCGAAAAATCGGACTGGTTGTTTTACAACAATTAGCACATTGAAGACAATCTATTTCCTCAAAAGCAGCCTCATGGGCTTCATGAAATAATGCGTCTAGTTGCTTTTCATTATTTTTCTGCTTCAGTTTATTGAAAAACTTCTTGTTCTGCTTACGCTGTGCAATAGATTTTTCTAAGTCTTCTTGGTAAATCATTCCGCAATTTTAAACTATTTTTGGGATTCATCGCTAAGAAATTGATTAAGTTCGCATAATATGATTCAAAAGCAATTAAAATATTTGTTGCCGCTTCTGCTAATTATCTTCTTTACGGGGTGCTTTAAAGGAGAAAAAGTTGATCTAATTATTCATAATGGTTATATCATGACGATGGATCAAAACAACTTCATTGGTGAAGCAATGGCAGTAAATGAAGGTAAGATCATTGCAATCGGACCAGAAAGAGAAATCCTTAATCGATTTAGAGGAGTCAAAGAAATTAATGCTGCAAAAAAAACCATACTTCCTGGTTTACACGATGCACACGGACACATGCTAGGATGGGCAAAGCAAAGACAACATATCGACCTTAGAGATGCGCGTTCCTATGCCGAAATGTTACTGATTCTTGAGAAAGATTACCAAAAAAAGAAAAGTGCATTCATTATAGGTAATGGATGGAATCAAAGCGTTTGGGGTGAAACTGAACTTCCTAGCTTTGACAAGCTGAATGCGCGTTTCCCTGAAACTCCTGTTGCACTGACCAGAATTGATGGTCATGCGATGCTGATCAATCAAGCCATGATGGATTTTGTAGGAATTAACACTGACACACGTATTGAAGGGGGGGAAATATTACTAGATGCATCATTGCAGCCAACAGGTATCCTGTTGGATAAAGCCATGGATTTGGTATACAGCCAACTCCCTGCCTATGCCAAAGAAGATTTAATTAGAGAATTAGACCTGATTCAAAATGAGCTACTATCCTTTGGAATTACGCATGTGCACGAAGCTGGACTATTTTCAGAAGAACGAGAGCTTTTTATACAATTAGCAGAAGAAGGATTCTGGAAAATTAACGTTTACGCCATGTTGTTTCCTGATACTGAAAATCAACAATTTGCTAAATCAAATGGATTTTACCAAAAAAATGGTTTAACTATCAGAAGTTTCAAAATACTACTAGATGGCGCACTTGGCTCGAGAGGTGCCTGGTTACTGGAACCCTATTCGGATGCTCCTGAGAGTAACGGTCTTGCGCTGATGACGAATGATTCAATCGAAAAAATTATCAATCTTGCAAAAACTACCCAATACCAATTAAACACCCATTGTATAGGAGACGCCGCAAACAGAAAAATGTTACAGATGGGAAAAAAGCACCTCAATGATATAACCGACCATAGGTGGCGCATTGAGCACGCTCAAGTTATTCACCCAGATGATTTTATTCTTTTTGATGAAACAGGGATGTTGCCTTCTGTCCAACCGGTGCATGCCACAAGCGACTATAAATGGTTGGAAGACAGGATTGGAAAAGAACGGATGAAAGGGGCTTATGCCTATCAAAAACTGTTAGACACAAGAAAAATGATAGCCTTTGGAACAGATTTTCCAATTGAAAACATCGACCCTTTTGCAACGCTATTTGCAGCAGTGCAAAGAAAAAATTCCAAAAATGAACCTTCAAACGGTTTTATGAAAGAAAATGCTGTTGACTTGAAAAACGCGTTGAAAGCAATGACCATATGGGCTGCTTTTGCCTGCTTCGACGAGCGCTATTCAGGGAGTTTAGAAAAAGGAAAGGCAGCTAATTTTGTGATACTCGAAATGCCAATCAGTAAAGACAGTCAATTTCAACCTAATTTCTCCAATAAAACCTTTGTAAACGGGAAGCTAAAACATGAGCTCTAAAAAATTCCCTGAAGATTATAAGCGTGTTGTATTCTACGATGGAGATTGCGGTTTCTGTAATAAAGCGGTTGAAATCATCTTAAAATTCAAAAAAGTGAATTTTTACTTTGTTGCCTTACAATCGCCACTTGCAAAGGATTTTTTTCATGAAAGAGGAATTATTTGCAACATGGATACTATGTATTACCTTGAAAACAATGAACTCTTCATGCGCTCACGAGCTGCTGTTAAAATAGGGACGAATTTACGTTTTCCTTACACAGTATTCTCAAAGATTTTAGGCATTCTTCCAGTCAAACTAGGAGACTTCTTTTACAATATTGTAGCTCGAAACAGAAAAAAAATTTTCCGTAACAAATGTTACCTACCTAATCAAAATGAACGAAGTTTTTTTATTGAAACATAATTTTTTTTGCTATCTTTATGAGTGATTCTATATTCATAAATAAATTAAATCGATTAACGCATGTTGCACAGCACTCTATCATTAACCTTCCTATTCATATTCTTGGGTATTCAAGCACAGTTTGGTTTTCAATACGACCCCAGTATTCCTGTTTACCATGTAACTGACAGCTTAAAAAAAGCGTGGGACGGCGGATTAAATCACCCACAATTTGGAGCTATTGATATTGACTTTGACGGTGTAGATGATATATTTATTTTTGATAGATCAAGTAATCAAATTAGGGTGTACTTAACAAAATTTGACACGAACGGAGATCCTTATTATGCTTATGAGCATGACGGGCACAAATATTTTCCGCCAAATATTCGTTTTAGAGCTGCCTTAGTCGATTATGATTTAGATGGCCGCCCCGACCTATTTGTTTATGCTATTGGAGGAGTTAAAGTGTACCGAAATATAGGCAATCCAGCAGACGGCTTGCAATGGGAAGTAGCTTACGAAATTTTGGAATCCGTTTACACTGCTGGTAAATCTAATCTTTTTGTGAGCTCTATTGATATTCCTGCTTTTTTTGATGTAGATCAAGACGGTGACATAGATGTACTTACATTCAACATAGGAGGTGAAAGAGTAGAATTTCATAAAAATCTTTCCATGGAAAATTATGGTACTCCAGATTCATTAGAGTTCATTTTAGAAGATGCTTGTTGGGGTAGATTTAGAGAAGGAGAATTTGACAACACCATACAACTCAACGCCAATGATGGTGTATGTTCAGGTAATATGCCTCCCTTCGAAGATGACACAAGAGAGCTACGGCATGTTGGAAGCTGTATCTTAGCTTTAGATTTAAACAATGATCAAGTTACCGACCTATTACTGGGGGATGTGGAAGCGGCCAACATTACGGCGTTGATTAATGGTGCTAACTTACCGAATGACGAAGCCTTGATGATAAGTGCTGATCCAAATTTCCCAAGCAATACAACTCCTGTAAATTTAGAAGTTATGCCCGCTGGATATCATTTAGACTTTGATTTTGATGGTGTAAAAGACTTATTATTTGCAACTAACACAGCTGGGGCCTCCGAAAACAGAGATGGTATTCGCGCATATAAAAATGTTGGAACAAATGAACAGCCACAATTTGTTTTTCAACCTAATGGATTCCTTCAAAAAGAAATGATAGACAATGGCAGAGGGAGTATTCCAATTTTTGTCGATTTAAACGGTGACGGTTTAATGGATTTAATGGTCGCTAACAATTACCGTTACAAATCATTTCTGCAACGCTCCTCCCAAATTCAGTATTACCAGAATATTGGCACAACAGAAAACCCTGAATTCTCCTTAATCAATGATGATTGGGCAAATCTTTCTACTGCTGGATACAGTAATCGAATTGTCCCAGGGTTTGGCGACTTAGACAACGATGGTATGTTAGACATGGTTTTAGGTACAGACAATGGGTTTATTCATTTATATAAGAAAAATGGTCCTGGTTACAATGACTATGCACTGCATGAATTTCAAATGAAAGATGTAAATGGCAACCCAATTCACGTACAAAGTTTTGCGTCGCCCATTTTATATGACTTGAATAAAGATGGGTTGTTAGACCTTATCGTTGGACGAAGAATCGGCGGAATTCATTATTATCAAAATGTGGGAACGATCAACAACCCTGCTTTTGAGCTCGTTACTAATAATTTAGGAAAAGTAAATTTAGCAACCGCAAATAGTCCAGAAACCTTGGCCATACTTCAATTTGTCGAAGTAAATGATACCACTCACCTCTTTGTTGGAGGAAGAGCCGGAACCATACATTATTATGTGGACATAGCAGAAAATCTCAACGATGGTGATGAATTTAAGCTATTATCAACTAATTATGCCAACATTCATACTGGAGGATTTGCTGCTCCAGCCATTGCCAAAATCAGAAACAATGATGCATTCGACTTAATTGTTGGGGGGGAATTAGGAGGACTCTGGGCATATACTGCTGATCCAAATAGCGATCTGATATTAACAACGGAGGATATTTTCCATGATAAAAAACCTTCACTAACTCCTGTTCTTTTTCCTAACCCAACTAGTAATCAAATATTTACAATCTCAAACCTGAATAAAGGAGCCCAAATCAGTATTTTCGACTTGTCAGGCAAAAAAATACCTTATGAAATAATGAATAACGCTTCTAAAACTCTGTTAATAAAATTACCTGATGTTCAGGCAGGACTATATTTTGTGAATATAGTTACGAATGAACAGAATGCACACCAATTGAAGTTAGTCGTAAAATAAACTACAATTTTTTCAAATCGGCAATGGTTTGAGCAGGATTTTGAGCATTAAATACGTAGCTTCCAGCAACAAGTGCATTTGCACCTGCCTCAATTAATAGAGGAGCAGTTTCGCCATTTACGCCGCCATCTACTTCTATAATTAAATCAGTTTGTTTAGATAACGCCAATTCTTTCAATGCAGCAACTTTTCGGATAGCGTTCGGAATAAATTTCTGACCTCCGAAACCAGGGTTTACTGACATTATTAAAACCAAATCCAACTCCTCAATAATATCCTCGAGCACCGAAACGGGGGTATGCGGGTTAAGTGCAACACCAGCTTTCATTCCCAGTTGATGAATACGTTGAATCGTCCTGTGTAAATGCGGACAAGCTTCATAGTGGACTGTTAAAAAAGCGGCTCCAGCTTTATGAAAATCTTCTAAATAAGCATCAGGATTTTGAATCATCAAATGAACATCTAAAGGCTTTTTAGCATGCCTGTGCATAGCCTCCATTACGGGCAAACCAAACGAAATATTTGGCACAAAAACACCATCCATTATATCAATATGCAGCCAATCCGCTTGACTTTGGTTTAGCATTTCTACATCGCGTTGGATATTTGCAAAATCACAAGATAGTAAAGAAGGAGAAATAATTGTTGCCATATTTTTTTTTAGCAAAATTAGTAAATCCTGCGGTAATTATCACTTTTTGGTTATATTCGTACAGACTTAAAGAAATACCGAAACAAATGAAACAAAAAATTACACTAATACTTGCTCTAATTGCCTTTACCCAAGTGGGTATAGCTCAAACACAACACAGTGCTTACACCGCGATAGGTAAAGGAGTAGCAACAACCTATTTAACAGATTATCAAGCCATAGGCATCAATGCCTCAGCCCTTGGCTGGATTGGATTAAATGGCGTCACGAAGAAAACAACAATGGGTTCATTAGAGTTCGCGTTTGGTATAGCAAGCCCAGAGTTGAATAGCGAACGATTAAGTAACGCAACCAATTCAATCATTGATAGAGCTAGAGGAAACAATGCTCCACTTGATTATCAGAAACAACTTGATGCAGCTGGGGATTTTGCAGAAGCGGGCATTGCCATCAATGCAGACTTAAGTTATTTTGGTGTTTCTTACCAAGATGAAAAGCTCGGAGGGATTGGTATTGCAGTTAGAGAAAATTACAATTGGTTTTCACAACTAAATGAAACCACTTCAGATATTGTTTTTAGAGGGCAGCTATCAAGCATTTTTGATTCCTTACAGATTGCTATTAATGGCGATACAAGTTTAATTGCCAATGGCAACAATATATCTAATGATACTTTAGCAGCTGTCATAGCAGGACGACTAAATAACCCTGTCCTACTGAGTGAGTTAACAGAAGGCTCTTCAATAAAATTCAACTGGAATAGAGAGTTTAATGTTGGTTACGGAAGAAAAATATTAGGAAATGACAGTACTTTGGCAATATATGGAGGAATTGGTGCAAGATTTATTCAATCTGTTGCACACCTTGATTTTGAATCCAATGAAAATGGCATGACAATGACCTCCGCCTTGTCTCCAACTTTTGGAATACTTTACAGCGATCCAGCTAGTAATCCCTCTGCAGTTCCAAATAACAGTAACTTTATTCCAAGTTTAACTGGAACTGGTTTTGGAGTTGACTTTGCAGGAAGTGCTATTCTATTAAATCGCATTAGAATTGCAGCTGCGGTTAACAACATTGGTAGTGTAACCTATAATAGAAATGTCTATACAATTAGAGACACGTTGATAGGTGAAATTGCAACAACAGGATTGGACAATTACGACATTACCCAGTCACTTGATCAACTGCTAAATGCAGGCGGCTTATTTAATCTCTCAGGTGCGGAGGAGGTAGTTGTACCAAATTCGGCCACTTTTCGATTTGGCGGTAGCATGGATTTTTCCAAAAAGTTAAGCGCAGGAATAGATATTGTAGCCCCATTCAATAGAGACATCCCAGGTAGTATTGCTAATCCTGTGTTGGCAATAGGAGGAGATTTTCGTCCTTTCGATTGGCTACAATTAAGCACTGGTTATTTCGGTGGTGGAATATACAAAAACAACATTCCAGTTGGTATTAACTTCATTTTAAAAGAAGGAGCATATGAATTTGGAGTAGCCTCTAGAGATGCCATTTCTTTCTTTACAGACAATGCTAATAGTTTATCTTTTGCCATGGGATTTGCAAGATTCAGGTTTTAATCAAACAAAGCATAAATTAGCTCAATTTACTTATAGTTCAGCACAGATATATTTTTAAATTTGCACAAATTTAATCAACATGAATACACCAATCCAATTTGGAACTGATGGCTGGAGAGCCATCATAGCTAAAGATTACACCGTTGAAAATGTAGCAAGAACAGCAACTGGAACAGCATTATGGTTGCTTCAACAAGAAATGCCTATACCTAGTATTGTTATCGGTCATGATTGCAGGTTTGGTGGGAAAATGTTCTTAGAAACAACTGCCAGAGTAATGGTGTCTTATGGCATCAAAGTTTATTACGCTGAGGGTTTTGTTTCCACACCAATGGTATCTCTTGGAGCACAAAAATATAAATGTGATTTAGGCGTCGTTATTACTGCTTCACACAACCCACCGTCCTACAATGGATTTAAATTAAAAGCTAGTTATGGTGGACCTCTTTCGCCTGAAAAAGTTCAAGAAGTTCAAGATTTAATTCCAGATGAAATAGGTAACAAGTATCAATCTATTGATTTACAAAAAGCAAAAGAGGAAGGGCTTTACGAATTGGTAGATTTGGAAAATGATTATATAGAACATGCTAAAGCTAATTTTGATTTAGCAGCAATTGAAAAATCTGGATTGAAATTAGCTTATGATGCAATGTATGGTGCGGGACAGAACGCATTGAAAAAGCTCCTACCAAATATAACATTCTTACATTGCGAAGAAAATCCTTCATTTAATGGCATCGCTCCTGAACCGATTGCAAAAAATTTACAAGAATTATCCAATTACATTAAGAATAATCAAAATATCGATTGTGCATTAGCCACAGACGGTGATGCCGATAGAATTGGTTTGTATAATAGTCATGGTGAATTTGTGGATTCACACCACATCATTCTCTTATTGATTCACTATCTTGTAAAATACAAAAAATTCTCTGGAAAAGTTGTAACGGCATTCAGCTGTACACCTCGTATTGCCAAGATGTGTGAGCATTATGAATTGAAACACGAAACCGTAAAAATTGGTTTTAAATACATTGCTGGTAAAATGGTTGAAGGCGATGTCCTAATTGGAGGTGAAGAGTCTGGAGGTATTGCAACTAAAGGTCACATCCCCGAAAGAGATGGTATTTGGATGGGATTAATCATTTGGGAGTACATGGCCAAGTCAGGAAAATCACTAGAAGACTTAATCCAAGAGGTTTATAACATTGTTGGCTCATTTCAGTTTGAAAGAAGTGATTTACATATCGATGAAGCCTTGAAACAACGCATCATAGCAAAATGTAAAGAAAATGCTTTCCAACAATTTGGTGACTATAAAGTGGAACGCCTTGAAACCGTTGATGGATTCAAGTTCTTTTTGCCAAATGAAAGATGGGTAATGATACGTCCATCAGGCACAGAACCTGTGTTAAGAGTTTATGCTGAAGCACCAACCTTGGAAGAAGTAAGAACTATACTTAAACAAACTGAGGAGATCGTCAAAAATATTTAATATGAGGAAGTTCTAGCTGCATGGGCGAATGAAAAAACGCTCATGCAGTCCTTTAAGCTAAAAACCTAAACGGTATCCATAAAGTTCTTTTCAGTTTGATTGAATATCAAAACACCTACAAAAAGAACGAAAGCCGCAAATCCCGCAGTTATACCCATACTCGCCCAAGAGAAATGTCCTACGCCAATAAACATGTAATTAAACATGTCAATAAGGTATCCTATTGGATTATAAATTGCAAATGGTATCAAAGCGTCAGGTAAATTTTCTTTAAATAAATACATGGAAGTTGCTATTCCAGGTGTTACGTATTTCAAAAGTGGAATACCGAATTCTATCAAAAACTTTAAGTCGCGATATTTTGTAGTTAACGCTGATACAATCAACCCAAATCCCATGGCGGTCATCATAATTATCATTAAGATCAATGGAAAAAATACGATTTCCCACTGCATACTAAACTCTCCACTTTTCACAAAATAAATGGCTATTGCAATCAGAAGAAGCGATAACTGAACACCAAATTTCAATAAGCCAGAAATCAATGTGGTTAGTGGCATAATTAATCGTGGAAAATAAACTTTCCCAAAGATGGCCTGATTTTCAACAAAAGTTGCCGAAGTTTTGATAAAAGTATCTTGGAAATATTGCCATAGAATTGGGCCAGATAAATAAAACAAAAATCCTGGTACTCCTTCAGGCCCCAAACCTGCAAGACTTCCAAAAACAAATAAATTTATAGCTGCGGTAAACATGGGTTGTATAAAAAACCACAGCGGCCCCAGAATGGTCTGTTTGTAGTAAGTAACAAAATCACGGAAAACAAACATCCTTAATAAGTCACGATATCGCCAAACCGCTTTAAGGTCTATCTCTAATAAATTTCTTTTAGGTTTGATATGAACATCGAATTCATCCATGTGGAGTTTTTTTGTCAAAATTAGTTAAAATACTGAAATCACGGGGACTAAGCTCAGTTTTCCTGAAAGAAAAGTTAAGGGATATTTTGCATCACCCCGTTACCATTATTTATCTTTTCAAGCTCAACAGGAGTTCCAGTATAAAAAATGTTGCCGTTTCTGCGAACTTCTAATTTCAAATGCTTAGTATTTCCATTAACGAACATGTCACCCTGTGTGATAGACAAAACAGAGAATCCTTCATGAACAGTCAATTTTCTGGTATCGGCAAAACTATTTGTTTGACAGACGATATAGGCCAGCTGTGCATTACCTGCTAATTCAAAGTCTCCCCAACCATGAGTAACTATACATTCCAGATATCCAACATTAACTTTTAGATCCATTTTACCTGCCCCATCCCTGATTCTTAATCGAAGACTATTATTTACAATAGTGTCCTTAGAAAAGATACCTTCTGAGCCTTCATAATGAATGTAACGAACATCAGGCGTGTAAATATCTACTTTGATTCTTCTATCGAAAGACCTGAGGAAGTTACACCTATTCTCATTGCTTATGTTTAATCGACGGTTATTCCCCGATACATTCACAAAAGAAATTACATTTTCGCCACCATGAACAACCACTTTATTTTCAGTTGAGGGAATGATTTCATAAATCATATTATCGTGTAAAAAAAGTGTATCTAGAAGTTCGTCAAATGTGTAGGAGATCGTACTATCTGCGCCCGTAGATTTTATACAGCTTCGTTCAGTCGCTTTTTGGCAAGCAAACAATACGAGTAACAAGAAAAGATAATAACTATTTTTCATTTCTCCCAAGAATATAAAAGACTCCATATTCAAAATAATCAGCCTTACCCCAATGCGACTTAATGGTTAAATTCGCTTGCCATCGGTTATTGAATTGGTACCTTGTTCCAAATCTATGATATAAGGGACCATCTGGTTCAAAATCATTCTTAATGTAATACCCCATTCCTGCGGTAAATTGTAATTTATTGATTGGTAAAACATAACCAGAGTAAATACCCATTTGCATTCTTTCCATCCAAGTTGATTCAGGTTCCAGACGTTGCAAACTACCATTTTGAAAGAAATCTAAGGCCAACTCGAAAGCAGCCTTTCTCTTCCAATGCCTGTGCCAAAACAAACCTGCTCCACCCACCAGATAATTTGGACCACCAGATGATAAATATTGCTTTGTAGTCATTGTACCAAAAATTTTCCAGTGATGACTTTTTGTGAAGTCTGGCTTTAACTTAGGTTTTTTAAACGCCTGTAAATCTATGGCATCTAAATAATATGTTGCTCCTAAGTTAACATTTACTACGTTTAGTCCCAAATTAGGCAGTTTAGTCGCCCCATTGGAGATATGAGCCATCTCTATTTCTAATCTGATGGCAGCATTTGAGAAAGCATACTCGTAGGCTTTACCTAGCAATACAAAACTGTTCAAATGTGAACTAATCGCATTATTTTTAGGATTATTTTGCTGATCAAATCTTTTAGTCATATAATTCAAACCAAGTCCCAAATGACCATGCAAAGCAAAACGATTGTGTCGCCAAAAAGGAATGAAAGTGTTACCAGCAATCGACCAGCTTGTGCCTAACACCTCTCTATTCCCAATATCCATGTAATTAAATTTGAAACCGTATTGAGGCTGGCGGTAAGTACTTTGCCATTCTTCACCGTTCAGGGTTTGACGCATCCAACCAATTGTGAGTCCGTTTGCATGACCTTGCAGTAAGTGACGCATCACTACACGATGAGGAACAAGCACCCCTTTTTTCAAAGCAACCTGTATCCCGTCCTGATGTGACTTGTTTTCCTGCGCAATGGAAGAATAATTTTGCATAACAATGAGTAGGGAAAATGCTAAACTACTCCAGTAATAAATTGAATATTTACTTTTCATTGTTTAAATCAGCAGCAGAGGAAAGTACTTTTTCTTTCATACTCTCCATGTAATCCAATAATCGTTGTAATACATCTGGTTGCTGTGCGCCAATAATTTTTGCGGCCAAAATGCCGGCGTTCTTCGCACCATTTAAAGCCACTGTTGCAACTGGAATTCCTCCAGGCATTTGTAAAATAG
>JAFIEX010000027.1 GCA_020832365.1 Crocinitomicaceae bacterium
GCAACAGAATCCGTGCCTTCAAGAACTTTGTCGCATTTACTAATTGAACTTAACAACCCCTCCCTCTCACTCTTCACTCCCACTCTTCACTCTCACACTCTAAAAAATCCCCCATTTCCTATGCATAGCGCTTTGCCTAAAAGAATCAATAATCTCATTACCATTTTTCACCCTGTACTTTCGTAAAAATTTAAAGGAACCCTTGTTATTTTTGTAAATAAATTCATTTTCAAACAAAGGAAATAAAACCAAAATTTGCACTGTTTTGTCCTTAAGTTCTATCGGATAGAGGTAAGCCTCTAATTCAATCGGGTCGGTTAGTATAAAATGAGAAAAAGATAAACCTTCCGCAACTTCTGTTTTTGATGAAAAAGTGTGTCCATGGGCAAGCCATTTTTCAGGGTTCTCCAACTGATAATTCGCAATTTTAAGCAACCACTCTAGAGGCCAATTCCATTTTGGGTTATCCAAATCTTCAAAATCCCAATATTCAGGAAGTGCAATAGCTAACTCGATAAATTCAGGGATATTAGATTCTTTTGGAGTCGGTTGTTGCCGCTCTGATAGTCCATCCGTGATAAATACACGAATTGGCACCTTAGTTTCTAATGCTAACTCCAATAATCGAAAGGGCTGTTGTTCGTTATCAAGAACTTGTAACACCCTATTGTCTCCAAAACGCTCCTTCAAGCAATCACTTAGTGTCTTCATGAATTAGGAAATCCATTTGATATTGCTGAAATCTGGCTTTCTTTTTTCCAAAAAAGCATTTCTTCCCTCTTTGGCTTCATCTGTCATGTAGGCTAAACGCGTCGCTTCACCAGCAAAAACTTGCTGACCAACCATGCCATCATCCGTTAAATTGAAAGCAAACTTCAACATTTTGATAGAAGTGGGTGATTTTTCAAGGATTTCTCTTGCCCATTGGTAGGCAGTAGCTTCCAATTCTTTGTGAGGTACAACAGCATTTACCATTCCCATTTCATAAGCCTCTTGGGCACTGTAATTCCTCCCCAAAAAGAAAATTTCTCGTGCTCGCTTTTGTCCCACCATTTTAGCCAAATATGCGGAGCCATATCCACCGTCAAAACTAGTAACGTCAGCATCCGTTTGTTTAAAAATAGCGTGTTCCTTCGAGGCAAGCGTCATGTCACATACCACATGTAAACTATGACCTCCACCAACAGCCCATCCTGGTACAACCGCGATGACTACTTTAGGCATAAAACGAATCAAACGCTGTACCTCTAGAATATTTAATCTTGGTACTCCTGCATCATCAACATATCCTTGATGTCCCCTCGCATTTTGATCTCCACCACTACAAAATGAATACACGCCATCTTTCGTTGAAGGACCTTCAGCAGAAAACAGCACCACGCCAATACTATGATCTTCACGTGCATCCAAAAAAGCTTCGTATAACTCCCCCACTGTTTTAGGTCGAAATGCGTTCCGAACATTTGGTCGATTAAACGCAATTCTCGCTACACCATCACATTTATGGTAAGTTATATCCTCATAATCCTTTACTTTTTTCCAATTTATTGCTCCCATAACTCAAAATATTTAAATTTCATCCTCTAATGCTTGCTTTTCTAACTCCAAGGTAGCGTCCATTGGATAGAAGAAACTAAGCGGACTTCTCATTATATGAGCAAAGATAGCAGTAATTATAAATCTTAGTTCTAAAAAAGCAATTCCACAAGAGCGCATAGCCACTAAAATGGATAAAGCGAAGCTCACAATGAAATTTAAAAGACCTATTAAACCTATACCCATTATGCACCATAAGAACATATTTAGGGATATTTGCCAATCAGCTCCATACATGCCAAGCGCAAAATTACCACTCGCAAAAGTGATGTGTCTAATATCCAAATCTAAACCAAAGAAATAACCTATAGAAGCGGTACTCCCCATAAATACGCCAAACCATAAATTAGACATTACACCTGGATATTTTTTCGCGTGAATAAGCGACAATTTATTGGTGATTTTTTGACCCAAAATGGATTTTAAAATTGGATGTTGGGCAATTCTGAACGAAATTTTATTGTGCTTAATTCTATTTCCAACATTTCCTGCAATCACTCCAGAAATAAACAAATACACACCTGCAATGGAGGCGTGAAATAATGCCTTGGAAGTTGTGGGATTAATATCCGATAACAAAATTTGCGCTTTTTTTTCAGCAATATTGTAATCTGTTAGCATATCAATTAGAAAGACACCTATTAGCGCCACTGGAAAAGCCATAAAAACATTACCAACAAAGGCAATGAATTGGGAGCGAAATAGGCGTGTAAACAAAATTGCAAATTTATAGTAACGATTTTTATCCTTCTTTTTGTTTTTGCCTTCTTCTAGGGACTTAACAAATGAAGATGCTGTCATGGCAGGTTGTTTTGTCGCCAATGTATATCCAAGTAAATAAATAACGATGAAACCAATCGCATAATTTAAACTAAATATTATTGCCTCACCAAAAGGACTAAGCACAAGTTTAGCAGATAACAATTTTGCAATACACATTATACCAACTATTGCGCCTCCACCAACGGATGCTCGAAGCATTTCAGTATATTCTCGCTTATCCTTCGTAATATAATGCTCTCCGCTTTTTGCCTTTTGCTGCGTAATTTCAAAAGCCACTCTTTGCGTTCCTTTATCTAACAACTCCAGTACATTATTTTTTCGGTAATTCACTCGAATTAAATAAACGTATAAGTCTAAATTCTTGCTATCATTACTTTCCTCCTTAATCAGCATTTCCAGTAGTTTTTTTTAACCTTTTCAACTGCTGGTTAATGCGCAAAAAATACTGATTTACACGAATCGAAATACCATATTTCGCTATGTTCTTGTAGGCTTGATTAACAAACTCTTCGCACTGACCATGAAGCACTAATATTTGTCGGTAATCAATATTATTCTGATCAACAACTAAAGTGATATCATTTCTAAACTTGTCCAAAATTGATGTAATTCACGTTGCAAGTTTAAAAAAGGGTTTTCATAAGAAGCATACTCTGGCACCATCTTATTGACTTCAGATTCCGTAGCAACTCCAGCCATTCGATTACCCAGCACTTCTATGGCAAAAACCAATTACCTTCTAGGAAATAAATCACTATTGGCATTCAACTCTTGGCCCTTAGTTAGAATAGCATAAAGTTGATTTCGTTCGTTTGTAGGTATATTAGCCACCCATTCCGCATCACTTTCTAGAAAAAAAAACTTGCGCTAGAAGGTACTCTAAAGCGTCTTCATCTGGCTGATTTGGAATGAACTTGGCTATTATTCGCTGTTTTAACTCATGAAAAAAACTTGCGTCCTTAATGATGTCTGCATCTGTTAATATGCTGTAAAACCTTTTGTGCTTAAATATCGTTAAGAGATAATTCCTAAAGGCACTTAAGATTCTTTCATCTGATAAAATGTCTAAAAGAGACTGAATAGAAACAGGCTTCCCGTGTTTATAGTTTCTTGGTCGAATAGCATCTACCACCTTTACCAATAATGCGACATTCCCTTTGTATGCCTCCCAAGCTTGATCCTGACTAAAGTATTTTTTAAAAAGATGCTCAAGATTTTGCTTCGGTCTAAATTTTGCAAGCCAACTCATGAAAATTTATTTTTAATACTACTCAAAAACATTTCTGCAATTTTCAAATCATATGGAGTAGTAATTTTTCTATTTTGCTCCTCCCCTTCAATTAATTTGATTTTACCTCCTGCAGATTCGTAAACACTTGCATCATCCGTAAATTTAGACTGATAACTAGTTTGATAAGCCAACTTTATTACGTCCGTATGAAAGCATTGAGGGGTTTGAATTGTGAAATAGATTGACCTGTCCACAGCAATAGAATCCACAGCAGAACCTTTTCGAAGCGACTCCTTTAATGGTAATGCTGGAACAACTGCTTTAACCTCTGCCAATGCTAAAAAACATTGAGCTATTAGTTCTGAAGACAACAAAGGTCTAACGCCATCATGTATCGCCACAAAATCAGCATCACAATATGACAAAGCATTTTTAATGGAATCAAAGCGTTCATTTCCGCCATCAACAATTTTATGGGGAATTGTAAAAGCATGATTTTCGCAAATTTCCTGCCAATAAGATTGCCAATCATAAGGTAAGGTCACAATAATTTCTGTTTCAGAATTAAAATTATGAAAACAGCGAATCGTCCGCATTAAAATAGGTTCCTTCTCCAGCATTAAAAACTGCTTTGGAATTTCAGCACCCATGCGTTTTCCTATGCCTCCAGCTGTAACGATAACCGCATATTTCTTTTTAACCATAGCTATTGTGTGGATATTACAAATATATGTTTTTAAGTTTCATCATTGCGTATCTAGTATTGAATTTATAAATTTAGAGGTTCTTCAAGTCCTTTTACTTTTGTTAACTTTGCAAGAAAGTAAGTAATGGATTCCATCTATTTAAAACTCAATGAACGCATCAAAGAATTAACTTGTCTCTATGCACTTTCAAAAATCACAAGTGATGCAACTTTAAGCTTTTCAGAAAAAATAAACGCCTATTTAACTGCTATTCCAAAAGGTTTTCAGCATGTAGACAGCTTAAAAGCAGGCATCACTTTGAGGAATCAAGAAATATGTATTTTACCAAAAGAAAAGCTCAATAGAATACTAAAAAAAGAAATTGTACTGAAAGACCAGTCAGTTGGAGAGGTTATCGTCGGTTACCGCAATTCATTTTTTGACTTTTTAGAGGAAGAAAAAAGACTATTAGATCATATTGCAAAAGAGGTACAAGTGTTGCTGGAGTTAGAGCAGGCTGCCCATAACCAAATACTACTTCAAAATAAAATCACCTCAGAGGACAAACTAAATTTAATGGGTGAAATAACTGCTGGTATTGCTCATGAACTTAATACTCCACTAGGACATATTATTGGTTTTGCAGAACTTTTAAAGAAAAAGGTGAAAGACCCGCTTAATAAAAAAGATTTAGAAAAAATCATTCAGTCTGGAATTCATGCAAGGGAAATAGTTAAGAAATTAATGTTCTTTTCATGTGAGATGCCTTTTAAATTTAAAACACTTGATATTGCAAACATCATTCAAGGGGCAATTGACTTAACTGCCCTGCAGTTACAAGACAAAAAGCTCAAGATTGTTCTACAAAAGCAAAATGAAGATAATCTCATACATGGTGATGAATTACAGCTCAATCAAGTAGTTTTGAATTTGATTTTGAATGCAATTTACGCCTCTCCAATTGGCAGAAAAATTACTGTAAATATCCTGAAACATGAAGGGCATGTTATTGTGGATATTAAAGATGAAGGAGAGGGAGTGCCTGAAGCACATGCCGCAAAAATATTCGAACCCTTTTTCACCACAAAAAAAGGAGGAACAGGGTTAGGACTCGCTGTTGTTCATGGCATTATGCAACAGCACAAAGCAGAAATAAAATTAATTCCAACAACTAAAAAAGGCGCACATTTTCAATTGATTTTTCCTGTAGCAAATACAGCAATTCAAAATTAGAAAGGCATGACAAACAAAAACATTCTTGTAGTTGATGATTCCTCAGATATGCTGGAATTAATTAAGAGAAGCTTAAGTGGTTATGCCATTGATGTTTTTACATCAACAAATGTCATGGATGCCATAGAACTCTTGCAAACTACTGAAATGGATCTAGTTATTACAGATATAAACATGCCTGGGATAAGTGGTGAAAGTCTTGTGAAATATGTCACACAACACTTTGAAAAAGTTCCAGTTTTGGTAATTACTGGCTACCCGAATATACAAAATGCCGTTTCTGTAATGCAATTAGGAGCCAAAGATTATTTGATAAAGCCCTTCACAATTCAAGAGTTAGAAGATTGTATCTGGAAGATTATTCCATTGCAAACCAAGCCAGTCGACCATGTTGAAAGCCAACCCAAGCCCATTCTTTTCCAAGGCATGGTTGGAAAGTCAGCTAGTATGCAAAGGCTATTTGAACTAATAAAAAAAACAAGCAATACGACGGCCTCAGTGCTAATCACAGGAGACAGTGGTACAGGTAAAGAAATGGTTGCTAGAGCTATTCACTACAGCAGTAAATTTGCAACGCAACCCTTTGTTGCAGTCAACTGTGGTGCAATACCAGAACAATTACTAGAAAGCGAATTATTCGGACATGTGAAAGGAGCATTTACTGGCGCAACAAATGATAAAAAAGGATTATTTCAAGCTGCGAATGGCGGAACTTTATTTCTAGATGAAATAACCAATTCCAGTCAAAATGTGCAAGCAAAACTTTTACGAGCAATACAGGAAAGAGAAGTTTATCCCGTTGGATCAATTCGGTCCGAAAAAGTGCAATTAAGAATAATTTCAGCTTCCAACGAGAATATTCTTGAGGCTGTCGCACAAGGAAAATTCAGAGAAGATTTATACTACCGGTTGAATGTCATTCACATGGAAATCCCAACCCTTAAAGACCGCAGAGAGGATATACCACTATTAGTGAACCACTTCAACGATAAATTGAGTAAAATAAATGAAGGAGAGCCGCTCAATATCCCTACCAATGTTATGGAAGTTTTGCAAAACTACGAGTGGCCTGGAAACATTAGAGAGCTGGAAAACTTCATCCACCGCTTGGTTGTTTTAGCGGAAGAAACAGTACAACTAAAGGACCTGCCAAACTACATGAAGCTTCAACTTCAAAACAACGAAACTGTATCGAATGTAATGCTATCGCTTGAAGAAGTAGAAAGAAGGCACATCGCAGCAGTATTGAAATACTGTGATAACAACAAAACGAAAGCAGCTAAAATTCTGCAAATCGACCGAAAAACTTTGCGAAACAAATTAGAAGGGTTAAAATAAGTAGTAAACTAATTTCCGGGGAATTTTTACCCGCACTGAGCCAAATTGTACCAGTTTTTGAAGAGATAATTTTATATCCATCCCTTAACCTCAAAACTTTCAAAACTAAAAAATAACACTTAAACACTTATAATCAGCATCTTAAATCAAAGATAAATTAAATACTAATAAAAGGATTTAGGAAAGCTATAAAGTTGGCACTGAGATTGACAATAAAGAAGCAAATAATGGAGAAATGTTATTGCATAAGAATCTTTGTTCAAATTGTATTAGTGCTTCTTTGGGATGCACATGGAATATTGGAGCGTTACCAATTCAACAATGCGAAGAATTTAATACTGAAAATAAAGTTTTACTAAATACTAGTTTTGAAGATGGTAAAGATCAAAATGAAATCATTTCAAAAAGTAACATAAAAGTATTATGTGGAAATTGTGTAAATCTTAAGTTTTGTGTGTTTGCAAAGCATGCGATAGCACCAGTTTTATATTGTGAAGAGTATCAAGATAATTAATAAATAGATAAATCCAAATGGAAACAACTTTGAAAAAACAAGGCATGTATGAGAATGTGATGCGTCAATTCAATAGAGCCGCAGACACTTTAAAATTAGATGAAGGCATAAGAAAAATCTTAGCTTCTACCAACAGCGAAATAGTTGTTCATTTTCCAGTAAAGATGGACGATGGACGCATAGAGGTGTTCAATGGTTACCGTGTACAGCACAACAATGCATTAGGTCCTTACAAAGGTGGGCTTCGATTTCACCCAACCGTAGATATAGATGCAGCTCGTGCTTTGGCGATCTGGATGACATGGAAAACGGCATTGGCTGGGCTACCTTATGGTGGAGGAAAAGGAGGTGTTAGTATTGACCCTTCAAAATACTCTCTAGCAGAATTGGAAAGAATCACAAGAAGATTTACTTTTTCACTTGGGGAGAACATAGGTCCTGATGTTGATATTCCAGCTCCTGATGTTAATACCAATCCACAAATTATGGCTTGGATTGCTGATACATTCGCATCAACAAAGTCTCCGAGCACTAGAATGGTGAATATGCACGTGGTAACAGGGAAACCTGTTGGTTCTGGTGGACTTGAGGGAAGAGATAGAGCTACTGGTTTTGGTGTTGTTGCAACCATCAAGCAATGGGCAAAAAAAGAAAACATAGACTTAAAAGGGAAAAGATATATTGTACAAGGATTTGGAAACGTAGGTTATTGGGCCTCTCATTTCTTATCTCATTTAGGCGCTATTCTTATCGCTGTGCAAGATGAAACTGGAACTTACTATAATCACGAGGGCATCAACCCTGAAGATCTGTTAGCATATTCTAGTAAACACAGAGGGAAAGTAGCTGGTTATGGCAATGCTACAGAGATTCCAGCTGAAGACTTTTTTGGATTAGAATGTGATATTCTGATTCCTGCAGCATTAGGGAGCCAAATCACGCTTGACAATGTACACCAGATCAAAGCACAACTTATCGCGGAAGGTGCGAATGGACCAACAAATATAGATGCAGAAGAGGTGTTGCTTTCCAGAGGAGTAAGAATCATACCTGATATTTTATGTAATGCTGGTGGCGTAATTGGTAGCTATTTCGAATGGTTACAAAATAAAAGAAGTGAAAACTGGAAAATTGAAGAAGTGCTTGAAAAAATCGAGGACAAACTAGCTCTTTCCTTCCAAAAAACCATTGACACGGCTGATGAGTTCCAAACAGATTGGCGAACTGGAGCCTATATGGTTGCGTTAAAAAGAATAGAACAGACCTATAAAGAGAGAGGAGTTTTCCCATAAATCATCATTGCTCATAACATGCTAAAAGTAGGAATTCTATACGACCCCACAGTGTCTAACGATTTTGAAAACATATTCTTACCCGAGGATATTCAAGCTTTCAGAAACGAGGCTCACTTCATTGTTCCTTCAGGTATTGGAACGCACTTTAATCGTTCGGATTATGAATACGATGCTGTCGGTGGTTATGTAACACAAAGCCTACAAGAGGTAATAACCTTAGCAGATGTATGTATTGTTTCTATTCCTTTGCCAGCAGACTTTTCTGCACTTGTGAAGAGCAAAAAAATATTTATAAGCAATCATGATTTCCAAAATGATGAAGCCGCTCTAGGAAACTTTTTAAATGAGAATATTTCCTTATTTGCCTTCAACAGTAATGTTGTACAATTTACTTGTGAAGGGGCACTCGACTGCTTTAAATCACTGGCAAAAGGGTTTCTCCACTATTACATTGGAGAACCAGTTGATACAGAGAGCATAGGATTGTTCTCCAATGGATTACTCATCAAAGAAGGGAAGATAAATAGAAATAAATTAAAATATTGTGATCTTAATGAAAAAACAAAACCCCATTAACGATCATACCTAGAAGTGACATGCTTTCTTACTTAAAACCCGTTAGATCTTGGTACTTTTTAGCATAGGTTTTAAAAAGAAAGCTGTCACTTTATTGTTTTAACAAGGGCGCTATATGGCGCTCTTTCTTGTCCTCATAAATATCTGCAATCGTTACCAAGATTGCGGTTTCCTCTACTCCTCCAAAATCAGGATTCACTGCTGTCCCAAAGGTCTTCATTGTGGGAGATAAGTTCATATAAATGTTCATTAACGGCGGAATATTTTCTCCATTAGACCGAATCATTTGATTCAATTCTTTGAAGCCATCTTTGAAATCTTTACCCTTCAAAGTTTGCATAAAACCCGACGTATCAGTTTCCAAAACCAAAGCGTGAATTGGATGTGCTAAGTTTTCCTTATCTGGAAAATAATATTTTAAAAAAGCCAATAAATGGTCTCGACTTGATACATGGTAATTAGGATACATCGTAACTTTACCGAAAAAATATTTCAGATTGGGATACTTTACTGTTAAAACAGCTAACCCATCCCAAATATTATCTAATGCATACAACCCCTTTCTTGGGTTCACAGTTGGTTGATAATTAGGTTGTACCCAAGACCTTCCCAATTCTATTGTATTCGGCAAGTATTCTTTAATAAATTTATCCGATAAATGAAAGTAATGTGCTGTACTTATTGGAATTGCGCCATTTTCATTACGCTGCTCTATAACCGTTTGACAATCGATAAAACGATAACCGCCAATAATTTCTTTGTCTTCAGGGCTCCAAACAATCAGTTGCTGATAGCCATTCTCACAAGTATCATAGTGATCGATATCCAAAGACTTTTTTGTTCCTCCTCCCGCCGATCGAAAAGACAACTCTCGAAGCCTTCCTATTTCGCGCATGGTATTGGGGGAGTTATGGTGATTCAAGATGTAAATTTCATTGTCTCCTTTTCGGGTTGTTCTTGCAACACCTAAAGCTTTCAATTCATTTTCAATCAGGTCCCTTTTTACAGGGGCTATTATTTCCTCTACTTTACCTTCCATTCTCTTCTTTTAATGCATATACCTTTTGCCTAATTTCCTCTGCCCATTCTATGTCCGTTTTGCTATTATCTAGCTCCTCAGAAGCAATCGGCGCACCAAAAATAATGTTTATCTTTTTATTGTGTTGTTTGTAGAGTTCATTCACCAAATACAACATTTCAATATTTGCCTTAACTCCAAACCATTTACGTAAGCGATAGAGGTTGTAAAAGAACCTCGAAAGTTCCCCATCTAGAAAAACAGGAATTATCATTTTATTATATTTCTTAGCTCTGGTAACAAAAGTTTTTTTCCAAGGTAAATCTTGAATTTTACCCTCGTATTTTCTGCTCACCAACCCTGCAGGAAATATGCAAAGTAAATCATCACTTTTGAAAGTGTCTTCCACTTTTTTAAGTGCGGCAGCACCTGTTACACCATGCTTGTTAATTCCAACAAAAATCGGACGAAGATTTTCCAAGTGCATCAACACATCATTCACGATGAACTTGATGTCAGGTCTTTTTTCATGCAAGACGGTTACCAAAGCCATGGCATCCATCCCTCCTAGTGGATGATTGATTGCCAAAATAGCTCCCTTTTCAGCCGGTATGTTTTCCAAACCACTAACGGTAACGTCTATATTGAACTTTTCCATGACCGCCAAGCAAAATTCAATCGGCGAGGCATTTTGATGTTTACTTACAAAATCATTAACATCTGTTTCATGTAAAATGCGTTGCAAATATTTTACAACAAATTTTGGTGTTCGTTTGAGGAGTTTTGGATTTTTACTTCCAATGACACCCTTTATATCAATCAGTTTTTTAGATGAATCCTGACTTTTTTCCGCTTCCTCCATTCCTCAGTAATTTATTTCGCCTCATACACCCAGGCAGAAGCATTAATTTGCTGATAATTTGATTTTGCATTATTGGCTTCTTGACGCCCATTAAAACTTGCTACACTTACAAGTTGTAATCCGTTGCGCTCTCCTGCTACACTGGCATTATGACCATCAGCATTTAAGTCTGCTACAAATCGATTGGCGTTATTGGCATCACCAAAGCTACCTACAATGATATGAAACCTGCCACCCTGCCCTTGTGATACTGCCACCGGCTTCGGAGCAACCACCTTCTCCTCACTCTGACTCTCCACACCACGCTCACTCTCAACCTCTCGCTCACTCTGTTCTACGTCCTCACTCTCCACTCCACCCTCACCCTCACTCTCAACCTCTCGCTCACTCTGTTCTACGCTCTCCTCCAACACTTTGTTTCCCTCTGGCTTTTGAATATCATTCCATCCCATGTACGTCCTCACCTCCTCGTAATTCAAGCCCACAAAAACACCGCCGCCAATCAAGAGTAACAGTAGTAAAATGATTACAAAAAACAATGCCCCTTTTCTCTTTTTTGGCGATTTTTGCTTCACATTCTTGCGCTTAGCTGGTGAAGTCTCATTAATTTCTTCTGCACCTGACTTAGAATCGATTTCCTGATTTCCAGCTGCTACGTCAGCAGGCGCGCTTTCGGTATTTTCAACCGCAGGCGTTATTGATTCCTCCTCAATTTCTGCTTGTTGCTCTTCCTCAATAAAATCAGATTCAACCACTTCAACAACCTCTTCTACTTTATCTCCCTCCAATGGAAAAGACGTCGGGGAAGGACCAGCTATTTCCTGAATTGTTTCTGTCAACCCAGATTTATTGCCCTCAAATTCAATAGCACCATCTTCACTTTTATAAAACTTACCCAACTGATAAATATCGTAGGATTCACCTTTGTCTATTTGCATTTGGATCTCTCGTACATATTTAGCAACATAATTTTGCGCCTCTTGTACATCCATATTGGAATTAGCAACAATCGCATTATCTAACTTTCCATCATTGAATTTTAAATACTCGTTAAACATCAATTTACCAGTATTCTCATTCTCAACGACAATAGCGCCAAAACCGGGCAGTATTACTGTGTTTTCAGTTTCTAGCAAAAGTTTTATAAACTTATCCATAGTTGTTAGTTTTTGAAATATTCATTAAAAGCAAAAGTTTCCTTCAAGCGCACTCCTCGATCTGTCATGGCAACAATACAGCATTCTTGGTTAAAATCATGTTCCAAAAATAAAACATATTCTTCTTCCGCAGCTAACTTTAAAAAACGTTCTTTTTCAGACAAGGTAAGCAACGGTCTCGTATCATACCCCATCACATAGGGTAATGGAATATGACCTACAGAAGGTAAAAGATCTGCCATGAAAACAACTTTTTTTCCTTGATAAGTAATATGCGGAATCATTTGACTCTCCGTATGACCATCTACAAAAAGTACATCCATAAAATCGAATGGAGTAGCTGATAAATCTCCATTTCTCGGAATAAACTTGAGCTGTCCACTTTCTTGAATGGGCAAGATATTTTCTTTCAAAAAAGAAGCTTTCTCTCTTGGATTGGGCTCTACGGCCCACTGCCAATGCTTTTCATTACTCCAATAAATAGCATTTTTAAAAACAGGTTGAAATTTTTCTTCCCCCACTCGCGCAATGGCCCCACCACAATGATCAAAATGCAAATGTGTCAGCACAACATCTGTTACATCATCTGGAGAAAAACCCAATTTTTTCAAATTTTGAATTAAATCATCGTTGCCAAACAAATAATAATGGGAAAAGAATTTCTCGCTCTGCTTATCACCAATCCCCGTATCAATTAAAATCAGTTGTTTACCATTTTCTATTAGCATGGAACGCATTGCCCAACTGCACATGTTGTTTTCATCCGCTGGATTGGTTCGTGACCATAAAGTTTTGGGCACCACCCCAAACATTGCACCGCCATCCAATTTAAAATTCCCTGTATTTAATGGATAAATTTTCATCCTTCCTTTTTTTCGATGAAGATAAAAATTATTCTGCGAATGACAATTTGATTTTTTAAGAAGATTGGAAAATTGTTGAGGGCAAACGCATTAAATGCCTTTATACTTGAAATTTGTTGCGATTAAAGACGATTATTGAAAAGCAGTTTCAATTTTGTTTTTAACACCTAACCAACTAATTAACATCAGATACAAGATTAAAGCAGCTTAAATCAGCCGATAAATGATAACAAAATAAAATTGATTCCATAAGAAAGTCGCTTTGTCAAACCCAAAAAAAAGTATAACGAAAGTATTCTACACTCCCATTTCATGAATATTGATTAAATTCGCATCGTTGAAGAATGAAAAATTAATTTTATGAGTTACGATATTATTGTGCTAGGCACTGGTCCTGGAGGTTATGTAGCTGCGATTAGAGCGGCGCAATTGGGTTTAAAAACAGCTGTTATTGAACGAGAATCGCTAGGTGGAATTTGTTTGAACTGGGGCTGTATCCCAACAAAAGCGCTTTTGAAAAGTGCTAACGTATTCGAATATTTGCAGCACGCTGAAGACTATGGAATCAAGGTTTCTGGTGGTGAAGCGGATTTTGGTGCTATGATTAAAAGAAGCCGAAATGTGGCAGACGGCATGAGTAAAGGCATTCAATTTTTAATGAAGAAAAACAAAATTGATGTCATCATGGGAGAAGGAAAAATCCTTGCTGGCAAAAAAATTGCCGTAACAGATGCAGAAGGTAAAACAACTGAATACGCTGCTAGCAAAGGAATTATCATTGCTACTGGCGCAAGATCGCGTGAGTTGCCTAACTTACCACAAGACGGTAAGAAAATTATTGGTTACCGACAAGCAATGACTTTAGAGCAGCAACCGAAAAAAATGGTTGTAGTTGGTTCTGGAGCGATTGGTGTAGAATTTGCTTATTTCTACAATGCCATTGGTACGGATGTAACAATAGTGGAATACATGCCAAATATTGTTCCTGTTGAGGATGTAGAGGTTTCTAAAAATTTAGAAAAGACCTTCAAGAAGCAAGGCATTAAAATTATGACAGATGCTTCTGTTGAATCTGTAGATACTTCAGGGTCTGGCTGCAAAGTAAAAGTAAAAACGAGCAAAGGAGAAGAAATCATCGAATGTGATGTTGTACTTTCTGCTGCTGGAATTGTTGCCAATATTGAAAACATCGGTTTAGAGGATGTTGGCATTGTAACAGATAAAGGTAAGATTTTGGTGAACGATTATTACCAAACCAATATGCCAGGTTATTATGCCATCGGTGATTGTGTGCCTGGTCCTGCATTGGCTCACGTTGCAAGTGCGGAAGGTATTATTTGTGTTGAAAAAATCGCTGGTCACCATCCAGAACCTTTGAATTACAACAACATACCAGGATGTACCTACTGCTCGCCAGAAATTGCGTCAGTTGGTCACACTGAAAAATCTGCGAAAGAAGCTGGATACGATATTAAAGTAGGTAAATTCCCTTTCAGTGCTTCTGGTAAAGCAAGTGCTGCGGGTGCCAAGGATGGTTTTGTAAAGCTAATTTTCGATGCCAAATATGGTGAATTACTTGGAGGGCACATGATAGGTGCCAATGTAACCGAAATGATTGCTGAAATTGTAGCAGTGCGCAAATTGGAAGTGACTGGGGAGGAACTAATTAAAACTGTTCACCCGCACCCAACGATGTCAGAGGCCGTAATGGAAGCTGCTGCAGCGGCTTATGATGAAGTCATTCACCTCTAAAAACAATTGAAAGGACTGCTTTTCGAAGCAGTCCTTTTTTTAACATCCTCCTACCTACTTCTAAAAATAATCGAAGCTTTACTTCACTCAACTTCAATGATTAGACTCGCGCCATTCATTTGTATCATTTTACTCCTCAATTGTTGTGCTTCTGATAGTTTATCTGATAAAGACATGTATGCCCTTCTGAGCGTTTGTCAAAATGAGTTTTATTTACAAAAAGGTGTAGATTTAGAGGAAATATTGACGGCATTTGAAAAGGAATTGATTGAAGAAGGTCACTTATTAGATGCAACTGGCAAATCTTTTCGCATTTTATTTCGTGATTTACACCAAGAAATCTATTTTTCACCTCCGCTAAAAAAAGACGATTTTGTTGCAGCTGCACTATATGAAAACCCAGCTGATTTAATAATTTGTGCAGCAAATACATTCAATGTAGATAGCATGCTCATTTTGAACCTACCTTACACCAAGTTCACCCAAAAAATCAATGAATACCTCACAGAAAACGAAAATGTTTCCGTTCAACGTTTATTTCATTTTTACGGTCACGACTTACAAGCTGACGACTTCGAAATGCCGTTTATCCGAGAATCAGTATTACTTTTTTTATACCGCTGGTATTTTAATAGCAAACACAATCGAGATATTCCAATCGATTTGGATCAATTAAGTAACGACATACTGGATAACAATTAAATTTCAGTAACATAAACCCTTGAACTTGCTTCTGTAGCTATTCAAAAAGACATTAGATGTAGTGCCGGATATTAATATATTTAACTCATCAACGAATAAATTATAACACCCCTTGAGAAATTAAGGCTCATTCATTTATATGCTAGACCACCTTCATACCTCTTCAGAACTGATAAGAAATCAAGTTGATTTTCGGGTTAAAAAAACTTATTTTTTATGCTTGCATAGAAAAAATGCTTAAATTCGTATTATGGGTAAATTAGCAGAAAGAAAAACGAAATTAGGTGACTTGTTGGGAATAAAATACCCAATCATTGTTGCGCCAATGTTTTTAGTTTCCAACAAAGAAATGGTTATAGCCGCAATAAAAGCTGGTGGAACTGGTGCTATTCCAGCATTAAACTACAGAACTGTTGAAGAATTGAGGCAAGCGATTCGCGACATAAGAAAAGCAATAGATGGTCCAATTGGCATCAATCTTATTGTGAACAAAAGTAATTTCTTGTACAAAGAACAATTAGCGGTAATTTGCGAAGAAAAAATTGATTACATCATTACCAGTTTGGGTAGTCCAGAAGAAACAATTCGTCAGGCGCATCAAAACGGCGTTAAAGTATTTTGCGATGTAGTCAACGTTGAATATGCAAAAAAAGTGGAGTCACTTGGGGCTGATGCCTTGATCGCTGTTAATAATCGCGCTGGAGGTCATGCTGGCAATTTACCCTTCGACCAACTCATTAAAGAATTAAAAGCGAATTGTAGCATTCCGGTGATCAGCGCAGGTGGCGTTGGACATGGAAAAGAAATTTTAGAAGTATTAGATGCCGGAGCTGACGGTCTTTCCATGGGGTCTGTTTTTATCGCCTCGACCGAAGCTGGTGTCAACAATGAATACAAACAAGCTTGTATTGATTACGGCGCAGCGGACATCGTGCTAACCTCTAAACTTTCAGGAACGCCTTGTACGGTAATTAAAACACCTTACGTTGAAAAAATTGGCACAGAACAAAACTGGTTAGAGAAGCTACTTAACCGCAATAAAAGATTGAAAAAGTGGTTCAAAGCACTAACCTTCATGAAAGGCATGAAAAACCTTCGTAAAGCAGCATTTAGCGCAACTTACAAAACACTTTGGTGTGCTGGCCCAAGTATAGAACACGTAAAGGAAATCCAACCGATTGAAGCAATTTTTGAAAGATTAGCAGATGAATACGAAGCAGCCGCAAAATAATAATGCACCAAGTTTGGCTAAAATGCGTAGATTACTCTGGCTTATGGGCTGGATCAAAATCCCTATGATTGCTTTTGTCCGCCCAAAGCTTTTAACCATAAACGAAAACGAACTACAACTAAAAATCAAACTCCGCAGAAGAACTAAAAACCATTTAAAATCGATGTATTTTGGAGCTCTAGCAGTTGGTGCGGATATCGCTGCTGGTTTACACGCTTATTATTTTGCCGAAATGAGCGGTAAAAAAATATCCTTTGCCTTCAAAAGTATGAATGTTCAATTTCTGAAACGTGCTACTTCTGATGTTACATTTTACTGCCAACAAGGAGAACTAATAGCAAGTGCCATGAGCTCCGCTATTTCCTCTCAAGAACGTATTAATCAGATGGTAAATGTTTATGCTTGCAACGAAGAAGGTGAAGAAATTGCCACTTTTGAAATGGAGATTTCGGTGAAAGTCTTGAACTAATCACCAAAACCAAGCATTACAGCGATACATTTTGACACATTCTTATTCGAAAATGGTCATTTTGTCAGGTTAAGCCAAGAAATTACTCAGCTTTTCGGATAAGCTGTCAGAATTATCTTGTCTTTTCCTATTGGCATAACAATTGATTCCAGAGTAACAGTTTTAAATTGAAAAATAATTACAATGGGAAAAATAATAGGAATTGACTTAGGTACTACCAACTCTTGTGTTTCCGTAATGGAAGGTAACGAGCCAGTGGTAATAGCTAATGCAGAAGGAAAAAGAACAACACCATCCGTAGTTGCTTTTGTTGATGGTGGCGAAAGAAAAATTGGTGATCCAGCCAAACGCCAAGCTATAACAAATCCGCAAAAAACAATCGCTTCGATTAAGCGATTCATGGGAGTTAGCTTTGACGAAGTAGCCAAAGAGGCAGGAAGAATGCCTTACGAAGTTGTTAAAGGAGAGAACAACACACCAAGAGTAAAGATTGACGACCGTCTATATACGCCGCAAGAAATCTCTGCTATGGTACTGCAAAAAATGAAAAAAACAGCAGAAGACTACCTTGGGCAGACGGTAACAGAAGCCGTAGTTACTGTTCCAGCTTACTTCAATGATGCACAAAGACAAGCAACAAAAGAAGCTGGAGAGATTGCAGGATTAACCATCAAAAGAATCATTAATGAACCAACGGCGGCAGCTTTAGCCTATGGTTTAGATAAAAAAGGCATTGACCAGAAGATTGTTGTTTTCGACTTTGGTGGTGGAACACATGACGTGTCTATCCTAGAGCTTGGAGATGGTGTTTTCGAAGTGCTTTCTACAGATGGTGATACACACCTTGGTGGTGATGATGTGGACGAGGCAATCATTGCCTGGTTGGCAGATGAGTTCAAAAAAGATGAAGGATTAGACTTGCGAAAAGATCCTATGGCCTTACAAAGATTGAAAGAGGCTGCAGAAAAAGCAAAAATTGAACTTTCTTCTAGTTCTTCTACAGAAATCAATTTGCCTTATATCATGCCTGTTGATGGGGTGCCAAAACACTTAGTAAGAACGCTACAAAGAGCAAAATTTGAGCAGCTTATTTCCGACATCGTAGAAAGAACAATCGCACCTTGTCGTTCAGCTTTGAAGAACGCGGGATTATCAACAAGCGATATCGATGAAGTGATTTTAGTGGGTGGTTCAACGCGAATTCCAATCATCCAAGATGCCGTGAAAAACTTCTTTGGAAAAGAGCCTTCTAAAGGTGTAAACCCTGATGAAGTTGTTGCCATTGGAGCTGCTATTCAAGGTGGTGTTTTAACCGGTGAAGTAAAAGACGTATTGTTGCTAGATGTTATTCCACTTTCTCTCGGTATTGAAACCATGGGTGGTGTAATGACAAAATTAATTGATGCGAATACGACCATTCCAACTAAAAAATCAGAAGTTTTCTCTACCGCTGCGGACAATCAACCATCTGTTGATATCCATGTACTACAAGGAGAAAGACCAATGGCTTCAGACAATAAAACACTTGGTAGATTTCAATTGACAGATATTCCACCAGCACGCAGAGGTGAACCACAAATCGAAGTAACTTTTGACATTGACGCAAACGGAATCATGCACATTTCGGCTAAAGACAAAGGCACTGGAAAAGAGCAGTCAATTAAAATTGAAGCTTCCTCTGGTTTGAGCGATGAAGAAATCGAAAGAATGAAAGCTGAAGCTGCTGCCAATGCAGATGCTGACCAAAAGAAAAAAGAAGAGGTAGAAAAATTAAACAAAGCTGACTCTTTGATTTTCCAAACGGAAAGACAGTTGAGCGAATATGGAGACAAAATCCCAGCAGACAAGAAGCAGCCAATTGAAGATGCGCTTACTAAACTGAAGACAGCCTTTGAATCTAAAGACATGGCAGCTATTGAGCCAGCAATGGAAGAACTAAACAAGGTTTTCCAAGCCGCTTCCCAGGAAATGTACAACGCTGCAAATACCGACCAAAATGGTGGCGCAGATGCAAACAGTTCAAGTGCTTCTAGTACTGATGATGAGGTAACTGATGTGGACTTCGAAGAAGTGGATGATAAAAAATAAATAACAGTTTTTACTTGATATAAAGGAGGTGCTTATGGCACCTCTTTTTTTTTCTTTGAATCTAACCTATTTATGTTCGAGCATTAAGTCCTTGTTAAATCCTTAAACGCATCTTCTAAAGTGCGTTCCTCTTTTCGCATTGCCAAAACAAGCACATCCTCCTCCTTAGCAAATGATGCGATTAATTTCCTAGCGTCTATATCCATGCTAGCTTCAACTAGATAGGAATTAGCAGCCGCCTCTGTTACCTTTTTGATATTTGCTAGTTTTGCTAATCTGTTTTTATTTATCGATTTGTCAAATTCAACAAAAACAACCTGAACGTTAGCAAATTGTTGCAAACTAGCCGCAGTTTCATTCGCGACAATCGCTCCATTATTGATAATAATAACCCGCTCACAAATCGCCTCAACTTCTTGCATAATATGCGTGGACAACATTACTGTTTTTTCACTTCCAATGCGCTTAATCAATTTTCTGATGTCTTCCAACTGGTTGGGGTCTAATCCTGAGGTTGGCTCGTCTAAAATTAAAACATCAGGGTCGTGAATAATGGCTTGCGCCAATCCAACTCGCTGACGGTATCCCTTAGATAAGGCACCAATGACTTTATGTTGTTCCTTCTGTAACCCAACAGTTTCTATCATTTCCGCAACACGCTGTTTTCGATTAGGAACTTTATAGATTTGGGCAACAAAGGACAAATACTCCTTCACATACATGTCTAAATACAGCGGATTATGCTCAGGTAAATAACCAATTTTTTTTCGAACCTCCATTGGATGCTCAGAAATATTTAATCCGCAGACCTCAACAACACCCTCAGAAGCAGGAATAAATCCAGTAATGATTTTCATTGTTGTAGATTTACCAGCTCCATTTGGTCCTAAAAACCCTAATACCTCTCCGCTCTTTGCTTCAAAAGAAATATTATTTACTGCCGCTTGATCACCATAATATTTCGTTAAATGCTTTACCAGTATCGACATGCTTCCTTTGTTATTTGCACGAAGTTAAAAAATATCCATGAGATAGCCGTTAAGTTCAATTAGTAAATGCGACAAAGTTCTTGAAGGCACGGATTCTGTTG
>JAFIEX010000028.1 GCA_020832365.1 Crocinitomicaceae bacterium
TCGTCTAATAATCTCACCCTGAAACCTAATACCTTTTCCTTTGTATGGTTCAGGTTTACGGAAGGAACGGATTTTAGCAGCTACTTGTCCTAACAATTGCTTGTCATGTGATTCTAGTGTAATCACTGGTGCCTTACCTTTATCGGTCTGCGTAGTTACCTTAATTTCCTTTGGAAGTTCAATAACAATTGGGTGAGAGTAACCTACAGCAAGTGTTAATCTTTGCCCTTGTGCATCTGCTCTGTAACCTACACCTATTAATTCTTGAACCTTCTTATACCCTTCCGAAACACCAGTGATCATATTAGCAACTAAAGCGCGGTAAAGACCATGCTTTGCTCTATGATTTGGCGCATCAGATGCGCGGTTAAAAACTAAAGTGCCGTCTTCATTAGAAACAGTAACAGCCTCATCTAAAGTTTGAGTTAACACACCTTTAGGACCTTTTACTGTAATTACAGCACCGTCAATTTTTACTTCAATTCCACTCGGGATTGTAATTGGGGATTTACCTATCCTTGACATTTCTTATCAATTAAATTTTAATAAACGTAACAAAGTACTTCACCACCAACGTTCAATTTTCTAGCTTCCTTATCAGTGATAACACCTTTAGAAGTAGATAAAATTGCGATACCTAGACCATTTAATACTCTAGGTAACTCTTCTGAGTTTGTGTACTTTCTTAAACCTGGTTTCGAAATTCTCTGCAATTGAGTTATTGCAGGGGTTTTCGTTGAAGCATTATATTTCAAGGCAATTTTAATCATCCCTTGCTTATCATCATCTTCAAATTTGTAGTTAGTGATATAACCTTTTTCAAACAAAATTTGCGTCAAAGCCTTTTTCATGTTTGATGCAGGAATTTCAACTACTTTTTTTCTGGCGCTACTAGCATTTCTAATACGCGTCAAAAAATCTGCTATTGGATCTGTATTCATTTCTTCAATCTTTCGTACTAATTACCAACTCGCTTTCTTAATTCCAGGGATTTGTCCTAAGAGAGCCATCTCTCTAAAAGTTACCCTTGAAATCCCAAACTGTCTCATATAACCTCTAGGTCTTCCGGTCAAGCTACATCTATTATGCATTCTCACTTTCGCAGAATTTTTTGGCAATTTTTGCAACGCATCCCAATCTCCAGCCTCTTTTAAAGCTTTTCTTTTTTCAGCATACTTAGCAACCATCGCCTCTCTTTTGCGCTCGCGCGCCTTCATTGATTCTTTTGCCATCTTTTTACTTTTTAGTGAATGGAAAACCAAATGCGTCTAACAATGCCTTACCCTCCTCATCATTTGGAGCAGAGGTAACAATTGTAATGTCCATTCCTAGAATTTTATTTACTTTATCAATATCAATCTCAGGAAATATGATGTGTTCTTTAACTCCCATATTAAAGTTTCCTCTACCATCGAAACCTTTAGCAGGAACACCTTTGAAATCACGTGTTCTTGGAAGTGCGATAGAAATCAATCTATCTAAAAACTCATACATTTTTTCACCTCTAAGCGTAACCTTGGTACCTATTGGCATTCCTTTTCTTAACTTAAAGTTAGAAACATCCTTTTTTGAAACTGTAGCAACTGCCTTTTGACCTGCAATTAAAGATAAATCTTCAACCGCACTATCAACAAGTTTTTTATCAGCAACAGCCTCACCGATTCCTTGAGATATAACAATCTTTTCAATTTTTGGAACCCTCATCACCGATGAAAATCCAAATTTCTCCGTTAACGAAGGGATAACCTCTTCGTTATACTTTGCTAAAAGTCTTGGTGTATAACTCATTACTTAATTTCTTCTCCTGTTTTTTTTGCAAATCGCACTAACTTTCCATTTTCTCCTACACGACGACCAACCTTAGTTGTTTCTCCGTTGTGCACAAGCATTAGGTTTGAGATATGAATACCTGCCTCGGTTTCTAGAATACCTCCTTCTGGATTAGCAGCATCTGGTTTTTTGTGTTTTTTAATTAAATTAACACCTTCAACAGTTGCTCTATTCTTGGATCTGTTGATCACAAGCACTTTACCTTCTTGGCCACGAGCTTCTCCCGTTAATACCTTAACGACATCTCCTACTTTAATATGTAATTTCTTTTGCATAACTACTAATTTTAAAGTACCTCAGGAGCAAGAGAAACAATTTTCATATAATTGTTCTCTCTCAACTCTCTGGCTACTGGTCCAAAAATACGTGTTCCTCTCATTTCGCCTGCTTGGTTCAAAAGGACCACAGCGTTATCATCGAAACGGATGTACGATCCATCTGCACGACGGATTTCTTTTTTAGTTCTAACTACAACTGCCTTGGCAACCTGTCCTTTTTTGACAGCTCCAGAGGGCAGTGCGTGCTTCACAGTAACAACAATTTTATCGCCAACAGACGCATATCTTCTCTTCGTACCACCTAGTACTCGGATACATAGCACCTCTTTTGCTCCACTGTTATCAGCTACTGTAAGCCTTGATTCTTGTTGTATCATTACTTAATGATTATTTTGCTCTTTCTACAATTTCAACTAACCTCCAATTCTTTGTCTTACTCAAAGGACGAGTTTCCATGATTCTAACAGTGTCACCAATGTTACAATCGTTTTTCTCATCGTGGGCGACAAATTTAGTAGTTTTTTTTACGAACTTACCATATTTTGGATGTTTTACTTTTCTTTCTACCGTAACTACGATAGATTTATCCATTTTGTTACTTGTAACAACTCCGGATCGTTCTTTTCTTAAATTACGCTTTTCCATATTGAGCTAATTTCTTATTAATCAGGCTAAGCCTGTACTTCTCTTTTGTTCAACTCAGTACTTAATCTCGCAATCGTTTTACGTAAAGAACGAATTTGCATTGGATTTTCTAATGGAGCAATAGCATGTGTTAAAAGTAACTTTTGCATATTCTCCTTGGATTCCACCAAACGATCTTTGAGATCTTCCATTGTTAATTGTACTATTTCTTCCTGTTTCATTTTTCAATTATTTACCAGGTATTACGTAATCAGGACGAACTACAAACTTACACTTTACAGGTAGTTTTTGAGCAGCTAAACGCATAGCTTCTTTTGCTATATCGTAAGGCACTCCATCCGCTTCAAACATAATCCTGCCAGGTTTCACAACTGCTACCCAATGACTAGGAGCACCTTTACCTTTACCCATCCTCACCTCTGCAGGCTTAGATGTGATAGGTTTGTCTGGAAAAATTCTAATCCAAACCTTACCCTCTCTTTTCATGTAACGCGTAACCGCAATACGAGAAGCTTCAATTTGACGAGATGTGATCCAGCCGGGTTCTAAAGACTTCAAACCAAAAGAACCGAAGGAAACAGTGCTACCTCTGTGCGCTATTCCACGATTTCTACCTTTTTGAGCCTTTCTGAATTTTGTTCTTTTTGGTGATAACATTTTACCAGCTTTAAGTCAATAAATTATTTATTTTTTCTTCTTGCACCGCCTGCTTTTCTTCCTCCCTTTTTGCTGTCAAGACCAACATTTGGAGAAAGATCGCGCTTTCCATACACTTCGCCCTTACAAATCCATACCTTAATACCGATTCTTCCGTAAGTCGTGTGTGCTTCTGCAAGTGCATAATCAATATCTGCTCTGAACGTATGGAGAGGGGTTCTTCCATCTTTAAACATTTCAGAACGTGCCATTTCAGCACCATTCAAACGACCAGATATCTTTACTTTTATTCCTTCCGCACCCATTCTCATAGTAGAGGCAATAGCCATTTTAATTGCTCTTCTAAAAGAAATACGTGCCTCAATTTGACGAGCAATGCTATCTGCAACCAGTCGGGCATCTAACTCAGGTCGCTTGATTTCAAATATATTTATTTGAATCTCTTTGTTCGTCAACTTTTTCAACTCCTCTTTTAACTTATCTACCTCTTGACCACCTTTCCCAATGATTACACCAGGTCTTGAAGTATTGATGGTAACGGTCACCAACTTCAAAGTTCTTTCTATAATAATTTTAGAAATGCTTGCACGAGAAAGTCGAGCTTTTAAATACTTTCTAATTTGATCGTCCTCAACGATTTTATCTCTGTAGTTATTTCCTCCAAACCAATTAGAGTCCCAACCATGGATATAACCTAAACGATTACCTATTGGATTAGTTTTTTGTCCCATTTCCTAATTTTTTACACCATCAAGTACGATACGTACGTGATTTGATCTTTTTCTAATTCTATGTGCTCTACCTTGAGGAGCTGGTTGAATTCTTTTCAACATACCAGCTGGAGAAACTTCAATCTCTTTAACAATCAATAGTTCTTCTTCCAATGATTTCTCCTCATTTTTCATCTCCCAATTTGCAATAGCAGAACGCAATAATTTCTCTAAACTTTTAGAAGCATCCTTAGGACTATGTTGCAGTATATTCAAAGCTTTATTTACTTCGACACCTCTAACGAGGTCAGCTACTAATTTCATTTTTCTTGGAGCGATAGTTGAATTTTTCAAAGAAGCAAAAGCAATGCTTTTGTTCTCTTCTTTTCGTTTCTCCGCTGCTAATCTTTTTCTTGCACCCATGACTATGAAGTATTAATTATCTTCTTTTATCTTTTTTATTTCCTCCATGGCCTCTGAAGTTTCTAGTTGGCGCAAATTCACCAAGTTTATGGCCTACCATATTCTCTGTAACATAAACAGGAATAAATTTATTTCCGTTATGAACTGCAATAGTTAACCCAACAAAATCAGGTGTTATGGTAGACGAGCGAGACCAAGTCTTTAATACACTTTTAGAACCAGTTTCTTGCGCTGCAAGAACTCTTAGGCTCAACTTATAATGTACAAACGGTGGTTTTTTTAATGAACGACTCATATCTTATTTCTTTCTTTTCTCAATAATAAACCTATTCGAATATTTCTTTTTAGAGCGCGTTTTATAACCCTTAGCAGGAATACCTTTACGCGAACGTGGATGTCCACCAGCATTTCTACCTTCACCACCACCCATTGGGTGATCTACAGGGTTCATTACCACACCTCTAACTCTTGGACGACGGCCTAACCATCGAGACCTACCGGCTTTACCTGAAACATGCAAACTATGCTCACCATTAGAAACTGTACCAATAGTCGCCATACAAGAAGTTAAAACCAATCTTGTTTCACCACTTGGCATTTTAACAATCGCATATTTTCCATCACGTGCATTCAACTGAGCATAAGTTCCAGCCCCTCGAGCAATTGCACCACCTTTACCTGGCTTTAACTCAATATTGTGAATTACTGTTCCAAGCGGAACATCAGCCAAATACAAAGCATTACCAACATCAGGCGTAGCATTTTTACCAGCCATTACCTGATCACCTACCTTTAATCCTTCAGGCGCAACGATATAACGTTTCTCACCATCCGCGTAAAACAAAAGCGCAATCCTAGCAGTACGGTTCGGATCGTACTCTATTGCTTTCACCGTTGCAGGAACATCATGCTTATCTCTTTTAAAGTCGATAACACGATACTTCTTTTTGTGACCACCACCAACGTAACGCATAGTCATACGACCAGAGTTGTTTCGACCACCTGATTTTTTCTTAGAGGCAATCAAAGACTTCTCTGGAGAAGACTTGGTAATTTCAGCGAAATCACTAACGATCTTGTGTCTTTGCCCTGGAGTTGTAGGCTTAAATTTTCTAAGACCCATTTCTTAATAAATTAAACATTTGTAAATAAATCAATCGTTTCTCCATCTGCAACAGTTACAACTGCTTTTTTAAAGCGCTTTGAACGTTGCTCAACGATACCTTTGTTAGTATATTTAACAGAGGGTTTTCCACCGCCATAATTCATGGTACGCACAGTATCAACTGTTACATTATACATGTTCTCGACGGCATTCTTAATTTGCAATTTGTTTGCCCTTACATCTACAATAAACGTAAAACGGTTATTGTTTTCACTATCATTTGTAGCTTTTTCTGTAATTAAAGGCTTTTTAATAATCGTATTCATCCCAATTAGTTTAGAATCTTTTCAATCACTTCAATAGAACTCTTTGAAAGAATTACTTTATTTGCGTGCAATACATCATAAGTATTTAATGTATCCGCTGTAATCACTTTTGCGTTCTTGATATTTCTTGAGGAAAGATAAATGTTATCATTATTTTCGTTCAATACTAAAAGCACCTTTTGCTGATCCACCTTTAAGTTGGATAACAAGGATAAAAATTCCTTTGTTTTTGGTTGCTCAAAGTTGAAATCTTCTAACACCATCAATGCATCAGACTTGGCCTTGTATGAAAGTGCAGACTTTCTAGCCAAACGCTTCAACTTAACATTTAACTTAAAGCTGTAATTTCTTGGTTGCGGACCAAAGACTCTACCACCACCTCTAAACACTGGGCTTTTAATCGAACCTGCACGAGCAGTTCCAGTACCTTTCTGCTTTTTAATTTTACGGGTACTTCCTGCTATCTCAGCGCGCTGCTTAGATTTGTGCGTACCTTGTCTTCTATTTGCCAAATGCTGTTTCACATCCAAATAAATTGCATGATCATTAGGCTCAATTCCGAAAACTGAGTCAGAAAGCGTAACATTCTGAGCTGTTTCCTTTCCTTTTGTATCTAAAACTTTCAATTCCATTACTTCTCAATTATTACGGTTGAACCTTTAGCTCCTGGCACGGAACCCTTTACTACCAATAAATTCTTATCAGCGATAACTTTCAATACCTGAAGATTCTCAATAGTCACACGCTTGTTACCAGTTTGGCCAGCCATACGCATACCTTTAAAAACTCTTGCTGGAAATGACGCAGCACCAATAGAACCCGGAGCTCTGAGACGATTATGTTGACCGTGAGTTGATTGACCAACACCACCAAAACCATGTCTCTTCACAACACCTTGAAATCCTTTACCTTTTGAAGTACCAGAAATATTTACAAATTCTCCCTCTTCAAAAATAGAAACATCAATTGTCGAACCTAACTCGCTTTCATTAAAACCATCAAACTCTACCAAATCTGTTTTTGGCGCTGTATTAGCTTTCTTGAAATGACCTTTTAAGGCATTAGGTGTATTTTTTTCTTTGCGCTCACCAAAGCCCAATTGAACAGCATTATATCCGTCCCTGTCTACCGTCTTCACTTGTGTTACAACACAAGGACCAGCCTCTATCACTGTGCATGGTGTTGCCTTACCCTCGGCACTGTAGACGCTAGTCATTCCGACTTTTCTTCCAATTATTCCTGGCATACTTTATTTATTACTAATTAAACTTTAATTTCTACATCCACACCACTTGGAAGTTCTAATCTCATCAACGCATCTACTGTTTTAGAAGATGAACTGTAGATATCCAACAACCTTTTGTAAGAACAAAGCTCGAATTGCTCTCTAGCTTTTTTGTTCACGTGCGGAGATCTTAAAACTGTATAGATTCTTTTGTGTGTAGGTAATGGAATTGGACCACTTACAACTGCACCAGTAGTTTTAACAGTTTTCACGATCTTCTCAGCAGATTTATCTACCAAATTGTGATCGTATGATTTTAATTTTATTCTAATTTTCTGACTCATTACTCAATTATTAAGCTGAAACTTTACCATTAACTTTTGCAATAACCTCATCGGCCACGTTCTTTGGACATACATCATAGTGAGAAAATTCCATTGAAGAATTTGCTCTACCTGAAGTAATCGTACGCAACTGCGTTACATAACCAAACATTTCTGAAAGTGGAACAATTGCTTTAACAACCTTAGCACCCGCTCTATCATCCATGCCTTGCATTTGACCTCTTCTTCTGTTCAAGTCAGCTACAACATCTCCCATGTTTTCTTCAGGAGTAATTACTTCCAACTTCATGATTGGCTCTAATAGCTCAGGGTTTGTCTTAGGCAAAGCATGTCTGTATGCCATTTTAGCACATACCTCAAAAGATAGTGAGTCTGAATCGACAGCATGGAAAGATCCATCTTTTAATTCAACCTTTAATGAATCTACAGGGAAGCCTGCCAAAACACCATTAGACATAGCCTCTTTGAATCCTTTTTCAACAGAAGGAATAAATTCACGAGGAATGTTACCACCTTTAATACTATTCACGAATTCAAGACCAGTTTTTTCTTGATCATCTTGTGGCATGATCGTAACAACGATATCCGCAAATTTACCTCTACCACCAGACTGTTTTTTATAAACCTCTCTATGTTCAATAGCAGAAGAAACCCTTTCACGGTAGGCAACCTGTGGAGCTCCCTGATTCACTTCAACTTTAAATTCTCTCTTCAAACGATCCATAATGATATCCAAGTGCAACTCACCCATACCAGAGATAATTGTTTGACCTGAATCTTCATCTGTATTCACTCTAAAAGTTGGATCCTCTTCAGCTAATTTAGATAAACCATTAGATAATTTATCAGCGTCTGCTTTTGTTTTAGGCTCAATCGCAACACCAATTACTGGCTCAGGGAATACCATTGATTCCAATACGATAGGTGCTTTTTCATCACACAACGTATCACCAGTTTTGATATCTTTAAATCCAACAACTGCACCAATATCACCAGCTCCTAATTCAGGAATTTGGTTTTGCTTATTCGCGTGCATTTGGAAAATTCTAGAAATTCTTTCTTTGTTACCAGAACGAGTATTTAAAACATAAGATCCTGCTGGTAATTTACCAGAGTAAGCTCTCACAAAACAAAGTCTTCCAACATACGGGTCAGTAGCAATTTTAAATGCTAAAGCTGAGAAAGGCTCGTCGTAACTTGGCTTTCTCTTTTCTTCTGCATCTGTCTTTGGGTTAGTACCAACAATTGCTTCAACATCTGTAGGAGCAGGTAAAATTTCCATTACCATGTCCAACATTGCTTGAACACCTTTATTTTTGAAGGAAGAACCGCACATCATAGGAACGACTTTACCTGCAATTGTAGCTTCACGCAATGCATCTAAAATCTCTCTTTCAGTTAATGATTCTGGGTCTTCAAAATACTTCTCCATCAAAGTATCGTCAAATTCTGCAACAGCTTCAAGCAATTCTTCTCTTAACTGAGTTGCTTCATCAATGATATCAGCAGGTATTTCAACTTCATTGAAAGTCATACCAAAATCATCCTCATTCCATACGATTCCTTTGAAGTTGATAAGGTCTACAACACCTTTAAAATCATCTTCAGAACCGATATTAATTTGTAAAGGAAGCGCATGGCTACCTAACATTTCTTTTACTTGTTTACAAACATTCAAGAAATCAGCACCTTGACGGTCCATTTTGTTTACAAAACCAATCCTTGGAACATTGTAATTATTTGCTAATCTCCAGTTTGTTTCTGATTGAGGCTCAACACCGTCTACAGCCGAAAACAAGAAAACCAAACCATCCAATACGCGCAAAGAACGGTTTACTTCAACTGTAAAGTCAACGTGACCAGGTGTATCAATAATATTGATGTGGTAATCTTGGTCTCTATATTTCCAAGTCAAAGTAGTTGCTGCAGAAGTAATGGTAATACCTCTTTCTTGCTCCTGCTCCATCCAGTCCATTGTAGCTGCACCATCGTGTACCTCGCCAATTTTATGACTTACACCACCATAAAACAAAATACGCTCCGTAGTTGTTGTTTTACCAGCATCAATGTGTGCTGCGATACCAATATTTCTAGTATATTTAAGATCTCTTGCCATAACTTAAAATCTAAAGTGGGAGAATGCTTTATTTGCCTCTGCCATTCTTAATGTATCTTCTTTTTTCTTGAATGCCGCACCTTCTTCTTTGGCTGCTGCAATGATCTCATTAGCTAATCGCTGCGCCATAGACTTCTCGTTTCTTTTACGCGCATAACCAATTAACCATTTCATTGCAAGAGATTGTTTTCTTCCTTCTCTAACAGGGGTTGGAATTTGAAAAGTGGCACCACCAACTCTTCTACTTCTCACCTCAACAGACGGAGTTACGTTCTCTAAGGCCTTTTTCCAAACCTCTAAACCAACCTGGTCTTCTACTTTAGTGTCTACAATTTCAATTGCATCATAAAATATTTTAAAGGCAATGCTTTTCTTTCCATCCAGCATGATGTTATTCACAAATTTCGTTACCTGTGTATCATTAAACTTTGGATCTGGAAGGATCTGTATTTTTTTCGCTTTTCTTCTTCTCATGACTTAAAATTATTTAGCTTTAGGTCTTTTTGTACCATACTTCGAACGACGTTGGGTTCTTCCCTCTACCCCTGCTGTATCTTCCGCACCGCGAACGATGTGGTATCTTACACCAGGAAGGTCTTTTACCCTACCACCTCTCACAAGCACCATAGAGTGTTCTTGCAAGTTGTGACCTTCACCACCGATGTAGGCATTCACTTCCTTACCGTTTGTTAAACGTACCCTGGCAACCTTTCTCATTGCCGAATTTGGCTTCTTAGGTGTAGTGGTGTACACACGCACACATACTCCTTTACGCTGCGGACAAGAATCAAGTGCTGCTGACTTGCTCTTCTTTACCGGCGCTGTTCTACCCTTGCGCACTAACTGCTGAATAGTTGGCATATTTTACTTAATTTTTACAATAAACAATTATCCTCAATACACTTTGAGGGGTGCAAAAATACATTAATTATTTTACAAACCAAGATTTTGATAAATATTTTTAAACAAATATGGCAGTTGATCAAATATCTGAAAAAATGAACACTTCTACTCCATGCAAATCCAACCAAATCGAAATGTTCGGCGAAAAGTTCAATCTGTACATTTTGTCTCAAAATATTTATGGAAAAGAATAATAATTAATATTCCGTATAACAAATACTAACTTTAAATTACTTAATAAAGCTAAACCCTTTTTGTTCCTATTACAAAAAACTGTTCAGTATGTATAAAATAATCGAAAATAATTTCTACTTTTATTCTGGTCTTTAACTATTTACATTTTTAATTACTTTCGTTTTAATAAATATTGTTTTTAACATGAAAAATATTCAAATTTTAATCCCTGTTATACTATTAGGATTATTCGCTTGCAAAGCGCAAAGTGAAAATCAAACTTTGGAACGACCTGATATGCACAATAGCCAACTAGCCCTAGATTGGAGTGGTGTTTATTTGGGGCAGCTTCCTTGTGCTGATTGTGAGGGAATACTTACTGAAGTTCAACTTTTTGAAGATCAAAGATTTACCCATCATACTGTGTATCTTGGAAAAAGTAAAGAAGTTTATTCAACCTCTGGTAATTTTAAATGGAACGAAAATGGTAATTCTATTGTACTTTTCAATACAGCAAACACTTCCATAGCTGCTTATCATGTTGGAGAGAATAAACTTTTCTTATTAGATCAGGATGGTAAACGCATAGAAGGAGAATTAGCTGGACTTTATACCTTGGAGAAAATATCACATGACACACTTTCAAATACTTTCTTTAAAGCTGATAAAATCGACGGTCTAGCTGTTTCGTTTATCGAAAACCAAAATGAAATAGTATATATTCAAATGGACACAATAGGAATGAAAATTTATGGGCATGGTGGATGTAATACTTTCAGGGGTGGATTTAAATTAGAAGTAAACAATGAGATACAATTCTCTCCAATGGCTACAACAATGATGGCTTGTAATGAGGATATCATGACAAAAGAACAAGGTTTTTTATCCATTTTTGAACGAACAACAAAATATTCGCTTAAAAATGATAGTCTTATTTATTATGACGACAACAACAATGAAGTTGCGCTATTTACAGGGTTAAGATTATTGAAATAGTACATACAATGAATTTCGCCTATCGCTTATATATCAGGTTAGCAGTTATGAAGTTCATTTTTTGAGCTCTTTTGTAACAAGTTAACATATCGAGAGATAAAACAAATTCATTAGAAACAATAACAACTGAAAATTTGTTTCCCCAAATGCAATGTGAGCGAGATTTTGATGCCATCAGATGAGGAGTATTGCATAAAACTGATTTTTCCCATATTATTTATAACTTTGAAAAAAGCGTTATGCAACAAGAACAGCCCAACAACCCGCTTCATGGTGTGAAACTAGCAGATATATTAGCTTATCTATTAGAAGAGCTAGGTTGGGAAGCTATGGCAGATAAAGTTCCTATTCGTTGCTTTCAGTATGATCCTTCCATAAAATCAAGTCTGGTTTTTTTACGCAAAACACAATGGGCTAGAGATCAAGTAGAGGAATTGTATTTGCAAACCTTAAAAAAGGAGAAGCCAACTAAAAGAATTACGCACGCTAAATATAATTTGCGGGGGAGGAAATAAAAACGGTATTTCGGTCGCTGTATTACGCACACTTCGACTCCGCTCAGTGGGCATCCAAGTAATCGTTTCCATTAAAACATCTCAACTATTACACGAAAAACTAAACTATTCAAAAAAATAATTGTAATTTATAGGAGAACCAAAATCTTATCGAAATGGACAGAAGAAATTTTATTACCAATTCAGCTTTAATGACCGGAGGAATTTTAGTTCTTCCAACAATTACCATTGCCAGAGAAAATAATAGTAACCACGTTTTTAGTCGACCTGAACTAAGATATAGCTTTGATGCCTTAACACCTTTTATTGACGAAAAAACCATGCGAATTCATTACGACAAGCATTACAAAGGCTATACAGACAATTTAAATAACGCCTTAGCAAACAACGTTCGCAAAGGAAATACAATAGAAGATATTTTAAGCAACTTAAACCCTGATGATACCGCCTTACGCAATAACGGTGGGGGTTATTACAATCATCGCTTATTTTTCGACATCCTTTCTCCCGATCCTCAAAAAGAACCAAGTGAAAAACTAATGACGAGCATCATCCGAGACTTCGGATCTTTTGAGGAGTTTAAACGCCTTTTTAACGATGAATCTTCAAAAGTTTTTGGCTCTGGGTGGGCGTGGTTGATACTGCAAGAAAATGGTAAGTTAGCTATTTCTTCAACACACAATCAAGACAATCCTTTGATGCCGTTTGCTGAAAAAAGAGGAACACCACTCATCGGTTTAGATGTATGGGAGCACGCTTATTACTTAAATTATCAAAATAAAAGAGGAGCATACATTGATGCCTTTTACGAGATATTAGATTGGGAAGTAGTGGATGGGAAATTCAATAATCTTATGAAATAATTAATTTCCATACAAAAAATCCTTTCGCAAATGCTCCAGCAACTTTTAAACGATGCCAAACAAGAAATTAAATTTGGCTACCTCAAAAAAAAGCATCCTTTTCGTTACCCAGTGTTAGCGAGTATAGAAGGTAATATTCCTCAGCAAAGAACGGTAGTTTTAAGAGATGCTACGGATGGGTTTAAGCTGGTGTTTTTTACCGATAAAAGAAGTCCTAAAGTCAAGCAATTGAACGAAAACCCTGCTGCGAGTTTACTTTTTTATCACCCCAAAAAACTGCTGCAAATAAAAGTTATTGGAACAATGCATTGCGTCGAAAAAGGAGAAGAAGTAGCTCGCTATTGGTCAAAAATCCAAGGAAACTCCGCTAAAGATTTTAGTACAGCTAAAGCGCCAGGTACTCCTATTAAAAATCCTGATCAAGTAGATTATTTAGACGAACAACATCATTTTTGCATACTCAAATTAAAACCCGAAGCAATTGAATATTTGCAGTTGAAAAGACCAAATCATATTCGTGCAAGATTTTCAATTCACGATGATTGGAGAGGTGAGTTCTTAACGCCTTAGGGTAGAGTTATTAATAGTTTTTCCTCCTCCTGCTTCTAAAGAATTAAAAACGTTAAGTTTTATTAAAATCAACTTAAAACTTGTTTCGCTCATCATATTTTGCTATACTGTTAGAACACAGAATAAAGGTTTTACAGAGTGTAAAGCTATAATCAAATGTATTAACGAAAAAAACAAACAAATGAACAAAGAAGAATTTAAAGCAAAAGCAAACCAAACAATCGACGAAGTATCAGCTAAAATCAATGAATTAAAAGCAAAAAAAGAAGCAGCTTCTGAAGATGCTAAGAATAAATATGACGATGCCATTAAATCAATGAAAGAAAAAAAGTCAGATTTAGAAAAAAAATACACAGAGCTAGAAAACGCCACAGGTGATAAACTTGAAGAAGTGAAAACTGCCTTTTCTGAAGCATCTGATTCTTTCAAAGAAGGATTCGCTAAAGTCAAATCACTTTTTACTATTTTGATTTTATCTTTAGTACTAGTGTCTTGTAATTCATCTGAAGCAAGCGAGGAGAATACAACAGAAGCAGAACCTGAGGAAACTACAATGGAGGACGTAAAAGATGAGGCAGCTGATTTAATTGATGCATCAAAAGCATACACAGCTGAAGAAATCGACAAGATTAGAGATGAGCTCAAAAACTTAAGAAAAGAATTGGAAACTAAAGCAAATGAAGTTGAGGGTCAATTCAAAAGTCTTGGCAAAGAAGCGCAAAAAGAATTAAATGCGCAAAAAAAGAAATTAGATCAACAAAGAGCTGAGCTTGATAATAAGATCGAAGAATTCAACAACGCAGCTGATGAAAGAAGAAAAGAATTAAAATCAGAAGTGAATCAGCTTAAATCAGCATTTGAAGAAAGCGTCTCTACTTTCGAAAAAGAAATGGAAGATAAAAAATAAGGCTAAGTAGTACACACCCACTGCGCTCAGCGGACGTTTCGGCTAAGCTCAGTGGGTGTTTTTTTAGTGCTTCAATTAGCTGGGTTACTGCTGATTTTTTTATACCTTTACCTAATGTCACAACGTGGAACGATAAAACGCTATACAGCCATCATCGAGAAAGTTGGAAACAAACAATTCCCTTCTGCTCAGTTGATTTTGGAGTATCTAGAGGATCTTGGCTTTTCGATTTCCAAGCGCACGTTGGAGCGCGATTTTGATGCCATAAGAAATGAGTTTGGGGTTGAAATCACCTATGACACGAGCCGACGCGGGTATTATATCGACGAGGCCAATAGTATTGAATTGAGTGCATTCTTGCGTTTTTTAGAGATTGTGAATACCGCTGACCTGCTCACCGAGAGTTTAGCCGATAGCAAACACACGTTGGATTACATCCATTTCGACCAAGGCGGAGGGTTTCGGGGAATAGAGCATCTCCGACCATTGCTGCAAGCGATTCGTGAACAGCGCGAAATCAAGTTTAAACACTTCAGTTATCAGCGGGAAAAATGGCACCACTTTTCAGTACACCCCTACTTATTAAAAGAATACCAAAACCGTTGGTATGTGGTCGGTTGGGTGAAAGGAATCAAGGACTACCTCACGTTTGGCTTAGACCGCATTAAAGACCTTACCATCCTGCCCTCTACCTTCGAACGGGATGCCAACGTCGACCTTCCCGCACGCTTTGACGCAACCATCGGAGTCATCTACGGCAACGGAAAACGCGAGCGCATTGTATTGTGGTTTAATGCTGAACAAAAACACTATGTGAAAAGTCTTCCCCTTCACCCGACTCAGAAAATTGTAGCGGAAAACGATGAAGGATTGACCATCGAATTATACGTCGTGCCCAACTACGAACTGGTGCAACACATCCTCATGCACCATGCTTTTGTGAAGGTTATTGAACCCGAATGGTTGGCAGAAGAGGTGATGAAGAAGCATTTACAAGCCTCCAACATTTATAAAAACTAACCCGAATTATTAACGTTGTTGAGCTCCTTTCAGTCGGTTCACCAATCTGAAGATTTAAAAATTCAACCACTTGTTTAATACTAGTTTAAGTATTATCTTCTAGTTTTTTCGCATACCTATTTTTGGGGATGCTTCTAAAATCAGATTTTGATTTAATTTTGACCTATTTGTCGTTACAAGCCCTGCAAAATATACTTATATTCCTTTGGGTCTTGTGCCTAAAATAGCTTCAAAATTAAATACATGAATAAATCGGGCTAAGTCCTCCGTCACCTTTTGTCGCACCCCCAACCCCACATTTGTCGAAACCTTAAACGAAAAGCGTTATGACAAATGAATTAAAATCCATCCAAAAAGAATTCAAAGCACGCATGGAACAGCTCGAGCATGCGCGTGTTCAACTGAAAAAAGAATTCATCGGTATTGAGCAACCCATTGATCAAATAATCGACAATGTAAGGTCGTGGTATACCATGCCAGCGCTGCAAGACCGACCTTCGGTCGTGAATTTATGGGGACTCACAGGCGTTGGGAAAACTTCGGTATTGTTTCGCCTAATGGAATTATTGCAAACCAAGGACTATTGCTACCATTTTGATATGGGAGAAAAATCAGGGTATTATTCCTTTCGTGAGAAGTTCAGCGAACTCTGTGAAAATGATGCCAATGAGCCTATTGCTATTATTTTAGATGAATTCCAATTGGCGAGAACGATCAAACAAGGAATCGGACGCGAAGAAATCGAGGATGATAAGTCTCGAATGGTTTGGGAACTCATCGACTCAGGAAAAATCAGCGACATTAAATGGCGACGTGGCATGTATCAATTGAGAGATTACATCAAAAAACTCGAGCACCTGATACAAACGGGTTTGACTGCCAAAAATGGTAAAGTCACTTCACAACATGTACTATACGCCAGAGAAATCTTGAATTACAGTGACCATGATTTGAACAATGTCAACGAAAGCAGCGAGTTAAGCATTCTACCCGACTTTATTCAAAGCTTGCTTTTCAATGGCGTTGCTTCCGATTTTGATTGGGTTCTTGAAACAGAACTGGAGGATCAAGTGGCCAAAATGACCGCAGCAGATGCCTTAGAAACTGCGCTTAAAGGGTTTACCTATATGAAACGTCCACAGGTCAAACATTTCACACAGGCCATTATTTTTATAGTAGGAAACATCGATGAGGCGTATCACATGAATAAAAATTATTCGGCAGATATCGATGCGGATGAATTTCATGAATTGAGTTTAAATGTCAAACTACCGAACATCAAATACGCCTTGCGCAACCGTTTTCGCGATGAACAAATTGCGCGGTTGGGTAATACGCATATCATCTATCCAGCACTTAAACGCAAAGACTATGAAGCGATTATTCAACAGGAATTTCAAAAAATCCATATCGCCATCCGCTCCAAATATGGGATTCATCTGAATTTTGATACTTCCGTGATGCAGAAAGTTTACCGCGAGGGCGTTTTCCCAACGCAAGGCGTGCGACCCGTTCACACCACCATTCAGCAATTGGTCAAAAGTCACTTAAGCAGCTTTATCGAGCAAATTATTGTGCATAACCTTACGATCGACACCCTCCAGTTATCCGTCAACAACAGTAGCCTATGCGCTGATTATTTGCAGGAGAACACCGCGCAATTCAGTTTTGCGGTTCCACTGCTTTCCACCTTGGATGAACTCCGAAAAACGAAACGCGACGACCAACAAGCCATTACTGCGGTGCATGAGGCGGGACATGGGGTTTTGACCGCTGCATTGTTCAATACCTATCCCGAATACCTGCTTTCCGTTACGAGTGATGCCAATAATGCGGGGTTTGTTTACACCAAATTTGACCGAAAGTTCCTGACACGCAAAGACGTCATTCGTCGCGCTGCTGTGCTACTCGGTGGTATTGTGGCAGAAGAACTGATTTTCGGTAGCGATTACGTCACAGACGGGAACTCTTCGGACATCATCCACACGTATCAACTCGTCTCTCACTTACTGAAAGAAGAAGGATTTTCAGACGAACCCCTGCTCTACTCTCATAGTGCACACAACAGCGTACACGCCTACCATCAGCACGAATCCATCGAAGATCAAATTCGACAATTGATTATTGACGCTAAAGCATTGGCGACAGAAACCTTGCAACGCGAGAAGAAACTCTTATTGCTCACGGCAGGATATCTCAGCGAAAACAGCAAGATGGATCAACAGCAATTCAAAACGTTTGTTGCGCAATACGCCTATCAGCAATTTGTTGCGCCCATCCCAGAAAATTACTTCCGCCAAAAACTCACGCAAGAAATCGAAACGCTGGGTGTGTTAGAAAATACTTTACAAAAAAATCCGGTGGTGATGAATAAAGAATAAGTACGTATATGGGTTTAGTGGAGATCTTGAACTGAATAAAGAAGACTCCCCTAATCAACTTACTGGAATTCAAAAAAATAATTGAGGTCGCAAAGTTATATTTTGGGAAATTCGTAAATTCGACGCAACATAGAATTCAATAAGCCATCAGCGCATGCTAACCTCAAGTCAACATCGAATTCCATAGCATCAACAATGAAAGTGGTATGGATCACAAAATGGAAAAAATGAGCGAAACAACATCAGCAATCCAACAAAAAATAACAGCACTTGCACAAAAGCACGCTGCATTAAATGAGAACACATTAGCCGACTTCACGGATGCAGAATTACTCGAAAGTGACGCGAGACATTTGATTATTAGTTATTGCGAAAATCAAGGCTATTTAATCAACGGCTTTCCAACAGAAATGAAAAGACGTTATGAAAACGATGAAATCAGCGATGAAGAATACGATGAGGACTATTTCTGTGAAGAGCGTTACGACCTTTATCTCGATAGGCTTACACTGGAAAAAACGGATGTAGCAGAATTGACCTGGCATTATACCAGTAGCTTTTGGCCCGAGCAGTTTGAATCGAAAGATGAATACCTGGAACATATAAAAAGCTGTGTGGAAGATGGTGGATTTTATGATGTAACGCTTTAAATTAAATTTAACCATTATGAGCCCAAAGCCATCATATCCCATTCGACTGTATCACAACACCATCATTCTTCTGCATGGTTTTAACTCCGCGCCTAGTCAAAAAGCGGAAGATATCACTGCATTTTTGGAAGAACACCATTTGTTGGATGACTATCAACTCATTGCTCCACAATTAAGTTATGAACCGCAAAAAGCCATTCGAGCAATCAATCGGTTGATCCGTCAACACAAATGGGGTAAGGTGTATGTCATAGGTACTTCTCTTGGTGGCTTTTATGCCAATTATTTTCGCGCCAAGTTTCACGATGACGAAAACGTCCATGTTCACGCCATCAACCCCAGTTGGAATCCATCACTCTCGCTTAAACAGTATTTAAACCAAGAACTAGAAAATTTTAAAACCAGGGAAAAATGGGTATTCACCTCAGACTATCTAGCCCAATTAGAAGACTTTGAAACATTCATCGCTAATCATCTGAAGCAATACCAAGGCGACTTCTATTCTGTTCATTTGGCCAACTCTGATGAACTTCTTGATTTTGGCGATGTGATCGATTATTTGAAGGAACATCAAGTTTCCCACCAGTTGTATCATTACGATACCGACCATCGGTTTGGGGAGATTAGGAAGGTGATGGGGAGAATTGTAAAAAGTAAATTACTTGAATAAATTGAGCATATTTAACACATGTTTTTTCAAACCTTCTTTTGATTGACGAATTCCATTCAATAGCAAACCAAAATATTAGAAAATATTAACCCCTCTCTCATGTCCGCATTCTTCACCAATCCCGATTTCCGTTTATACTTCCTCCTCATAGGATTTGGAGGTGTATTTCTCTTGATCATTATTCGCAGACGGTTGCTCCCTTGGTGGGGACAGCGCGTTAAATTAACGGAAGAAGAATTGCACGATATTGCAGCGGACTATATCAGAGAAAAAGCAACTGATTATCAGCGTAAATACGAAGCCTATGATGAAGTTAAAATTGAGCTATTAATAGAGTTTGCAAACATCCATATTCAAACCCATCGGTTGAAGAATATCCGACAATTGAAGCAGTATTTGAACGGTAAATTTGAAGAGGAGGTGGAGACACTATTCGGATAATCCCCTCTACCCCACCCACTCCATCCACACTCGCTGATCAATCAAAGGAATGTTATTCTGCGCGCAAACCTCCATGGTATGTCCCGTACCTCCTGCCTGTGGATGGTTGAGGTCATCGTAGAAAAATCAATAAGGTCATAACTAAGGCATTTTTTATTTATGATGTTATGTACTCATTTGAAAGAACGAACAATAATATTCTTCAATTGGAAGTGATAAAACGCAATATTTTGCATCAATTTTTATGCGTTTACTCAGATAAAATACGGTGTAATTCTAAGTTTAAATAATAGTGTTTGCCTTCAATTACTTTTTT
>JAFIEX010000029.1 GCA_020832365.1 Crocinitomicaceae bacterium
TTAATGTCCCTTAATTGCTTAATGGTTTAACCTTTAACACTACTATTAAAACCATCAAGCGCTGTTTTTGAACCATTAAGGTATTAATAAAATCAAAGGCGTTTACGCTAGGATATAATTACAATGGAATACAAACTTTTGCTGATTTTTTTACCTTTACACCATGCACACAATAGACTGGGCGATACTAATTACATTTTTTGTGATTTCTTTAGTCATAGGAATATGGACAAGCAAAAAAGCGGGTAAAAGCAAAGAGGATTTTTTTCTTTCTGGGCGTTCTATGCCTTGGTGGTTGCTAGGCGTTTCTATGGTGGCAACCACTTTTGCAGCGGATACCCCAGGTTTAGTAGCACAATTAGTCCGTGAATATGGTGTCATGGGCAACTGGGTTTGGTGGGCCATGCTGCTCACGGGAACTTTGACCGTTGTTTTTTATGCTCGATTATGGCGAAGATTAGGCGTGACGACAGATCTTGAGTTCTATGAGCTAAGATATAGTGGTAAAGCAGCTGCTTTTCTGAGAGGATTTCGGGCATTGTATTTAGGAGTTGTATTTAACGTCATTACCATGGCAGCAGTATGTTTAGCGGCCTCCAAAATTAGCGCAGTAATGCTAGGGCTCAATCAATTGGAAACACTTTTTATCACTTCTTTTGTAGTAGTAATTTATTCCATGTTGGGTGGTTTGAGAGGGGTTTTGATTACAGACTTTATCCAATTTGGACTAGCCATGGTTGGCTCCATTTGGGCCACACATTATATTTTGAATTTACCAGAAATCGGAGGATTACAAAATCTAGTGACGCATCCAGAGGTTTCCGAAAAACTCAACATCCTCCCCACCTTGGAGCAACTTAAAAATCCAGAGCTTTTGGTTCCGCTCTTTATACTTCCTTTTGCTGTGCAATGGTGGAGTACATGGTATCCTGGTTCTGAACCTGGCGGAGGTGGATACATCGCACAAAGAATGTTGGCTGCTAAAAATGAGCGGCACGCTACCTTTGCTACTTTGTTTTTTAACTTTGCTCATTACGCATTGCGCCCATGGCCTTGGATTTTAGTTGGACTAGCATCTATGATTGTATTTCCTTCGCTCGACAGCATTCGGATAGCTTATCCAGAAATGCAAGAAAGTATGGTTGGACATGACTTAGGTTATTCCTTGATGATCAAATATTTACCTGCTGGTTTATTAGGAATTGTATTAACATCACTGGCTGCTGCATTTATGTCCACTATTTCCACACAGCTGAACTGGGGATCTTCTTACATTGTCAATGATTTTTACGTGCGTTTCCTTCATCCTGAGGCTTCACAAAAAAGAATGGTTTGGGTAGGACGGGTGAGCACTGTGGTTTTGATGGTTATCGCCGCAGGACTTTCCTTTTTTCTCAATAACGCCAAAGACTTTTTTGACTTAATGTTGTTAATCGGTGCAGGAACAGGCTTACTATTTATTTTACGATGGTTTTGGAAACGCATCAACCCCTACAGTGAAATAGCGGCAATGATTGTTTCTTTTCTTATTGCCGTGATTTTCTTTATACTGAACAAAAACATTCCTGATTTCAATACCACATTTCCTTCCCATTACCAGTTAATAAGCAGTGTGTTCATTACAACGCTGGCATGGGTTCTTACTACTTTACTAACCCATCCCGAAAAACAGCCGGTTTTGGAAAACTTCGAACAAAAGGCTTTTGGATCATCAAATGGTATGACACATAAATACGATAACTTCGCTATGAGAATAATCGGTTTTTTCGCTATTGTGTTGGGGATTTACAGTGCGCTTTTAGGGACAGGATATTTGTTATTCCAAGATTACTATGCTTTTGGAATCACTACCTATATTTTCCTCATTTGTGCAGTCTTCTTAATTACCATGCGGAATAAAGTTTTCAAGGGTTAGTCAACCACTTCAGCTTGTTTAATATCAAAACTCGACTTAGGTGTAATTTTTGTCCATTGTTCAGTCTTCAAAATCACTTTCATTGGATTTTTTCAAGGGACAGTTCAGGCGAATAGACTTCTGAAACAAGAGGTTGTTCGGTATGGTGATTTCTTCTAAATCCACAGTTTCAATGACAATGAAAAAACTCCCAATATCCTTTATTTTCCCTGCTATCGGAAATTCCTTGTCCAAAATTTGAATCGTATCACCAATTTTCACAGGGTGATTTAAAAATAAGATTACACTAGCTGTTACATTAGACAATAAAGACCACTGAGCAAATAACGCAACACCAACCACGGTAAAAATAGAAGAAATATACAAAAAGAATTGGTGCTGACTAACTCCCCAAATAATCGAAATCGTAATAAACAGCGCAATCACCATAAATAAGCTAATCAACTTAAGCATCATGGCTAGCCTTCTCTCCTGAAAAGTAAACCTTCGCGCAGCTCTTTTCAACGAGTGGACCACTAGCGCTCTAATAATGAAAATGACAATAATCGCTATGATTGTCTGAATAGCTTTCAAAAAAATTGGATCCATATTTACCTATTAAAAAGATTTAAGCAGCGGTGATTATCCCTTGAAACAAGCGTCGAGCGCCAAACAAAACTTCTCGCTTGCTTCTTTAAGAATTTCCTTGCTATGCGCCAAAGAAACAAAGCCCACTTCATAACCACTTGGTCCAAGGTAAACTCCATGTTCTAAAAGTGTCTTATGGAGTTTTTTGAAATTGCCCATATCGCTGTTAATTTCATCTGCCCTGCGTATGGTTTTGTTATCAAAATTGAGCCAAAAAATAGATCCAATGCTCACCATTTTAAAAGGGTAGCCTTTCTCTTTCGCATAAGCATTAACAGCAGAAGTGAAGAAACTCGTTCTTTCCGCTTGGTCTTCGTAAAAACCAGGTTGAGCACAAACTGATAATTGTGCAATTCCAGCAGACATCGCGACTGGATTACCACTTAAAGTTCCAGCTTGGTAAACTGGTCCTTCCGGCGATACATGTGCCATGACCTCCTTTTTGGCACCATAAGCACCTACTGGAAGTCCACCTCCAATAATTTTTCCATAGGCTACAACATCTGGCGTAATCCCATAAAATTCCGCCGCACCCGCAAAAGCGACCCTAAACCCAGAAATTACCTCATCAAAAAACAACAAAGCGCCGTTTTTATCACAAATTTCTCGCAACTTCTGTAAAAATGATTTTTCTTGAATCAACAAACCATTATTCGCTGGAATTGGCTCTAAAGCGATACACGCAATTTCATTCGGATACTTTTCAAAACAAGCTTCCACCGCTGCAATATCATTCAAAGGGATTACAATGGTGTCTTCAACTACTTTACTCGGAACACCAGCACTTGAACTCTCTCCAAAAGTCGCCAATCCAGAACCCGCTTTAACTAAAAGTGCATCCACATGACCATGATAACAACCTTCAAATTTGATAATTTTATTGCGACCAGTAAAACCCCTTGCTAAGCGAATGGCAGACATAGCCGCCTCTGTTCCAGAGCTCACAAACCGCAGTTTATCAATAAAAGGATTTTTAGATAAAATTAACTTCGCTAGCTCATTTTCTAAACGTGTTGGCGCTCCATAACTCGTGCCATTTGCAATGTTTTTTATCAAGTTGCTATAAACCGCGGGATGATTGTGTCCTAAAATCAAAGGTCCAAAGCTGCAACAAAAATCGATGTATTGGTTATCATCTTCATCCCACATATATGCACCATCCCCCTTTTTTATAAATAGCGGCTTGCCTTCAACTGCTTTAAAAGCTCTGACTGGAGAGTTTACACCTCCGGGAAAGTAGTTCAATGCTTCTTCGTATAACTTTTCTGATTTCTCTCTTTTCAACATAACTAATTTTTTAATTACAAGATATGGGTAACGTTGGCCGCGAAAAGTTTAATCGCAATCGCCAATAAAATAATTCCAAAAACTTTTTTAACAATAGCAATACCACCTGGACCTAGTAAACGTTCTATTCTTCTAGTTAGTTTGAGTACGACATAAACAAAAAGCATATTTATCAATAGGGCTACAATAATATTGGGCATTTCATAAACCGCTCGAAGTGAAATCAAGGTGGTCATAGATCCTGCACCTGCGATTATCGGGAAAGCCAAAGGAACGATGCTCGCTGTTTTTCCAGAGCTACTCTTATCTTCTTTAAATAACTCAACATTCAATATCATTTCAAATGCCAAAGCAAAAAGGATAATAGAACCAGCAACCGCGAAAGATTCAATATTTACACCAAAAAGACCTAACAGTTGTTTTCCACCAACTAAAAAACCCAACATGATTAAAAGAGAAACGATAGAAATGCGCAATGGATGGATATCACCTGTTTTCTCTTTCACCTTGATAATAATTGGAATAGAGCCAATAATGTCAATCACAGCAAATAAAACCATGGTTGCTTTAAATATTTCTGTTATGTCTAAAAGTTCTAACATAATTCCGCTTTTTTATTCGCAATGACTTGTTCTATTACTAGAGGAAAATAAGTTTGTTCCAGGTGCTGGACTTTTCGCCTTATTGAATCTACTGATTCACTTGGGGCTAGGGAAATAAAAAATTGCGCAATTAAAGCACCCTCATCATATTGCGCTGTAACATAGTGTATGGAAATCCCTGTTTGTTTTTCCCCAGCAGACAATACCGCTTGATGCACATAATCGCCATACATTCCTTTACCACCGAATTTAGGTAATAACGAAGGATGAATGTTTATTATTCTATTTTGGTATTCCTTAATTAATTTGCTAGGGATTTTTCTTAAAAAACCTGCAAGTATTATCCAATTGATACGATGTTCGTGCAATACTTTGAGCAAATCATCTCCAACAACAAAAGCGGTATTATCCATGATAACACATGGCGTTTCTGTCTCTTTCGCAATCGCCATTACCCCTGCATTTGGGTTATTGGTTACTATCAAAGCAACATCTACAGCAGAATGATTTCGGAAATAAGCAATAATCCGTTTTGCATTACTTCCTGCTCCTGATGCAAAAATAGCTATTTGCGTTGCTTTCATAGTGCAAATTTAGAAAATAAGCGGGCTTAACAATTGGTTTTGGAAAAATCTGGTCAAACTCATGTGTTTTTGTTTGTTAAACCGCTACAGCATTTTAAACCATCAGGCATGAATAAAGCAGTTCACCATAATGAATCTTAACTCCATTGTAGTTTTAAATTCAACCATTTATTTTAGTGGTATGCATTTATGGAATTATCGCAAAAATCAAGAAAACAATGCATGTCGATTATTTAACGTACCTTTGCACTTCACAGTGGGATAGGGTCTTTTTAAATTATGCTTCTCACCAAAACAATTGAGATGCAATTTAAAGATTTGGATTTAATTCCACCCTTGATGGAAGCCATTAACGATGTTGGTTATACAACGCCAACCCCTATTCAGGAAAAAGCCATTCCACATGTATTAGCCGGAAAGGACGTGCTAGGTTGTGCCCAAACAGGAACTGGGAAAACAGCAGCCTTTTCCATACCGATACTTCAGCTTTTACATTCAGAACAAAAACAACAGGGAAAACGAAAAATCCGTTGTTTAATTTTAACACCTACCAGAGAGTTGGCTATTCAAATTGGTGAAAGCCTGAACTTATATGGCAAGCATACGGGTCTTAGAAATACGGTTATTTTCGGCGGGGTGAATCAAAATAGACAGACCAACGCATTAAGTCCAGGAGTTGATGTATTGGTTGCAACACCAGGTAGACTGTTAGACTTAATTGGTCAAGGATTTATTTCTTTGCAGCATCTTGAGGTTTTCGTGCTGGATGAAGCAGATCGAATGTTAGATATGGGATTTTTAAATGATGTCCGTAAAGTCATTCAAGTACTACCAAAACAAAGACAAAATTTATTTTTCTCTGCTACCATGGCACCTGAAATTATTGCCTTGGCTGGAACGATTCTAAGCGCGCCTATAAAAATTGAAGTTACCCCAGTTTCCTCCACTGCAGAAAAAATTAATCAAGTTGTTTACTTTGTCGATAAACAGAATAAAACAGCCTTGCTAGTCGATTTGCTAGCTGAGAATAATGCATCGTCGATCCTTGTTTTTAGTAGAACAAAGCATGGATGTGATAAGATTGTCCGTCAATTGCAGAAAAAAGACATCCGTGCAGAGGCCATCCACGGCAATAAAAGTCAAAATAACCGACAAAAAGCGCTGAATAATTTTAAGCAAAAAATTATTCGCGTGCTAGTTGCTACAGATATTGCTGCAAGAGGAATAGACATTGACGACATGGAATTGGTGATAAATTATGATTTACCTAATGTACCAGAAACCTACGTGCATCGAATTGGCAGAACAGGACGAGCCGGGAAAGAAGGTTCAGCCATTTCTCTTTGTGATTTCGAAGAAAAGGCTTACTTAAAAGACATCGAAAAGCTTATTGGCTTAAAGGTAGCAGTCGTTAATGATCATGCTTTTCCAATGCAGGTTTTTGAAGTCATCAAAAAAGAGCAACCGGTAAGACGACCAAATAAAGGTGGGGGAAGAAACCATCAAGCTTCCAAAAACAAAGGCCAAAAAATTCAAGCCAAAGGAACAGCGAATAGGACAAATAAAAAATTTTAGTTTTTTATTATTTAGAATTAAACTAAATTAGTTGTTGTGTGTTGAGGAAATACTTTATTTTTGCAAAAAATTAGTGTATGGCAGCGGAGGATTTAGAAAACAGTATCATTGATGTGCTCAAAACGATATACGATCCTGAAATTCCAGTAGATATTTACGAGCTTGGTTTGATTTACGAAGTAAAAATCAATGCAGATAAGCATGTGGATATAGAAATGACACTTACGTCTCCTAATTGTCCCGTAGCGGAAACCATGCCCAAAGAAGTGGAAGATAAAGTTGCAGCGATGCCTGGAATAACTTCAGCAAAAGTAAATATCGTTTTTGACCCGCCATGGGACAAAGACATGATGAGTGAGGTGGCAAAGTTAGAGTTAGGTTTTTTGTAAACCCACTAATCATATTGCTTTTTGTTCTTGAAATTTGATTATGTAAAAATTCCCCTCAAGTAAATTGCGATGTTCAATTTTACCGTCAAGTTGTTCTACCATGCTTTCAATTATCGTTAGCCCCATAGATAGCGTTTGAGTTCGTGCAGGATTAAATTCACTTTTACCATTATCTCCAATTGTTAACTCAAAATTACTTTTGTCAAGCTTTTTTAATCGAACGGTTAATACTGGATCTTTCGCGTCTTTCAATCCGTGTTTCAAAGCGTTGGTAACCACTTCATTAGTTAACAAACCTAAGGGGATACAAGTATCTAAGTTAAAATAAATTGGTTCTAAGTCCATGTGAAGTTGCACGCCAACATTTGCTCCATAGAAAGAGACCAACAAATCCGTGGTTAATTTTTCAATGTAATTACTGAATAGTAATTTATCCAATGATTTACTGCGATAAAACATCTCATGTATGGCCGCCATAGATTGAATTCGGTGCCTGCTATCCGCATAAATAGCATGTAATTCTGGATGTCTCTGCCCGCTGATTTTTGCTTGTAAAGACAATAAACTTGAAATAATTTGTAGGTTATTTTTAACCCTATGATGTATTTCCTTTATCAGAATTTCTTTTTCAATTAAATGACTTTGAAGTTCCTCTTTTTGTTTGACCTCTAACGAGATGTCCCTAGCAGTGCAATAAAACAAGCCTGTTAGTGGGTCTTTTCGTGATTTCCAATCCAGAATAATTTCGTCACCTTGTTTGGTGATGTATCGATTCTGAAAATTCACTGAATCATTTCCTTGTGTTAAACTTTTAGTTTCTTCAATGGTATTGTTTAAATCCTCGGGATGAACGAAATTGGTGAATGGCTGTGAACACAACTCCATTTCTGAATAACCAGTAATTTCCGTCCAAGATGGGCTTACTTTAATGAAGTAGCCATTTTCATTAGCGATACATTGTAAATCTAACGAGGCATCAAAGAAGTTGGTAAGGCTGTAAACCCCTGTATCTTTCGCCTCAATAACTTCCATTACGCCTTTCACTCCAATAATTTCTTGATTTTCAATCAAAGGGTAACCAATACATTGTAGCTTTTTGGATTCAATAATTCCGCTTTTCAAAGGAATTGATATGTTCTGGAAAACTTCGAAATAAGCTATCTTTTTTTCTAAAATGTGTTCGAATTTTCTTCTTAATTGAATTTGTTCTTTCTTTTTTAGATGCTGCCAATAATTAGAAAATAGATTCTTGTGTTCTTTCGTTACTCCAAAAATAGTATATATCTCATCCGACCAATCAAAAACATCCCCATGAAAATAATACTGCCAGGTTCCAGCACTTCTGTGTTTACCCAAACTTTGTTCATTTAGCAGCAGGTGAAGATCTTGCTCCATTTGCGCCAATGCAGACTTTTGCGCATTAATTTTTTCCTTTAGGGTTAGGATTCTTTCAGGCATTTTCGACTTATTAAGAACAATCTACCTACTAAAGTAACACAAAACATATGACGCGCAAAAAAATTATACTCCAAAGTTATCAATTTCTCAAGAAAAGGACCAACACTAACCTCTTTATCAAGGTAATAGTTTTTCTTTCCTCTGAACAATCAGAAATAAAATTATATAGAGTGGGGAACAATTTCTTGCCCTGATGCATCGAACACTCCCCGCTTATCAGCTTTTCGAACTAGGTAATACTTTTTGAAGCAATTATTGATTTTATCCTAATATAGCAACTAATATTGTTCTTTCATTAGTTTGCTCAAGCCAACCTTTCCTTGAGGACTATTAAAAACTTGAGCTTCTGAGTATATTGCCTAGTTATCATGAATAATGAAAAGATGTAGTGGAGAACTTTCATCAAAATATCATATCTAATATTTATACCTCTATACGCTCCTTTGCGTTTAGGATTTTAGAGTCTATTGATTTAAGTAATTATTTATAATCATGAAAAACCTGACCAACATTTATTTTTCCTTTAACTCTTCGAGACGCATTTGCGCCTCCTCCCATAAAGCCAATGTATCATCTAATTTCTTTTTAAGATCTGCGTAAACAGAAAGTTGTTCATTAGCTTTCGCTTCATCTGAATAGTCCAAGTCAGCTAAAATGCCATCCATTTTTTTGATTTCTGACTCCAATTGATCTATTTCCATTTCAGATTTTGCAATGCTGTTTTTAAGTTTATTACGTTCTTTTTTTAAAGCTTTATTTCGCTCGAAATCATTTATTGTATCTGATTTTGATTGGGTCTCGTCTTGGTTTTTTTGTGCATTGTTCGATTGCGAAGGCTGTGTATTTTGAATTTTTTCGACTTTTCTTTTCAAAAATTCTTGTAACGAAAAGTGGTGTATCTTTAAATTTTGATCTTCAATGTCCCATATACGATTCGTAAGACCATTTAAGAACTCCCTGTCATGAGAAACGATGATAAAAGTACCTTCGTAATTCAACAACGCACTTTTTAATACTTCTTTACTTTGAATATCCAAATGATTGGTTGGTTCATCTAAAATCAGCACATTTGATGGACTGAGTAAAAGCTGACAAAGGGCAAGTCGGGTTCTTTCACCACCAGATAGCACAGCGACTTTTTTATCAACGTCTTCTCCACTAAACAAAAACGCACCCAAAACAGAACGCAGCTCTTTTCTAATCTCCCCTTTTGCAACTAAATCAACCGTCTCCAAAACTGTTAAATCAGGATTTAGACTATCGGCCTGATCTTGCGCGAAATACGTGACTTCAACATTGTGACCATAATTAATGGTCCCTTCTCCTTTTATTTGCAGCATGATTTGTTTCAATAGTGTTGACTTACCAACACCATTAGGACCTAACAAAGCAATTTTTTCTCCTCGTCCCACGGTTAGATTAATACCGTGGTACAACCTGTTATCACCAAAAGCCATCCCAAAGTCATTCATTTCCAACACCCACTTTCCAGGTTGTACACTGAGTGGAAAAGCAATTTTCATTTTAGCTACCTCGTCTTTTTCCACCTCGATACGCTCTGTTTTATCAAGCTTTTTTATCAAGGATTGGGCAAAAGCAGACTTATTCGCTTTAGCGCGAAACTTATCAATTAACTCTTCTGTCCTTTTAATTTCTTTTTCCTGTTGTTTCTGCGCAATTAATAAACGCTCCATTTCTTCCTGTCGCTTTTCTTTGTATTTGGAGTAAGGAAAGGGAAAGTCCAGAATTTTTCCATTGATTATTTCCAAAGTTCTTTTTGTAACATTATCTAAAAAAAGTCGGTCGTGAGAAATGGTAATTACAATACCATCGTATCGTTGTAAATACTGTTCTAACCAACCTATTGAAATAATATCCAAGTGATTAGTAGGTTCATCTAATAAGATTACATCTGGCTGGTTCACCAATATTTTAGCTAATTCTGCACGCATTTTCCAACCACCGGAGAAGGTATTCAATGAATTTTGAAACTTTTCTTCAGCGAAACCTAGGCCTTTGAGCGCTTGAATTATTTTTTCTTCCCATTGGTATCCTTCAAACAATGCAAACTGTTCATTGGCGAGGTTTAAGTCGTCTAATAATTGGAGATAACTAGCGCTTTCATAATCAGTTCTGGTAACTAAAGCATTGTTAATTTTATCAATTTGTGCTGTAAGTTGATTTAAAGTTTCATTAGAAAATTTCAAGTAGTCAAAAACAGACTGCGCTGTATCCACGTCAATTTCTTGGGTTAAAAAACCAATTTTAGTGTCTTTTGCAGTATGAATAGCACCCTCAGATGGTGAGTTCCATTTGGCAAGTAATTTTAATAGTGTAGATTTACCTGCACCATTTTTCCCGACCAGTCCAATTTTGTCTCCTTTATTTATCTGAAGGTTGATATTTTTAAACAAATATCCTTGCGGCAAATGCACCCCTAAATTGTCCAACGTAATCATGTTGCTAAATTAGTTATAATTTAAAAGTTTAAACGTAAAACACATTTAGTATTGCTATCGCTTTGATTAAAGTTTAGTAATTTTGCTACATGACGCGTTGGATACAAAAAATCACTTTTTTCTTTGAAATGCGCTCCTTTGGTGTTTGCGATTGGTGGGCAAGAAAGCTAGGCATCAAATCGTCCAAAGTGAGATTGTTTTTTATCTACGCATCCTTCGTTGCGCTAGGATCGCCTATTATTATCTACTTGGCAATGGGATGGATTTTAGAAAACAAACACTTCTTCAAGTTTCAGAAGCGCAGAAAAACAATTTGGGAACTATAATTTAAAAACAATATGTTAGAGGAAACAGAAAAATTGTTAGGGATTACGCAATCAGATTTAGTTGATCTTTTTATCAATGCTGGTATTGCTATATTAATTGCTATTGCTATTCTTATTGCGGGTTTAAAACTGGCTGGATTTTTAAGTAAAGGATTAGCTAACCTCCTTGAAAAAAGAAATACAGATAAAGGGCTGGTAACATTTTTAAGGAGTTTTGTAAGTATCTTTATCAAGTTATTAACTGTAATTACTGTTTTCACCCAATTAGGTGTAGAAATGACCTCTTTCATTGCCATATTGGGAGCCGCTGGTTTTGCAGTTGGTATGGCTTTTTCTGGAACCTTATCTAACCTTGCAGGAGGAGTAATGATTTTACTTTTCAAACCTTTCAGGGTTGGTGACTTTGTTGAAGCACAAGGTGTTACTGGTACGGTTAAGGAAATACAAATTTTTCATACAATTATGACTACTCCTGATAATAAGACGATTATCGTGCCAAATGGTCCATTATCAAATGGTAACTTGACCAATTTCACTATGCAACCAACTAGAAGGGTTAATTTTACTTTCAGTATTGCTTATGGTGAAGACTTTCAACTAGCTAAAAAAACGATTATGGAGGTCATACATGAGCACCCTAAAGTATTAGAGGATCCTGCACCATTTATTGCTTTGGCTGAATTGGCCGATTCTTCTGTGGATTTAACCGTTCGTGTATGGGTAAACAAAGAAGATTTTTGGGATGTCTTTTTCTTCATAAATGAGAGAGTTTATGAGCGTTTCAATGAAGTGGAAGGATTATCTATTCCTTTTCCACAAATGGATGTTCATGTTAATAATCCTTCAAACTAAAAAGGTATAAAATTACTGTTGAATAAATTTTAGGTTTTTATATGCGCTTTTAGTTGTTAGTTAAAATACGTTTAACTATATTTATTCTGATTTAAATTTAATTCATTGCACTATAAGCCGATGTTACGATTTCTAGTTGTTACCTTCTTGGTAGCATTTCTATGTTCTTTTAAAGCAAATGCTCACAATAATGATGAGTTGGATTTATTCAACCAAAGGTACAGGTATAGTAATATTGATGACAAAATAGCCCTCTATTTTGAATACTTTCCAAAAATCGAAAGAATAAATATTGACTCTTGCCTATTCTATATAAACGATTTCCAAGATGAATTAATTAAATCACCAAGAGAGGATGTTACCGCTTTTTTGAATTTTTATTGGTCTATTTTTTTGCTTAGTAAACAATTTCATGACGAAGCAATAAATAAAATACATAAAGCACTACCATTTTTTGAAAAAGAGGAAAACGACACCATCATTGCCAATATATATACTTTACTGGGTAATATATACTTTTACAAAGGTGAGCTTGTAGAGTCAGAAAAACACTACCTACAGTCTATTCAAAGTGGCAAAAGATCCGGAAATATACAGTTCGAAATGCTTGGTCAATTAGGCCTTGCAAATGTTTACATTAAAAGAGAAATGTTAGAAGAAGCAAGTGAGCTTGTAGAAAATTATTTAATCTTTGCTAGAGACATAAAAAGCGATAAAAAGCTAGCTAATGCTTACGCCAGGAAAGGTGAAGTTGCCATGTCTAAAGGAGATATTTCAGGGGCGATTGTTGCATATGAAAAAAGCCTACACTATAATTTACTAGATGGTTCTCCATCCAATTTAGCTAATGGATATACTAATATTGCTATTGCACATTTTTTTCAAGAAAACTTAGAGGCAGCGCTCGGTTATTTTCATTTAGCTTTAACAGTAAGAAAGAATGTAGGAAATGATTTCTTTATTGCAGAAAGTTACCATAATTTAGGTCAATACTTCAGTGCTATAGATTATAAAGATAGCGCTATTTATTATTTCTCTGCAGCATTAGAACTTGGTCGTCTGATTCAATCAAAAACCACTCAAGCCGATGCAATTTATGAACTAGCCGACATTTACGGTGAGTTAGGTGATTTTGAAAAAAAATCAATTCTTTTAGAAGAATACATTAAACTAAATAATGCTATTTTTAAGGATAAATCTGACGCTGACATTCGTACACTAAGATTGAGTTTTGCTTCGGATGAAAAAGAACAACTCATTCAAAGTGAAGTCAGAGAAATCATTCTTAAAGGAAGGGTTTCCAATGCTCAATCTATTTATTTAGCTGCTACTTTTTTATTAATTGCATTAGTTGTGTTAACTCTATTATTTCTGTTCTACAAGAGAAGAAAAAATAGCGGTATTAATAAGTCCGTAGCTGATTTTGATAGTTAATTTACTTGGGCAATAAAACATTATTATAACCAATGCGTTTAAACAAATAAATATTAAATGCAAAATATTCAAGAGGCTACGTTTGGAGCAGGGTGTTTTTGGTGTGTAGAGGCTTGCTTTGCTGACCTAGTAGGTGTTCATGAGGTTTATCCAGGTTATTCAGGTGGGCACATTAAAAACCCATGCTACAAAGAGGTTTGTAATGGTGTAACAGGTCATGCTGAGGTCATCCGGGTGGTTTATGATGCCAATATCATTACTTATGAAGAACTACTTGAAGTTTTTTGGTTTGTACACGACCCTACTACATTGAACAGGCAAGGTAATGACATTGGAACACAATATCGTTCTGTGGTGTTTTTTCACGACGAACAACAAGAAAAACTGGCCAACTTTTACAAGGATAAATTAGACCAATCCGGGGCATGGGAAAAACCCATAGTGACAGAAATATCTCCATTAATCAATTTTTACCGTGCTGAGGATTATCACCATAATTACTTTGCCACTAATCCAGATCAACCATATTGCGCAGCAGTTGTGAGACCAAAAGTGGAAAAGTTCAGAAAAACTTTTGAAAGCAAATTAAAAGCCATGTCTTGAGGTTTTGGTCTTCCATATTGATTGTTTTCGCCTGTTGTATTATTTCAGATGTAAAAGCCCAACGTCGTGTATCAAAAATAACAGAACAAAGCACTTCAGTTAACCTTAATAGAAAACGATTAGGATATATCCCGCAAGAGGTATTTCAAACAAAAAACCTCAAAGAACTGCGTTTATACAAAAATCGTTTGGAACAAATACCGCCGCAGATTGGTCAACTTCAAAACTTGGAAAGGCTCTTTCTTGGTAAAAATGGTTTAACATCCTTACCAGAAGAATTAATGGCGCTGACTAAACTTAAAACACTTTCCCTTTCTGGTAATAGACTGGATAGCATTCCGGAAAGCATAATTAAGCTTCAATCCCTGGAACACCTTATTCTAGACTACAATCAGCTTTCTACGCTGCCCGCCAGTATTGGTCAACTTCCCAACTTGAAAACTATTTCTGTGAACTTTAATCGTTTGACAGCTATCCCACCTGAAATATTTGCCTCAGGTAGCATTCAAATTTTAAAATTAAACTTTAATCAATTAGAGGAAATACCAGCCACTATTGGCAATTTAAGAAACCTACATGAACTTCATATTAACAATGCTGGGTTTCTACTTGCCTTACCAGACGAGCTATGCAACATGCAAAGATTAGACTTGATTGTGCTCGATCAAAGCGTTCAATTACCCCGTTGCTTATTGGTTAGACGTCCGCCCGCATTGAGAATTGTGTATCGCTAAATTCAAATCAACAGAAGAACAGAGCTGAAAGTCATTGCTATTCATTAAGCCAATATTTCCAAGCACTTTTTCGTCACCGAATCTACGGATATTTCAAGCTGCTTGCGCTTTTTATCTGATTTTTCATCAACCAAAATATGTACTTTTTCACCAATCGGTTGCCACCTGCCAGGATGCATGGGACGCGTTGCTGGATATAAACCAACCACTGGTGTGCCGAATATACTTGCCAAATGTAAGGGGCCAGTACTACAACCTACTACTAAATCAACAACGGATAAAAAAGACATGAATTCAGATAAAGAAAATACGCCTGATAAATCCTGAATATTTGGATGTTGAGGTAATTGATTCCTGAATAAATCTCCCTCGGCTTGTGTTCCAGTAAAAAAAACCTGAAACCCTTTATCTGCCAACATTTCAGCTAACTTAATGTAATTTATTAAATCCCATTCCAAAGCAGACCCTTTAGATTTTGGATGTAAAACAATGTGCTTACCTTGTCTAAAATAGTGACTAAACTTATCATGATTCAACGCTTCTGGCTGTAAGGGTTTTATCCATTGTTGAATTTGTTTTAGCTCGGGTAAATCTGTGCAACCCATTTCCTTCAAAAGATGAAAATTTAACTGTGCCTCATGTTCATCCGCTTTTTTACGCGTAAAATTAATGCGGTGATTACACGTTACTAAATGGTAAGAACGATGGCTTGTGCCTATCCTATGGGTAATCTTCGCTTTTTTCACCACTTTAGCAATTTCCTTATCCGGAAAAACATGCACAAACACATCAACGCCCCAAGATTTAACGCTTTGTACTTGCATAACGGGAGGTTGAGCTGCAACCTCATCCCAGTTGTAAAAAACATCAACAGCTGAACAAGCTGCGACTACTGGCGCGGTGTAAGATCGACCAACAAAAACAACCCTGCAGCTAGGATATTGCTCTTTTAACCAAATACACATAGGAAGTGTTAATACCACATCCCCAATGCTATCTGTTCTACTGATGGCAATGGTCTTATTTTGTAAATCAATTTTCTTTTGCACGATTCAATCTTATTAATTCTTTGTACTTCAAAACATTAGACTTAGCGGAGATTGTAGCGATTTTCCATCCCATGTAGCCGTCTCGCCAGCCTGATTTTAGGATGTACATGGCAAAAAAGCGCCCTAGTCCACTGAGATAAGGTTTTATAGGGCTTACAAATACACTTTGATGGTGAAGTTTCTGTGCGGTTAATATGGAATATTTATCTGCTCTTTTGCGGTGTTCCTCAAAATCATAATAACTGTAATGTAAGAGGTGACCCTCCAGTGGAACAACACGAGGTATTGGCGCTGTAAACCTCAACTCCTCATGCACAAATTCACCTTCCCAAGAAGCGTTCATTTTGTTAAACAGTCTTGTTTTTACATCGGGATACCAGCCAGAATGACGTATCCATTTACCACAATAGTTCGTGAGACGATTCACAGCATAGGCTCCAGATAAGCCATTTTGCTTTGCTATGCTGATACTTCTCTGTAATGCTTCATCAGGGGCTTCGTCGGCATCAATAGATAAGATGTATTCATTTTCCGTAAGGCTGTTGGCATAATTCTTAGTAGCGGCATATCCTTGCCACTCTGTTTGGTGAAATTTTACAGGATATCGCTTGCAAATTACTGGGGTTTCATCGGTGGAGAAAGAATCTACAATAACAATTTCATCTGCTACATTCAACAAAGAAAGAATACATCTTTCAATGTTTTTAGCTTCATTGTAGGTGATAATAACTGCGCTTAATTTATCAATTTTTTCCATTTTACTAAAAAATTATAAGCGCATTTTTTACAAAAATTAAGGCATAAAAAAACAGCTGATAATCACCAGCCATTTCTATCAATATTATGAACTTACTAATTAAGCTTCTTCTTCTTCTTCAAAAACTTTCTTCGGTCTAAGCTGCTCAATAGCACCTAATGTGATCCAAAAAGGAACAGCAAATCCTAATAAAAACAATAATAACCAGAAGGCCATACCACCCAACAATAGAAATAATACTATACCAAAAATGCTCATCTTCTTATATTTTTGTTACATTGAAACAATTCAACGTGGTAAAAATAATAAATAAACGAATATGGCAGCTAAAAAAAATGAATTTCGATTGGAAAAAGATACAATGGGAACAGTCAAAGTACCAGCAGATAAATATTGGGGAGCTCAAACAGAACGTTCTAGAAACAACTTTAAAATTGGCCCACCTAGCAGTATGCCACTGGAAATTATTTACGCTTATGCCATTTTGAAAAAGGCTGCCGCTATCACGAATCATGAGCTTGGCATATTATCGCAGGAAAAAAAGAATTGGATAACTATTGTTTGCGATGAAATTATTTCAGGCAAACACGACAGTCAATTTCCGCTAGTGATTTGGCAAACAGGATCCGGCACACAAACCAATATGAATGTCAATGAAGTGATTGCTAATAGAGCAAAAGAGCTTGCAGGATTTGCCTTAACTGATGAAAAAGGTGTCGTATTATCACCAAACGATGATGTGAATTTATCACAATCTTCCAATGATACTTTTCCAACAGCCATTCATATCGCTGCTTATCAATTGTTAGCAAAAAAAACAATTCCTGCTTTGAAGGAATTAAAAACGGCAATTTCAGAAAAGCAAACAGAATTTAAAAACATTGTTAAAATTGGCAGAACACACCTGATGGACGCCACTCCTTTAACTTTAGGGCAAGTTTTTTCTGGCTATGCAGCGCAATTAGGCTATGGTATAGATGCTTTGGAGCGCTCATTAGGACATTTATCTGAATTGGCACTAGGCGGCACAGCTGTTGGGACGGGAATTAATTCCCCGCAAGGATATGCTCCGCTGGTGGCTAAAACCATAGCAGAACTGACAAGCCTTCCTTTTCGTTCAGCACCAAATAAGTTTGAGGCGCTTTCCGCTAATGATGCTTTGGTAGAAACACATTCCGCATTAAAACAATTGGCCATCAGTCTTAACAAAATTGCCAATGATATTCGTTTTTTAGCTTCGGGGCCACGCGCTGGAATTGGAGAGCTTATATTGCCTGCCAATGAACCAGGTTCTTCTATCATGCCTGGAAAGGTGAACCCAACCCAATGTGAAGCATTAACGATGGTTTGCGCACAAGTAATGGGAAATGACACGGCTATTGCTATGGGAGCTACACAAGGTCATTTGGAATTGAATGTATTTAAACCCCTTTTAGCGTATAACCTTCTGCAATCAGCTAACCTTCTAGCGGATGCCTGTATATCTTTCAAAGAAAATTGTGTGGTTGGAATTCAAGCGAATGAAAAAGTGATTCAAAACAACCTGAACAATTCTTTGATGTTGGTAACGGCACTTAATGCAAAAATTGGATATTACAAAGCTGCAGAAATTGCCAATTTAGCGTTTGAAAAAGACTTTACCTTGAAAGAGGCAGCTATATCACTCGGCTATCTTACGGCCGAAGAATATGATGAATGGGTGGATCCTAAGAAAATGGTTTAACCCGAATTCCAAGACTTCAGTTATGTAAAACAAATCTGCTAACTCCATTTCAAAACAAGAGAGCACTTTCCAAAATTGTTTTTTTACTTTTTTGCATTGCCCAAAAAAGTAAAAAAAAACGCTAGCGCTTGGAAACCTTTCGACCCAACAATGCCATTGACTCCTAAAATTCAAAAACTCGTCCTTCGTCCTCAAACACCTTAGCTTCGCTGCTACGTTCGTGGTGAATTTTTTCGTAGTCTTCTGGCGTTGTGTCCCCGAAACGGATTCCTATGCGCATCTCCAACCAAATTACAGTTGCTAAAGGATTTTACGTTTCTTTACTGCTATTTAGTAATTTATAAAATTCTCTTACAACTAAAACAATCACATCCAAATAATGAAAACTGACTTAACTTAAAACACGATTAATAAGGCAGATACAAAAAAGAGTTAGATGAAATTCTATGATTGAAACAACTAATCATGTACATAGGGACTGCTGAGAAAGTCAGAAAAGACAACCCTTCTTGAGAGAAGTTTGTTTATGTTGTGAATGCTGTAATTGTCAAAATTATAAACTTCACAGTCGCTAAACTTTTAATTTGAATACCTGAGCTACATTTTCACCAATTTTTTCGTTTCAATCCGTGTTTCTCCATCTACCAAATGAATCAAGTAAGTACCATTACTTAGTTGGGTAATATCAAGTTGAATAAAATCTGTTATTTCTGAATGAATTGACATGATTTTGCCGTTGATGTCTGTAATGATAATACTGTAGGTTTGTTCTATGTCTTTCACTCGAATAGTAACTTCATCCTGTGCTGGATTGGGGAAAACATCAAACAAGGAGGCTATTTCTCCAACTGTTAACAAATCATGTCCTTCTTCAGCCGTCATACTTTTAGGAAAGTAAGCTTCTTCACCGTTGAAATAGGGTTGCTCTTCGTTTCTAAATTGGATTATCGCTTTAGCTTGTCTCCCTGCTAAAGTGGGAGTTGAAGCAATTTCATTGAGTTGTATCAATTGTAGTGAATCAGCAGAATACATACCACCTTGTTGTTGAGCCAAAGCAATGGAAAGCTCATAAAACGCTAATAAATTTTCCATTTCTTGTTGTTCTTCATAAGAAGTATTAGTATTTGAAGCAAACAAGGTCGCTATATGTTCTAATTGGGTCGTTGCGTTGGAAAATGCACCTTGCCGCAAAG
>JAFIEX010000030.1 GCA_020832365.1 Crocinitomicaceae bacterium
AAGCTAATCACAACTTGCGCTGGGTCTTTTTCGACATCAAATTTTTCTTCAAAATTACCGACAGAAGCAAAAAACAAGGGACCTATAACTTGATATTGTTTTACACCCTCTAAATCAATACGACCTTTGACCCTGATTTTGATGGCATTCTCCCAAGCAAAAGCAAGTGCAGCAATAAGAATACCAATCAATACAGCAACTGCTAAGTTGTGCGTAAATACGGTAATCAAAGTTACTAGAACCATTACGATTACATCACTGGTAGGCATTTTCTTGTAAATCTTTAAACTCGCCCATTCAAAAGTATCAATTGCAACCATGAACATTAATCCAATCAGCGCAGCCATTGGTAACAATTCGACAAGTTTTGCACCGAAAAGTATAAAAATCAAAATAAGCAATGCTGCAATAATTGCTGAAATGCGATTTCTAGCACCATTGTTAATGTTCAACAAGCTTTGCCCCAAAACACCACAACCACCCATACCAGAAAAAAAACCAGAAGCCACATTAGCGGCTCCCAACCCCAAGCATTCCCTGTTGCTATTTCCTCTAGAATTGGTTTTTTGATCAATGATGTTTAAAGTTAATAGACTCTCCAAAAGGCCTACAACGGCTAATATCCCAGCATACGGAAGTACAATGATTAATCCTGCCCAGAAATCAGGAATATTTGGTATGGTTAAAGGTGGTAGCGTACCTTGAATACTTTGACCTTCTTTTAACGTATCTCCAACTGTTTTAGTATCAATAGAAAATCCAATTACAACTAATGAAACAACAATAACGGCAACCAAAGAAGAAGGCACCACTTTAGTGATTTTAGGAAAGCCCCAAATGAGCAACATCGTGATTATGGTAAAACCTATAAGCATCATCAGGGGATGTGAAGCAAGTAACTCGTCTGAATCTGTTTCATAAAAATGCGTCAATTGGGAGGTGAAAATAATAATGGCTAACCCATTTAAAAAACCAAAAAGGACAGGAGCTGGAACCAAACGCATATATTTTCCTAAACGCAACAATCCAAAAACAATTTGCAGCACGCCACCTACTATAACAGTGAGGAAAACATATTGTATGATTTCATCCCCGGTAATTTCAGGGTAAGTTTGCTTAAGTTCATCAATCAACCCAACAAAAATAACCGCAATAGCGCCAGCAGAGGCGGTAATCATCGCGGGTCTGCCCCCAAATATTGCCGCAACTATCCCCATAACAAAACTAGAATACAAACCAACCAAGGGCGAAAAACCTGCAATCATTGAAAAAGCAATAGAAGAGGGAACAAGCGCCAATGCAACCGTAATTCCCGATAACACTTCTGTTCTTAAATCGGACGCTCTAGCATTAAAAAAATAGTTCATCATAAAACACATTTATTATTGTTTATAACTATCTTTAAAAACAGTTATAATTGTTATGCAAGATTAATAAAATAAATAAGATAATACTACTTATTGTTAAATCCGGACATTGCCCGTGCTAGGCCAATAGTTGTAAAAGCTTCTATAAACTTGACAGATTGCTCAATTCTTTCTTGAAGCAAGGCTTGTTCCTCTTCGGACCAACATCCAAGTACATAGTCCACTTGCTGTCCTTTGTTAAAGTCATTTCCCACCCCAAATCTTAACCTTGCATATTCCTGGCTCTTCAGTATGGCTTGGATATCTTTCAATCCATTGTGTCCACCATCGCTTCCTTTCCCTTTCATTCTAAGTTTTCCAAAAGGCAAAGCCAAGTCATCCGTTATCACTAGCAAGTTTTCAATAGCAATCTTTTCTTTTTGCAGATAATAATTCACGGCCTTTCCACTTAAATTCATGAAAGTCGATGGTTTTAAAAGGATTAATTTGCGGCCTTTAAACTTTACTTCACAAGTATCACCTAGTTTATTAGTAGTAAAAATGGCACCGTGTTTTGTAGCCAGTGCCTCTGCTACTTTAAAACCAATATTGTGTCGTGTTTCCTCGTACTTCACCCCTGGATTACCTAAACCTACTATTAAGTATTTCATACTGTTATTTTGGTCATCTAGTTCTGCTGCTTCATCCGAAGTGGATAGCGCTAACTTTTCCTTCAAGAACAATCGCTTCAACCAATTCATACCATCTATTTAGCAACTAAAAAAAGATACATTAATCGTAGCAACAAAGTTAGAGAGATTTTTTTAAGATGTTAAAACATTAGGGAAATCATATAAGCATTACAGTTTATTCTGACTAAGAGAGATGAATTGATAGAGGTTATCTACTTATTTTTATAATACCATCGCTCATGAAGCGCTGCTATCGGAAATAGCATAAAAAAGTTATAAAAGATGTCTTCCACTGGTATGGTCACAATTCGAGGTCCCATAATATGGTCCTCATTGTACCAAACAATTGGTTCAGGCGTAATTGCCCCTGTTAAAACACCATTCACAATTAAAAAAGGAACCATTGTGATTAGAAAGGAAATTACAAAGTGAGGATACCACTTCGGTGTCCATCCGAAATAAATAATCCAATTGAGTAAGCCCGCTCCCAGCAAAGCGGTAAAAGTGTACCAGTTTTGGTAGTGGATAATTGCTAAAACAACCGCTGATAAGGTAAAGAAAAGTGCAAAATAATAAGCAAACTGAACTGGTCTGAAGTTAGGAAAATAGGCTTTAACACATTCAAAAATAAAAATACATGCATAAGGCACAGTGAAAAAGAAGAGGCATTCTTCAATGGGGAGATTAAAAACATTAATTCCGCTAAGATAATCTGGGTTAAAACCCCAAATACCATTAGCTGTAAAATAAATATCCCAAATAATAAACAGTGTTCCAATGACTAAAATTGCTGGAAGTACCGTTTTCCACTTCTTATAAAAATGCACCTTTTTATCGAAGCTTAATACGAAAGGTCCTATAAAACTCAAAACATTGATCCAAAGATACCAACTCATTTCTTTGCGTATTTCATAGCGTAAGACTTTCTTGCTTCTTGGTAATATTTAGGCGGCACGATCAGCATTCCAAAACATTCACCATCTTCTTTGCCTAAGTGTTTGTGGTGTACTTTATGTGCTTTTCTAATTGCCATAAAATAAGGGTGCTCTATATCTCTTAACCATTTAAATCTTCTGTGAATGTAAACATCGTGAAATAGAAAATAAGCGAAACCGTAGGCAGCAATTCCAAAACCAATCCAAACAGCAACTAAACTTTCATTCATCATCCCCAACATGATACAGAGCCAAGAAGGAATTGCATAAATCAGAAAAAAGACATCATTTTTCTCGAAAAAACCAGGTTCTTCCACATGGTGGTCTTTATGAAAATGCCACATGAATCCATGCATGACATACTTATGCATGGCCCAAGCACTAAATTCCATGACTATGAATGTTACAATTAAAACTAAAGGTCCCCACCAAACCATAATTAAGCAATATTTAAAATAATAAAAAAGAGTACCTGAATTACATACAACGCTACCGCTACTTTGTTTTGTTCCGCTAATTTAAATCTAAAATAAAGGAATTGCAAAAAAAGCGTGATTACAAACCATGTTACATAGTTAAAAATTGGAATAGCTCCTTCCCAAGTCCAATAATCACTCACTATAGCAACTGGTTCAATCAAAACATCTAAAAGAAGCATAGCTAAAGAAGCCAAAATCACTTGATAATACCATCTAACAGGAATGAAACTAGCTACGCTTGCTGAGATCATCACGAGCATTGCCCAATTAACTCCAATAATCAAGGGTACTCCAAATATTTTTGTTCCTAAATTTTCACCATAGGAATAGTTACCAAACAAATAGCCCGTGTGGACACCAATCCATTCTGCGACCATACCTGTAAAGAAGGCTATAAAAATAAAATAGTAGAGCTTTCTGGAATGTTCATAGCGTGCAAAGAGCAACAAAACAAAGGATAGCAATAAGTTAAAAAAACTCAGCGGTAAAAAATCTTCTCGCCAATCCGTGGTTAAACCAACAGTCCCAACACTGTAGAAGATAACTAAAACGCCTATAAGTATATTGTTTTTATACTTAAAATAAAGCTCCTGAAACTGCGCTGCCTGTATCATTCTTTGCGTTTGAAAGTTTAACACGTAAAGCTAACTTTTGTTTTTATAATTTGTAGTATAAATGACGTTTTTTTAATTGATTTGCTTGCGCAGGCTATTCGAAAAGTAGAAGTGTTCTAAACCTCTGCAATTAACTTGAAAGGGGTTTTATCTGAACAATTCTTAATGAGTTCCTGGATGTAGCTATGAAACCCCTCGAACAGAAAAGGTGCGTCTAATAATCCTATTGGCACCAAAACAAAGCTCCTTTCCTTCATTTTGGGGTGCGGAATTTCAAGGGTTTCACTTTTAAAAATAGTATTACCAAAGAAAATAATGTCAAGATCAATCAAGCGATCAGTATAAACTCCATCAATTGATTTTTTAGCACGGCCAATTTCTTTTTCTATGTTTTGAATTACCTTGAGTAGTTCCAACGGGTCAGTCTTATCACTTTCAAAAGCTACAGCACTGTTATAAAAAGTGTTTTCAGATTGATAGCCCCAAGCCGTTGTTTCAATCACGGGAGAATAATAAATCTTTGAAAGCCCAAGTTTTTCAGTAATTTGATGATAGGCGCTTTCGATGTTCAACAATTTGTTTCCTAGGTTAGAACCAACACTAAGTATAACAACATTACGTGGTAAGGGAATTTCTTTGAACATCGTATAAAGCATTTTAAAACGAATCTACACCATTAAAATATAAATCAGCGCTGAAATTGAATTTCTAGCTTAACTTTGAAGTCTATTTTGAAAAAATATGACAAATAAAGTAAGAATTTCGTTCGGACGTGTTTTCTGGCCAAGTTTATTAGCCAGTATAATCACATTGGTATTAATCGTGATTTTTTTTAGTGCGATAATGGGAGCCTTATTTAGTGGAAAAAAACCATATACTGTTAAGGAGAACACCATATTACACATGAAACTTTCTGGCAACATCGCAGAGGCGACATCTAATACTTTTGAACCGAGTCTTATGGGGATCCAAAGCTCGACAGGTCTTTCTGATATTTTATTTGGTTTAGAAAAAGCAGCCGATGACGACAATGTGAAGGGCGTCTTTATTGAATTATCCTCAGCCAATTGCGGATATGCAACAGCTACAGAAATCAGAAAAGCGATACAAAAATTTAAAGAAAGCGGGAAATTTGTTGTGGCTTATTTACAAGGAGAGGCAGTTGCTCAAAAGCAATATTATATTGCTTCGGTTGCTGATGAAATTTATGGTTTTCCATCTACGGTTATGGAATTTGGCGGCCTAGGTGCTGAATTGATGTTTTTAAAAGGAATGTTCGATAAATTAGACTTGGAAATGCAAGTTATTCGTGGCTCGAATAATGACTTTAAAAGTGCTGTAGAGCCCTATTTCTTAACTGGCATGAGTGATTCTAGCCGCGTACAAGTGGAGCGTTATTTAAACGACATGTGGTCAGAAATTAAAAGCACCATTGGCAAGCAAAGAAATATTTCTATTGCTCAATTAGATGCTATTGCAGATAGTACAAAAATCAGAAGAACGAAAGATGCCATTGCGCACAGTATGTTAGATGGTGTGATGTATCGAGATGAGTTGATGGCAATGTTAGCAGAAAAAACAGGTGTCGAAGATACCGACGATTTGGTTTTAGAAACATTTGAGCGATATGCTAAAAATAAGTTTGAGAATCAACAAAAAATCAATAGAGGTAAAGATGCTAATGTTGCTGTAATCATCGCAGAGGGCGGCGTTGTTAAAAGTGGTGAGGGGCTGAGCTCTAATAAAATCACCAAGTTATTTCAAGAAGCAAGAAAAGATGAACATATCAAGACCATTGTTTTCCGCATCAACAGCCCCGGAGGTAGCGCTTTAGCAAGTGATGAGATTTGGAGAGAAGTTTGGTTGACCAATCAGGAAAAGCCTGTAATCGTTTCTATGGGAGATGTTGCAGCATCTGGAGGTTATTATATAGCTGCACCAGCCACTAAAATATTTGCTGAACCAACTACCATAACGGGTTCAATTGGGGTTTTTGGGGTAATTCCTTACACTGGTAAAATGCTAGAAAACAAACTTGGCTTGTCTTTTGACGAAGCAAAAACGAACCATCGTTCTGTACTCACAACAAACAAACGACTGAATGAGGAGGATTATAAAATTATCCAGTCTGAAGTAGATTTGATTTATGATCGTTTTTTAGAAGTTGTATCAGAAGGTAGAGGGATGACTAAAGAAGCCGTAAATGCTGTTGCCAGAGGTCGAGTTTGGACAGGTAATGATGCCAAAGCAAAAGGTTTGGTTGATGAACTTGGCGGTCTTTCCGAAGCAATTGCATACGCTATTGAAAATTCAGCAATTACAGATCCTATTGTGGAATACATGCCTAAAGTAAAAAAAGAGCCTTGGATGGAGTTGCTTGAAGCCTTAGACCAAGACAAAGATGATAGTCAAACAGATGCCATTCCGGCAGCTTTGCTGGATTATTATAAGCGCGTAAAAAACATAGAGCAATATACTGGCATTCAAATGCGTTTGCCTTTTGAAATTATTGTGCGATAGGGAGACATTAGAGGTTAGATGTTAGAGGTTAGATGTTAGAGGTTAGAGGCTAGGCGAGAGATGTTAGGCTCGGGGTGGCGATTATTTCTTAACGACTTATATCAAACTATAAATATTTTCTATGGTTTGACAATGTTATCATCTTCGTTCCAAAAAACGAACTTAAATACCTAGAATACTTCCGAAATTCACCCCCAAATCCTTTAAATTGACTTTTTTGGTTTGATCGACACGCTGACTTGCAGGAATACCCATAACACTCACCTTAAGCCTTCCTTCTAGACGTATCTCAACTTCTTTTTTAAAGGCTTTGCGAATCAACTTAAAAGCGGCACCTTTTTCCAGCAGTACATCCACAGGAACAAGACAAGTAGTGCTGTTTTTTCTTTTCATCTTAAAACTTTCTCTAATTTTTCCTGTGCCAATTTTATCTCCATCGAAATAAACACCTAAAGCAGAACGGCGCACTTTAATACCATAAAAATTGGGGTTATACACTTCTACATCCAAAGAAAAACTCAACTTGTTTTCCCTAGGTTTGTAACCTTCAAATTGAAAATTTGTTGGATCGTGAAAAGTTGGCGCAACAAAGCACCCAGATAAGAAAAATAGCAAAACCAGCCCCAGTGAGAGGCTGGAGAAGTAACACATGGTTGTTCTATTGATTGCCTTTCGCATGCTCTTCTTGGAAGAATTGATAAAAATATGGTATTGTTTCAATGCCTTTGTAAAAATTGAACAAACCATAATGCTCATTTGGAGAGTGAATAGCATCACTATCTAAACCAAATCCCATCAATACCGTTTTTAGACCAAGTACTTTCTCAAATAAGGCAACAATTGGAATACTACCACCACTTCTAAGTGGAACAGGACGCTTACCGAAAGTTTGCTCCATTGCTCTGCTAGCAGCTTGGTATCCTGCGGAATCAATAGGCGTGACTGCTGGCTCACCACCATGATGTGGCGTGACTTTTACTTTAACACCTGCTGGCGCTATACTTTCAAAATAGGATTGAAAAAGAGCTGTTATTTTTTCTGGTGATTGATCTGGAACTAGTCGCATAGAGATTTTTGCGAAAGCTTTAGAAGGAATTACCGTTTTCGCTCCTTCACCAATGTACCCCCCCCAAATACCATTCACATCAAAAGTTGGTCGAATAGAGCCTCTTTCTCTTGTAGTGTAACCTTTTTCTCCAACTACAGCATCAATATTAAGTGCTTTTTTATAAGCCTCTTCTGAGAAAGGAGCTCGCGCCATTTCTTCTCTTTCCTCATTACTTATGGGCTGCACATCCTCATAAAAACCGGGAATTGTAATGCGCTTATCCTCATCTTGCATTTCAGCAATCATTTGACAAAGGATATTAATAGGATTCGCAACGCAACCACCATATAAACCTGAATGCAAATCCCGATTAGGACCTGTAACTTCTACTTCTACATAGCTCAGCCCTCTCAATCCAGTAGTTATAGAAGGAACATCATTCGCTATGATTCCTGTATCTGAAACCAAAATAATGTCTGCTGCCAAGCGTTCTTTGTTGGCTTTAATAAAGTGCCCTAAATTCTCTGAACCAACTTCCTCTTCTCCTTCAATCATAAACTTAACATTACAAGGTAGCTCATTTGATGCCATCATGGCTTCAAAAGCTTTAATGTGCATAAACATTTGACCTTTATCATCGCAAGCACCTCGGGCAAAAATGGCTCCATCCGGATGGATTTCAGTTGGTTTTATAACAGGTTCAAAAGGGGGGGAAGTCCATAGTTCAATAGGGTCAGCAGGTTGAACATCATAATGACCATAAACCAAAACAGTAGGCAAATCAACATCAATAATCTTTTCAGCATAAACGATAGGATAACCTTTAGTTGAACAAACTTCTACGTTATCTGCCCCAGCGCTTTTCAAAAAGGCTGCAATTTCATCAGCAGTTAATAACACCTCTTTTTTATAGGTAGGATCAGCAGAAATCGATGGTATTTTCAATAGTTCAACTAATTCTTTTAAAAACTTGTCTTTGTTGTCAGTAATAAATTTTTGTGTATTTTTCATATTATTTTGTTCTAGTGCGAAATTAATTAAAAATAAGATTTTATGAAGTTAAACAACTTAAATTAACTATAGTTTACTATTATTAACCGCTATCGGGCAATCATTTTTCAAAATTATTAGCAACAAGTGCAACTTTTCTAAATTGCGATGCGTCTTTAAACAAAATAGAGCAACGGCTGTATATTATTTAATTAAATTTGCATAAAAAAATTATTATGAGATCGATTAAAAACAAAGTTATTATCCTAGTTTCGATCCTATCACTGCTATCTTCAGAAGTGTTTGGTCAGCTTCAAATCAACCCAAATGGACCAATTACACCAGTTCAAGCGGTGCAAAACATACTTGTAGGTGCTGGAATCAATGCGTTTAACATAACTTATAACGGTAGTGCGGCATTGGCACAAAACGTACAGCCTGCGGTATCAGAGTTTGGTGCAGGAACCACTGCTTTTCCAATGGCGGCAGGTGTAGTAATGCAAACACAAAATGCACCTACTGTAAATAATGACCCTGATTTGGCTGCACTTGCTGGTCAGACTGTTACAAATGGTTCTATTATAGAGTTTGAGTTTATTCCAACAGGTGATACACTATCTTTTAATTACATCTTTGCATCAGCAGAGTACACCTCTTTTACGTGTTCTCAATTTAATGATGTTTTTGGTTTTTTTATTTCAGGCCCTGGTATTAACGGTCCATTTCAAAACAATGCTGTAAATATTGCAACAGTACCCGGCTCGAATAACATTCCAGTTGGAATCAATACTGTGAACAGTGGTGTTGCTACTGGAGGTTTCCCAACCAACTGCTCTAATATAGACCCTAACTGGCAGCAAAACAGTGTTTTCTTTACCACCTCATTTAACCCAATATTTACCAATACTGGAGGTGTAGCTAATTTTAATGGTGCTACAATAACCCTTGCGGCAAACACCAATTTAATTTGTAATGAAACTTATAAAATAAAGTTGGCAGTTGCTAATGCTGTTGACCAAATCCTTGATTCAGGTGTGTTTTTAGAGGCTAACTCGTTTACTTCTGACCAAATCAATATTAGTATAAACACAGGTTCAATTAACCCTTTTGATTCAACACTAGTCGCTAATTGTCAGGAAGGGATAGTTTTCTTTACAAGACCTCAATCGCAAATCAACGACACCCTCATTATTGAATATGTCACATCCGGAACTGCTGTTGAAGGTGATGATTACAATGTTTTATCTCCAAATGGTCAAATTATAATGTTACCTGGGGAAGATACCGTTTCAATCGTTATTTCACCAACAAACGGTGGTCCAGCAAATGACCCGCTACTTGTAATAATTTCAGCCCAAACAGTTACGCCTTGTGGAGACACCATAACGACAACGGGGGAAATATGGCTCTTGCTGGAACCTGAATTTTCAGTCAGCTTTACTGACACCACTATACTGTGTAGGAATGACGAAGTTCCCATTTGGGCAAATGTCGTCGGTGATTTTACCCCAATTACAATTGAATGGGACGATGGCCAAACAGGTAACAACGCTATAGTACCAGTGGATGGGGCTAATGGCACATATTATTTTGTTTTTACTGGCACAGATAATTGCGGCTTCCAAGTAACTGACTCAGCAATTGTGGTATTAAACCAAACATTAGAAGTAGATACCATGTTTCAATTTCCAACGGAATGTGGGGGTAGCACAGGAGCTGTCTCTGGTGTTGGTTCAGGAATGACAGGAACACCTCTATACACTTGGACAGGACCAGGAGCCAATAGTGGAAACTTTATCAATGCTACAGTATGGCAAAACTTGCCTTCTGGTTGGTATTATTTTAGTATTCAAGACAATGTTTGTTCTGTAATGGACAGTATCTTCCTTGAGCAAGATCCGCCTCCAACTGCATCGTTCACAGCAGACCCCATGTCAGGCTTTACACCTCTAAATGTTAACTTCACAAACACTTCAGACGGAGGAGAAATTTTTAACTGGGATTTCGGTAATGGACAAAGTGTGACTGTAAATAACATGAGTGGACAAAACATGACTTATCCTGATGGGGGTGTATATACAGTAACGTTAGAGGTAATTGAAGGAAACTGTTCTGATATGGCCTCATTAGATATTATTGTAGATCCTTTTGTTCCACTAGAGTTTGACTTACCAAACGTGTTTACACCAAATGGTGATGGCGTTAATGATGTTTTCACAATGAACATTGAAAATGCAATTGCTTATGAATTAACTATTCTCAATCGTTGGGGGAATGTTCTTTTCCAGAGCTCAAGTCTCGAGGCTGTTTGGAACGGTAGAGATCAATCTACTGGAGAAAGATGCACAGATGGTGTATATTTCTATAAATACAGCATTACAGACATGAAGCAAGAAGTGGTAGAAGGACACGGATTCGTGCACTTAGTGAATGGTACAAAAGAATAATTATTTATTATAAAAACAAGCTAAAAAGGGCTTTGCTTATAATAGCAGCCCTTTTTTTTGTTTTAACTAAGACTGATTTTTATTTATAAAACAGTAGATTGTTTCCTGTCATTTCAATGGGCACGGCTATACCCAGACGCTTTAAGATACTAGGAGCAACGTCTGCCAATACTCCATTTTTCACTTCCCATTTGTTTGCGTTCTCTGTGTAAAAAATAACTGGAACTTCATTTAAAGAGTGAGCCGTGTTCGGGCTACCATCTGGATTAATTGCAAAATCGGCATTACCATGATCAGCAATTATAATTAGTTCGTAATCTAGTTCTTTTGAAACTTGTAAAAGATCACCCAAACAACCATCAACAGTTTCTACCGCTTTGACAATAGCTTCATAAACACCAGTATGTCCAACCATATCAGGGTTGGCAAAATTCAAACAGAAAAAATGGGGCTGATGCTCTTTTAAATAAGTAATTGTATCCTTTGTCACTTCATGCGCACTCATTTCGGGTTGTAAATCATAGGTTGCTACTTTAGGTGAGTTTACCAAAATACGATTTTCACCTTCAAAAGGGATTTCTCTACCACCAGAAAAGAAAAAAGTAACATGCGGATACTTCTCTGTCTCTGCAACGCGAAGTTGACTTTTACCATTTTTCGCTAATACCTCACCCATAGTATTGGACAAATTGTCCTTTTCGAAAATTACGGCTAAATTTTTAAAATCTTCGTCGTATTTTGTCATGGTAACCATCTGAATATCGAGGGCATGCATGTTCCATTCTGGAAAATTTTGCTGACAAAGCGCTGCAACTATCTCTCTTGGTCTATCCGTACGAAAATTAAAAGAAACAACTAAATCACCGTCTTTTATAGGTTGAAATTGGTCAGTTAAAATTGCTGGTGTGATGAACTCATCTGTTATGTCCTTTTCATAAGAAGCTTCAAAGACATCCTTTACATTATCAAAAGTATTACCTTCTCCGTTTACTAATAAATGGTATGCCTTTGCAACTCTTTCCCACCTTAAGTCCCTGTCCATCGCATAATATCGGCCAATTATTGAAGCAATTTTCGCAGAAGTACCTTTGATATGCTCTTCTAAATTGGTCAAGTATTGCAAACCACTTTTGGGATCACAATCTCTACCATCTGTAAAGGCGTGTATGAATACATTTTCTAACTCCATTTGACCTGCCATGTCACAGAGAGCATGCAAATGTTCCTGTGAGCTATGCACGCCACCCTCAGACACCAACCCAATAAAATGCACATACCTTCCTTTTTCCTTAGCGTGACGAAATGCCTTAATTAATGTTTCATTTTTAAAAAAATCACCATCCGTAATAGATTTATTGATACGCGTCAATTCTTGGTACACAATACGACCAGCCCCAATATTCAAATGGCCAACTTCAGAATTTCCCATTTGTCCATCAGGTAATCCAACAGCGCCGCCACAAGCTTTCAATGTAGCATTAGGGTATTGCTGCATTAACCTATCGAAAACAGGAGTTTTTGCATGATAAATAGCATCAGATGAACTCTTGTCTCCAATTCCCCAACCATCCAAAATTATCAAACCAACTTTATTATTTTCCATGAGGTAATGTTATCTCGAAATTTGTACCACTTTCACCATTTGCAAAACAGGCTATTTTTCCTTTGTGCATTTCTACAAGTTCTTTGACAATGTACAGTCCCAGTCCTGTTCCTTTTTCTATTCGAGTTTCTTCGTTCCCAATTCTGGTAAATTTCTCAAAAATTTCATTTCTAAATTGTTCTGGGATTCCAGGTCCATCGTCTTTAACACCACATATAATATTCTCACCTTCAATATAAGCATACAGTGTTACAAGCGCATTCTTACCAGCATATTTTTGGGCATTCTCTAAAAGGTTATTGAATATCGTATCAATTACAAAAGGGTCCACTTTAAAGTTAATTCCGTTTGCAATATCCGTATGAACAGCGGTTCGAGTTCTAGACCATTTTTCTGCTATTTCAGATAAAAACTGAGAAAAGTCTATTTCACTTTTATTGAGTTCAAAATGATGGTTATCTAGGCGAGTAGCAGTAAGAATATTTTCAATCATTGCCTCTAATCGCTTATTTTCATTTAAGGCTTGTGCAATGATTTCTTGCTTTTTTTCAGCAGGCAGAGTGGTGTGCTTTAAAAGTGTTTGGAGATAGAGTTTATTTGAAGCCAAGGGTGTTTTTAGTTCATGTGTAACAGAAAGTAGAAAGTTACTGTGTCGTTCAGAAAGTTTTAAATCCCTTTGAATTGAAGTTTGGATTCTCCAAATACCCAAGAGTAGAATTAAGAAGAAAACGGCGCCCTCCCCTATTACCATTAGTACTCTTCGGTTGGAATTGGGTTCATTCCTTCCTATTTCAGTGGACAATTCAATTAAATGAAAACCCCACCATAAGAATTGCAGCACAACATATGCACTTAGTACATAGAAAAATATGGTCGTTTGCTTTTTCACTTATTCAAACAATATATTTTAATCAAAGCGCACTTAGTTAGTACGCACGATCTAGATTTCCCTCAATATAATTGATAAACGCCTTGTTCACTACTTTGTTTCCTCCGGGAGTCGGATAATCACCTGTAAAATACCAATCACCTGTATGATTTGGGCAAGAAGCATGAAGATTTTCAACTGTTTGATATACAATTTCAACCTCTGCCTTAATATTTACTGGCTTCAATAATTCAGCAATTTTTTGAGAAACGTCTTCCGCTGTGAATGGAGCATAAATATCTTTAACATAATTTTTTATTTGCTCTTTTGGAAGAAATTCTTGTTCCTTACATTTTCTATATACCTCATCAATGATATAAGCACGATTCGATTGCTTTAGTAACTCAATAGCGGCCTCAAAAGCAATAAAATCTTTCATCTTAGCCATATCAATTCCATAACAGTCCGGAAATCGAATTTGTGGCGCAGAGGATACCACAACAATTTTTTTAGGATCCAAACGGTCTAAAATACGCAAAATACTTTGTTTCAAAGTGGTGCCTCGCACAATAGAGTCATCAATAACCACTAAGTTATCCACCCCTCTGTTAACAGTACCATAAGTAATATCGTAAACATGGGCTACCATATCGTCACGCGAGTCATCTTGCGTAATAAAAGTTCTGAGTTTTGCATCTTTTATAGCAATTTTCTCAAAGCGGGCGCGACGCGCCAAAATATCTGATAATTCCTTCTCAGTGATGGAATCACCTAATGCCAAAATAGCTTGTTTCTTTTCCTCATTTAAGTGTTTTTCCATGCCTTTCATTACACCGTAAAAGGACATTTCAGCCGTATTAGGTATAAATGAAAACACCGCATTATCAATGTCGAAGTCAATTGATTTTAGGATTTGTGGCACCAATCTTTTACCTAACTCTTTACGTTCATTGTAAATGTCATAATCATTACCTCGCGAAAAATAAATTCTTTCGAAAGAACAAGATTTCAATGTTTTAGGCTCGTTGATCAATTGCTCCGAAACTTTACCGTTTTTCTTAATGATGAGGGCATGACCTGGTTTTAATTCTTGAATTTGTTCTCTTTTCAAGTTAAAAGCAGTTTGCAATACGGGCCGCTCAGAAGTAACTACACACACTTCGTCATCTTCAAACCAAAAAGCCGGTCGAATTCCAGATGGATCACGCAACACAAATGCATCACCATGGCCCAATAATCCAGCCATTGCGTATCCACCATCCCAGTCTTCTGAAGCTCTTTTTAAAATATTCGGAATATTTAAGTTGTCTGCAATCTTGGCAGAAATTTCTTTGTTATTATAGCCTTGCGCGTGGTACTGTTGAAAAAGCTCTTCATTTTCTACATCCAAAAAATGACCGATTTTTTCCATTACCGTAACCGTATCAGATTTTTCTTTGGGGTGCTGACCGATATTCAGTAAAACATCAAACAGTTCATCTACATTTGTTAAATTGAAATTACCAGCAACCACAAGATTTCTAGTCATCCAGTTATTTTGTCTTAAAAACGGGTGACAGCTTTCCACGCTATTCTTTCCGAAAGTACCATAACGCAAGTGTCCAAGAAACAATTCACCTGTGAAGCCAGCATTTCTTTTCAAAAACTCAACATCCTTAAGTTTTTCAGGTTGCACACTTTCTATTTCTTTGAACCGTGAATTGATATGATCAAATATATCTTGCAGTGGCTTTGGATCAATTGAACGCAAACGAGAAATGTACCTTTCTCCAGGCTTCATATCAAACTTAATATTGGCAACACCTGCACCATCTTGCCCACGATTGTGCTGTTTTTCCATCAATAAATATAGTTTATTGAGGCCATAAAAGGCCGTACCATATTTATCAACATAATATTCCAAAGGCTTTTTTAAACGAAGAAGTGCAATTCCGCACTCGTGTTTGATGGCATCACTCATGAATGAAAACTTTTGACAAAAATAAGCTTTTCATAACGATTGAGACAGATACTTTTAGAAAATCGTTAGAAAGTTGTATTTCAGTATTTCGGTTTACGCCTTTTTAAACTTTGAAAACTAAAAATCTATATAAAGTGCAATAAATTGGAACCAATGGCAACTTTTTATAGAAAAAAGAGTTAAATAATTGCGTATCTTTTGCTAAGCAAAGATAAACGTATAACTTTATCTCGATGAGAGTTTTTCTTTTTTGGATGGTATGTAGCATGTCGTCGTTTCTGCTTGCACAGCAGAGTGACATTTGGTTTCATCCTAATAGAGGTCAATGGGAAGAACAAGTAAAATATAAAGTTGAACTTAGCCAGGGAGCTTTTTACATCGAAAAAGATAAATTCACCTTTTTCTTTCATGATTTACACAAAGTATACGGACACTCTCACGGAGAAACTTGTAATCATGGTCATCAACATTTTGAAGAGGATGTGGTAAAGAGCCACGCCGTAAAAATGCACTTTCTGAATGCTGAATGGTCAGGAAAAGTGACAGAGTTAGATACTTCTAATTTTTACAGAAACTATTTTATCGGTGAAGACAGCGCTAAATGGGCAAGCGAAGTTTTCGCATACCAATCCTTGATATTACATGATTATTATGATGGGATAGATTTGTTGCTGCATGCAGGAACCGACCATGTAAAATACAGTTTCGTTGTTCATCCTCATGCAAACTATGAAGATATTGTCATTAAATATGAAGGAGCAGACTCTTTAACCGTTGAAGAGAAAGACCTCTTTGTGCATACAAGATTTGGACCAATTGAAGATAAAGGATTGAAGGTTTGGAATGAAAAAGATGGAAGAACGACCAACTTGACTGCGAGTTACAAAAGAAACGGTGACACCTTGCGCTATCAAATTGAAAACGCAAAAACAGAAGAAACATTAGTGATAGATCCGCAGCTCACCTTCTCAACATTTACCGGAGCAACAGTTGACAATTGGGGTTTTACTGCGGCACCTGACCCTCAGGGGAATTCGTTTGGAGGGGGTATTGTTTTTGGCTCTGGTTACCCCACCACAACAGGAGCATTTGATGTTACCTTCAATGGTGGAGAAGGCAATTTTAATTTAGATATTGCCATTTCCAAATTCAATACAACAGGAACGAGTTTAATTTATTCCACTTACATCGGTGGATCGAGAAACGAAGCACCTAAATCCATTGTTTCTAATGAAAATGGAGAAATCTATGTACTAGGTGTTACAAGCTCTTTAAACTTTCCATTAGCAGGTAATCCAGTTCAGCCCGCCTTTGCTGGAGGGACACTTACAACACAAAACGCACTTCAATTCAGTGGCACGGACTTAATCGTATTTAAATTCAATGCGGCTGGGACAAATTTAATGGCGAGTACTTACTTCGGTGGTTCTGCAAATGATGGATTAAACTTAGGTACTTTGCACTACAATTATGGCGATCAGTTTCGTGGTGAAATTATAGTGGATGCGCAATCCAATGTATATATTGCCAGTTCTACGCAGTCAGCCAATTTCCCAACGCCCAATGGTGCTAAAACTTTCCTTTCTGGAAATCAAGATGCAGTGATTGCTAAATTCAACCCTCAACTCTCTAATGTTTTTTGGTCAACTTATTTTGGTGGGCCAGGTCTAGAAACAGGCAATGCATTACAAATTAATAGCAATGGGGATGTGTTTGTTACAGGTGGAACGACATCCAACGGATTACCATTTAGCGGCGGACATACTCCCAATTTTCTGGGTGGAATATCTGATGGCTATATTGCTCAATTGAATGCTAACACTTCCGCCATTATTAATGGCACTTATGTTGGTACCAACAACTATGACCAATGTTATTTTGTGCAATTAGATTTGGACGATAACGTTTACGTTTTCGGTCAAACTGCTGGTGCTATGCCAATTACGCAAGGATTATATGCCAACCCCAATTCAGGGCAATTTATTAGAAAGTACAACAATAACCTTTCCGGTGTAGAATGGACAACTAGAGTTGGTGGAGGAAATAATACCATCGAAATTTCCCCAACAGCATTTTTAGTTTCAGATTGCTATGAAATATATTATGCTGGATGGGGAGGCCAGACCAATCACACGAGCCAAGCCACTGGTAGTACAACATTTGGATTTCCAACTACGCCTAACGCCTTTCAGACCAATACAAATGGCAATAATTTTTACGTCGCCGTTTTGGGTGAAAATGCTTCTTCACTGAATTATGCTTCATTTATAGGTGGGATTTCAAGTAGTGCCAATCATGTAGATGGAGGCACAAGTAGGTTTGATAAAAAGGGAAGAATTTATCATGCTGTCTGCGCTTCTTGCGGAAACACGAATAATGGCTTTACCTCTACGCCTGGCGCATTTGCAACTAGCGCGGCTGGACCAAACTGTAATATGGCCGTTTTCAAATTTGATTTAGGGATTATTGAGTCCATCATTAGTGTAGCCGAACCTTTTGTCTGTATTCCCGACGCTGTGGTTTTTCAAAACAACTCCCAAAATGCAAATGAGTTTTTCTGGGACTTTGGCGATGGAAATACAAGTACGGATTTCGAACCTAGTCACTTTTATGCCAATCCAGGAACTTATGAGGTTTTACTCGTTGCAAGTGACACCAATGGTTGCTACGAAGCAGATTCTAGTTTTGTTACCATAGAAGTAGGCCTATTTCAAGGTGCTGTTATCCAACCACAAGGACCAATTTGTCCTGGAGAACCTTTTGAATTGAATGCTAGTGGTGGATTAGTTTATGAGTGGTCGCCAGGGGCATTTTTAGATGACCCTACCATTGCCAACCCAACTGCTGTCGTATTTGAAACCACTGTATTTACCGTTATCGTATCGGACAGTTGCGGCTCTGACACCCTCGAAGTGGTGCTAGAAGTCTTTGGTGGCGATGTCTCGGTCAGTGATGATTTATCTATCTGTTTAGGTGATACCATTACTTTATCAGCATCTGGAGGAGCATCCTACACATGGACTCCAGAAAGTGCTGTTTTGTTTCAAAATAATACAGCAAATATTCAAGTTGCACCATTGGAAACAACACTTTACATTGTTGATATAATCACGTCTGAGGGTTGTGAAATCACAGACAGTGTGCTGGTTTCCGTTTTTGAAGACGTCCCCGCTCCTACCTTAGATGATACCATTAAACTATGTTTAGGTAATAGCGTCACTGTCACAGCAGCTGGAGGAGACACCTATTTATGGTCACCAAACATACAAATCAATACCGTAACTGGTTCAACAGTAATTATCAGCGCTACCCAAGACCGCTATTACTTCGTTGATTTCACAAATGCTTGCGGCACTGTTACGGATAGTGTTTTTGTGCAAGTCATAGAAGTTTTTCCTTTAGCTGGAAATGACACCACGGTGTGTAAAGGTGACACGGTGAATTTATGGGCAAGTGGTGGTGTCAACTACAGCTGGTCTCCCGCTGATTATGTTTTGAATCCAAATGCTGCTAACACGGTTGCTTTTCCCCCAGCGCCAGTGGTTTATACCGTTACTGTAACGGATGATAATGGTTGTTTTGCCACTGAAAATGTAACCATCAGTCATTTTCCAACGCCATTTGTACAAACAACACCCGATCAATATCCATTGATTGGTGATGAAATCATTCTAGGCGCCAATGCAACCAATAGTGGCAGCTTTCAATGGACACCGTCTGCGTTAGTTAATTGTTCAGGCTGTGCGTTTACAACTACGGATATCGAAGAAACAACTACTTTCGTTGTTGATTTTACAGACGAAAATGGCTGTCGAGCTCAAGATAGTGTTACTGTATTTTTTGATGGCATTATTTATGTTCCCAATGCATTTACTCCAGATGGCGACCAATTTAACAACACCTTCTTTCCTAAAGGTGGAAACATCGTCGATTTTCACATGATCATCTTTAATAGATGGGGTGAAGT
>JAFIEX010000031.1 GCA_020832365.1 Crocinitomicaceae bacterium
CGTTGCTTTTGATTTCCAGTCTCTTGGATTGTTGGTGATTTTTTCTTGAATGACAGTTTGCGCTGCTTCTAAACGTTCCTTGTAGCTTACTAGGCGATTTTTAAGATCGCTATCGACTTTTTCGCCGTTTCGAATGTCTTCTTGGATGCGCAATATTTCAGTCTCAAAAGAAGGGTCAATGTTGGCAATAACTTCCTGAATGGCTTTGGTTTCTTCTTCCAATTCATCTTCTAATTGATCCATTGCCGCACCAATTTGATTCAACGTTTCTCCCAATTCGATGACCCATTTCTTGCTTTCCTCATCAATTTCTTCTTGTTGTTGTAATTCGTTTTCAATGGCTTTGACATCAGCTTGAAGTTCTCCTTGTATTTTTCGCAATTGGATTAATGCATCTTGCTTGGAAAGGCTGCCGTTATTAGCGGCAGTTTTCGTTTCTGATAACTTGTTATCAAATTTTTTCTGTTCAATGGCTGTTTTTTGCTGGTTAAATTGAGCTTGTTTTTGCTCTTTAGTGATGGTGCTTTCAGGGTTAATGAAATAGTTGGGTTCTTGCTTTGTTTCATTCAATTCGGATTGCGCTACTTCAGAGAAATTATTTTTTATTTGGGCTAATTCTGCACGTAAAGCTTCTTTGTCTGCCTCATCAAGTGTTTGGCTTCTGTTGATGCGTTTATTAACTGCTTCGATAGCCTCCTTCTTACTAGTGTAATCAGTATAATTAGAGATGGTTTTACTAATTTCTTCTATTTCGTTTTTGAGATTAATTAGGTCGTTATTCTCGGCTAACGAAGCGTCAACAGTTTTTTCAGTAGTTGCGGATGTTTCTGTAAATTCACCTGATGATTGTTCGCTGGATTGTGCGATAATTTCTTCGATTTTATTAATGTTTTCTAATCTCTCTCTTTGGGATGATTTAATTTCCTTTGTGTTAATAGACACAATAGGTTGAGAGGTATTATTATTAAGAATGGATTGCAGTGTTGTTTGGTCAATGGTTGAATTTTCCAATTCTTTCATCGTTCTTTGTTGGAATGTTATTTCTCTCGCTAAATCTTGTTGATCTTGTTCTAACGAAAGTAGCTCCATCTCTAGCGCATCCAATTCTTTTTTCTTTGCTGTTTCCATGCGTGATTTAAGTCCTGCGATTTCCTCATCAAGTGACAATTTGCGCTTGGATAAACTTTCTAATTGTGTTTGTTTGGAATTAATTTTTCGAACATTTTCTGCAATGTCCTCTTGCCATTCAAACACAGGGTCAATAGCGATTTTTTGATTTATTATATCCTTTAACAAGTCTTGATTTTCAATTAACAAAGAAGTAAACTCATCTTGATTACTAATAGCTACTTTTTCAACCAAGGCTTTTATTTTACCTGTTTTTTTAACTAGAGCTTTGGCTTCTTGCTCTATTTCGTCAAGTTTTTCTATCACTTGGAAGGATTGAGATAAAATTTTATCGTTTGTTCTAATTTGTGTTGTTTTTTCTTCCGCTGCTATTAGTAGTTTTCGTTTCAATTTAGAATCAGATTCTGTTTCAACATCCTTCAAAATTTGCGCAATTTCATCTTCTAATTGCTTATTTTCTTTATTAAGTTGGATTATGGTGTTTTCGCTTTGATTACGACGCAGTTGTAAATTTTCATTACGCTTTATTGCATTATCGAATTGAGTAAGCAGTAAATCTTTGATTTCTTGATTTTGATAATTATCAAGGCCAAGTGCTTTTAAAACAGCAGATTTTTCTTGTTGAGAGGCAATTTTATCTAAATCGAAATGTTGTTTGTTAACTTCTAGTTTTGCCCTGTTTCGGGCTAATTCTGCCGCAAGTTCCTCGTCTCTAACCACTTCGTTGAATCGGTTTTCAATTATAAGAATCGGTTTTTCATTTTCGAGCTTTTCAGTTATTAGCTGAGCAATAGGCGCAAATTGGTTTTGCCTAGGAATTTCGATGATTTTTTTTAGCTGGGTATTTCTGTCTTTTTGTACGACTTCGATTTCATATTTTCCAGCATTAGGAAATGACAATAAGTAATCGCCTTGTTTACTTGTTTGAACAGCATTTATGACATTGCCATTGTTTGGGTCTCGGACGGTGATTTTTACATTTCCTTTTCCAGCGTCATCAATTTCTGATGTGAAAGTACCTTTAACAGCGACCATTTGCATTGGCACTCTTTCGACGCTGATATCATAAACATGTATTCTGCCAGCAGGGCTTTGCCTTGTAGATGCCATAAATGCTCTTTCTCCCAAAGAGTCAGTAATGTAAAGTAAATCATCATCTGCTGAGGATAAAGGGAAATCAAGGTTTTCAACTTGGTCACAACTATTTTTTAAGGGGTCATATTTGCAACGAAATAGGTCGTAACCGCCCATGGAGTTATGACCTTTGCTGGAAAAATAGAGGTATGAGCTACTGGCGTGAAAAAACGGGTAATCATCATCGAATGAGGTATTGATACTGCCACCTACTAACATTTCGTCTGACCATTTACCATTTTTGTCTCTAATTCGTGTGTAAATATCTTTTTGGTCAGCTTTATCTGCATAAGAAGCATAAAAAATTTGTTTAGCATCGTCGGGAAAATGAATGATTGGCAAGTGATTTAATCGCTTATCTTGTTTGCTTTGAAACATTTCTGTTACCAAAATTTGACCTCCAATGTTTGAGAAATCATAGTTCCGAAAGAAATTGTCACGATTTGTACTTTTTTTAGCTAAAACGATTACATCAGTGTTGTTGCTTAATAATTTTCTTCCATTTCTGCACATTTCTATTTGGCGCTGTACATCTAATTTTTTAGCAGCACGGTTACCCGCTTTTTGTTTGTATATTTCGTAGAACTGTATGGCATTTTTGAAGTCGTATTGTAAATGATAAGCTTTACCGAGGTAATAGAACGCCTCGTTTTCAACCTCTGAATCAGTAATTGCAAATTTCAAGTATTGAAAAGCGTCTTGTTTGTTTTCTGAAGTCATTAACAAGGAGGCACCGTAACGAAAGTTAAAACCATGGTTTCTTGGTTCTAGCGATAATAGTCTAAGATAGAGCGGCAATGCATTTTGAAAATCATCCGCTTGGAAGTAAGTATTTGCCTTTTTCTCAATATCTTCTTTGGTTTCTTGCGCAACCCCATTTATAGTACTGAAAAACAGCAATATAATTAGGATATTTTGCAAGCATTTAATCATTTAATTGTTGAACTATCTTGGTGTAAGGTATTACGAAAATTAACTGAAAAGGTTTATTTTGTTTTCATTACCTTCTAAAAGACGCTTAATGTTTTTCTTGTGAGCGAAAATCACAGCTAGTGACAACAGGATACTGAAAATTGTAAAATATAAGTTATCATTTTTGAATAAAAGCTGCAATAATATTGGAAAACTAATTGCCGCTATTATAGCTCCTAATGATACATAGGAAGAAAGCAAGAAGATAATTAGAAAAATACCTAAGCAAACTAAAGCTAATAGTGGATGAATACCGATAATTATTCCCAAAGAAGTTGCAACGCCTTTTCCTCCTCTAAATTGTGCATAAACGGGTAGTACATGACCAACAACAGCGACTAATCCCAGCATTAATTGAAGTTGAATAAGCTTGTCACTTTGCCAAGGCGCATAACCAATAATGAAAGGAAGTAAAACAGCAACAACGCCTTTCAAAATATCAATTGCCAAAACAATTTTTCCAGGCTTTTTGCCGAGTACTCTAAAAGTATTTGTAGCTCCTGCGTTTTTGCTTCCATGCTCTCTAATATCTATACCGTATTTCCACTTACCTATTAAAATGGCTGTTGGAATAGCTCCAATTAGGTATGCTAGTAGTATATAAATAATTTCTGTCATTACTCTTCTTGATTGAAAATTCTTAAAAATTGAGCTTGGTAAGATGTGCTGTTTGTTGTTTGGTATTGAAAGCGCTTGTCTTTTCTCTTGTCTGGTTTTAAATTATCAATGCTTAATCTAAGGTCTGTATCGTTGGTTAAAATGTTTAAAATGCCAGACTTTCTGTTATCGTAATCAAAAAAGTAGAAATTGCCAGCAGGGACGTTCATCATGATTCCCAGCCTGTCGCCAAAAGCGGTTCGTTGTTCCGCAAATATTTTGACAGGAACTTTACGCATTACTTGTTCACCAAAAATATTAACCAAAACGGCATCGTCTGTGGTGGTTTTTAATCCTACTTGTTCGTCACCGAATTCTTTATAGGATGTCATTTTAACACCAGTTAGTACCATCATGTGTTGCATTTCTTTGGGAACTCTTTTTAAGCGTTTTTCCAGAACAAAATCAGCAATTACTCGATCTGCAGCATCTCTTCCAGACCATTCAACAACGGCTTGCTCTAAAGTCGTTGAATTCATATCAAAAACTTCTAATGCTTGATTTTTAGACATGTTCTTAGCAATGTTTTCGAAGATTTTTTCATCAACAGGTGCCTGAATAGCCATGGTTAAGTTCATGTCTGTTCTATCGTTTTCTTGGTTGTAATTGATAACTCCAACGGCATCAACAACTAATGTTCCAAAGTCCATCCCTAAATCAATTCTGCCTTCTCCGTTCATTGAGCAAGACTTGGTATGTAATGCAATGTAGTTTCCAGCAAGCCTTCTATCTTCAAATTTTTCTTTAGTCGATATTTGAAATTCTTGGTATTTTTTGTCATATTTTAAATATCCACTCGCTGTAATCATGGAAGGGTCCGTTGGATCTTGCAATGCTGATAAGAATGTAGGGTAAAGTCTAACAGAATCCATATATTCATGATGCCTCCAAACTATTCCGGCGCTGATTGGGTTTCCGTTTAGGTCTTTCATGTCTTGAGCAACAGGGATTAAAATGTTTACTGGATCAATAGGAGCTTCAAAAGCTAGCCAGTTTCTTTCAAACCTTTCACAGTCATGATTTATACGTGTAGCTCCCTTGAAAGTGAGGTGTGGTTCAGCTGCCTTTAGAGCAACCTCACCATAAAAATCAAATTGCGGTCCAAGTCTAAAACTATCACTAATGGAAATTTTACCTTTGGCAACGGTCTGGAATGATGTATCTAGGCTAACAGCGGGGAAGAAGATGGTATAACGATTGCTATCGCTATCAAAGTAAGGATATTCGCCTTTTGATTCATAGGATCTTCTTGCAAAAATATTGGTTGTCGCTTTTTCAATTTTATGGTACTGTGTGATATAGTTTGCAACAATTAGGGAGTTATTCAAGGTTTCCATTCTTGCATTTCTACGTATGGTTACTTTTCCACTATCTGGAGCAATTCGGGCGTCTGCTACCTCAATAAAGGTAATATCCTTACAAAAGATTGCTTTTTCTTTAAGGTTAAATCTGGCCCTTGGAGCTAAGAATTGAAGTGAGTCTTGTTTGGGGTGAATGGAGTAAAAGTTTGGTTCGATCGTATTAATTGCTGCTTCAATGGATATATTATCCTGTTCAGGGTTTTCTGCTTTGGATAATTCTACATCATCTGTGTCCATTAACCAAGTAAATTTGTCAATTTTACAGATGTACTTATTTACGGGGAACTCTACGATGGAAGTACCTGAATTAGAAGTAAATTCACCAAACCGCTCGCTGAAATCTACATGTGCTGTTACATTATCGGTTTTAAATGCTAGAGGGTCTTCATCCAGATTAGCAGGGTCTTTGTATTTATTGACTAAATTAAAAATTGCGGTATCAGCGTCAGTTTGCCAACGTTTATATCGATAATTTTTTGAAAGCATATTTGCACCACTCATTTCCATAATGCCATTTCCGCTCATACCTTCTTTTTTCAAAATAAGCTCTCCTTTCAATTTTGCTTCTCCTTCGAAAAACGCTAATAATTTTTTATTAGACCTTGCTTTAAGTGTTTCGGAATAGGGTAAAAAGGTTATAAAAGCATCCTCTCCAGTAACATCAGGAAACTGAACACCATCCTCTTGCGGTAGATTGGTGAATTGCGCATATCCAATAGTGGAATCAGGTAAAAAAGTAAAAGCATTTGAAATAGAAGAAGACAAAAGGAAATCAATTTGACCACTTCCTTGTAGGCCATTATTAGAGAGTACAATGCGGTTATCGTATTTTGCTTCTGTTCCATAGAAAGGGAAGCCACCATCAGGGGCATCTCTAGCAAAACCAAGAGAATAGTCGTTCATAATTTTCAATTCTTCTCTGAATTTTGGGAAGATACCAGCAGAAACAAGTTCGCCTGCCAGTCTTACGTATTTTTCGTTGAAGGAGTTCAAACTATCCATGTCGAACGGATCCAACTCAAAATAGAATCTGTCTTTGGTATATGCCCCGCGGTGCAAATCTTTTTGGTCATAATAAACCCTCGTTTTTTCTACACATGATAACTTTGGGAAATCGTCGTGTTCCGAATTTAGGCCAGACCTGTTCATGACATCATCAACGAATAACATTCCTTTAACACCCGTTATCGGGGATTGAATTGGTATTTGGTTATTTCCGTGTTCTGGCTCCATTGGATCAGCGCGAAAAAGGGCTATTTCTGACTCGAATATATTGAAAGCATTTTGTCCATAATCGAAATATCCTGAGGCAATATTAACTTCCCACTTTCCAGCATTAATCCAGCCGTTAAAATAAATATCTCGATTTTTTCGCACTTCAATTTTAGCTCCTTCTGGAAATATTTGTGTGTTTTTAAATTGAGAAATAGGCACTAAGTCAATTGCGCCAATATCCAAATGATAGTTTTTGAGGTCTATAAAACCAAATTCTTTCATCCTTTCTCGTTCTCTGTTTTTTTGCTGTATTTGTTCTTGTCGTCTTTTTAACTCTGGATTACGATTGATTTCTTGTTGACTTAACCCATCCATCCTTTGCGGGGTTAAGTCAGAGGTGAATTGTATGTTATCATAATCGCTTCTTCCAGCCTTTGCTTTTACAAAGTTTTCTAGTTTTTGTGTAATGGAAACCATACCACGTTCGGTGTCATATGTTATGAAACCTAATGCTGAAAGGTCAAGCAATGTGGACTTTGCTTGTTGAATTGTTCTTCCTAAAGCCGTAGCTGCTTTACCTTCTGGTAAGATAAACTCATCATATTTATAAGCATAATCCCATAATGCAGCAAGTGGATGTTTACTTTCCATTCCCTGCAATCGCTGGTATAGCTTTTCGTCGTAATAATTCACTGATTCGAATCTGGCTAATCGCTGCTGCTGAGAGGTGGCAAAATTAAATCCAAGCGAGATTTTATCACTGCTTCTATTCCATTCGAGCTGCTCGACATACATGTCTAGTTGATGATAGCTGTTAACGAAAGGTGATTGCGATAAACCTGTTCCAACTCTTTGAAGTATCAGGTTATTTTCCTCCAAGTTTAAGGTTAAGTTGACACTTGGATGTGTGATAGAATCTTGTTCTAATAACATGGTTATTACACAATCTGGGGCATTGAGTCTTCTTTCAGAAACTCTCACTTGAGCAGAGCGGGTTAAAACAAAAGGTTTACTGTTTCTTTTTATCAGAAGCTGAGCGGGTTCTTGGGCATTACCTTCTCCAACAAATTCTGGACCTTGGACAGAAAAACCACCAGTATAATCTACATCTTTTACGATATCATTGATTTTATATTTACGCTCAAAAGACTGGAAGTTTGGGAAAGGAAGCTCTTGGTTTTGATTGGCACTTCCTCTCTGCGCTCTATCAATGAAGCGTCCTTTAATGGGTTCAGAAAAATAAGGATAAGTTATGCTTACAGTATCGCAATTATAGGTTGTTGATTTCATGGAAATACTGTATTTTGTCAAGTCAGCAAAAACCTTTTCTGCGGGGAGTCCTACTTTTTCCCAAGTTACACGTCCACCTTCACCTTCCCACCTTTCTCGCATGAAATTATATACGCCACTAGTATTGTAAATAACCATACTGTCTGTGTAGGGTGTTTCTATACTTCCTCGTCCTCTGTTGAGTGTGCGGCAAACTAATCGACCCTCAGAAAAGTTAATAAATGGTCCATCATTGTAAAAAAACTCGTAATCTCCACCTTCATAGTACCATTCGAAATTGGGGTCAAGCGCAATAATTCTATTTTGGAAGAAGGCGGCTGAGATGGTTAACAAGTCATTAAATCTGCGTGTATTTCGGCTATTCATCATTTGCTCAACAGTGCCATGCCATGCGTCAAAACTTTCTTTTGATTGTTGGTCTTTTATAAGCGTATAAAATGAAATAATATAATTGTAAACTTCTGGGAAAATTTTTACTCTTTTTTCAACCATAGCGTTGCTGGTGCGTACCATTTGTAAAAAACGATCGTCTGGAAATTGATTGGATTCAATGACAAAAGGTCCGAATTCATCTTTGACGAAACTTCTAATATCCTCCGCTCCAGATTGTCGCATGATTCTTTCAAAGTCTCTAACAAATCGTGCTCTATCTTCACTGAATGTTTGTCCAATCAATGAGGCGCTCAGAAGCATCAACGCAAAAGATACAAGAAATTTCATTTTTAAGCAGATTTTTTAAAGACCAACATTGACCATTCTTCCTTTTGTTTTTCCATGGTCAACGTAAAGTTACTATTTTTCGCTGCATCTATCAAAATTTCATTGTCATTTGTGAAAAAGCCGCTCAAAATCAATGAGCCATCTGGTTTCAAATTGTTAGTATAGTAGGGAAGGTGTTGTATCAAAACATTACGATTAATATTGGCAATTAAAATGTCTGATTTTTTACCTTCTAGCAGGTCAATATCTCCTTTTACCACCTCAATTTTTTCACTATGATTCAAAGCGATATTTTCTATTGCATTTTCAAATGAACCTTGATCAATCTCTGTTCCAATAATCGATTTTGCGCCTAATTTTTCTGATAAAATAGCCAAAACACCTGTTCCAGTGCCAATATCAAAAACGATTTTATCTTTTAAATCTAATGTCAGTAGTAATTCAGCAATTAGAAATGTAGTTTGGTGGTGACCAGTACCAAAAGACATTTGAGGTTGAATCAGTACTTTGTGTGTAAAGTTTTCAAGATTTGAGTGGAAAGGTGCAGCAATAATCAATTCTTTATTAACTATTACAGGAGCGTAATCTGCTTCCCAATTCGCATTCCAATTTTCGGAGGCTATAAGGTTTTTTGAAAATGCAACCGAAACATCAGTTGGTGAATTGTATAAAATTGTATTTTGTAAGAGCAGTTCATCAAAATCACCTTCGGGAATATAGCCTTTTACCTCAGGAGCATCGTCTTCGAAACTTTCAAAACCAATTTCTGCCAATTGAGCAATTACAATTTCATTCCATGGATGAAATGGCTTTAGTTGGATATTCAGGCAAATGTAATTCATATTGCCGCAATTATTTTTTTAAAATCTTCTGCAACTAGCGCAGCTCCGCCAATTAAGCCGCCATCAATGTCTGGTTGAGCGAATAATTGTTGAGCATTTTGAGCATTACAGCTTCCACCGTATAGTATGGTTACTGATTGTGCTGTTTCTGCGTCATATTTTTCACTAATGGCTTTGCGAATAGCTGCGTGCATTTCTTGCGCATCTTCTTTGGAGGCGGTTTTCCCTGTACCAATAGCCCAAACTGGTTCATAAGCGATAACGATGTTTTTGATATCGTCAGCAGAAAGATGAAAAATGCCAGCCTGAAGTTGTTGTAATACTATGGATTCCTGCTGACCACTTTCTCTATCTTCTAATTGTTCTCCACAACAAAAAAACACTTTCAAACCATGTGAGAGAGCCGCGTCAACTTTGTTTTTTAGAAGTGCTTTGTCCTCTTTAAATATAGCTCTTCTTTCTGAATGTCCAATTAAGACAGCGTCACAACCCAAGTCTTTATATTGAAGCATACTAATCTCTCCAGTAAATGCCCCTTTATCTGCAAAATAACCATTTTGCGCACCAATTTTCATTCTATTTTTAAACGTTTTAGCAGCTAATAATAGATGTGCGGGAGGGAAAATATATACCTCTTTATCGTTTTCCAAGCTTTTAGATGTTGAAGAAATTTCTTGTAGAATATTTTCTAAGAAAGATACATTACCGTTCATTTTCCAGTTTCCAGCTACAATTTTTTTTCTCATAGTTGAATAATTTGATTTTTAATTAGCCAATCCCAAGATGGCGTGGAGCGGAAAGCATATTTTCCAGACACCACACCGTTTCTAATTACCATCAGCGTTGGGTTTGACCTAGTAATTGCTTTGATTTCTGTTTCATCGTTTAAAACAATTGGAATATTCAATTCCCAGTCATTTCGGAATGCCTCAATTTGCCTTTGGCTAGATGCTGTCATTAATATCATCGGAATTTGATTTTCCTGTGCAGCGGTATAGATATCTTTAAGTCTTTCCATACGACTAAAATTGGCGTTTGATAAGTCACGGGCAACCAACCAGATGATTTGAGGTGCTTCTAAGATGAATTCCCTTAAATCAACTTCTTGAAAGTCTTCCTGTAAACGCAGTAAAGTATCCCCAACAAAAAACCTTGCCGTATCAACTTCAGGCATATAAAAATCTTCCAACAATTGCGGGAACCTATCACCTGTGGTTCTATCCACTAAATCAACGTAATAAGTTTGATTGGCAGCTAGCATGGCTTGCACAATTGGTAGGTTTTTTTCCGCCTCTGTAATCATTTCTACAGGTATTTTCGGATTGAATTGGTCTGTGATAGAAGGCAGTTTACCTTGTTTAATTATTCTCTCCTCTCTTCCTGACCATTTCCATAGATCTGGATTACCCCAAATTTCTTGGGTGCTTTCATCTAAGTCAATTATTTTTCGAGTTTCACCAGTTTGAGTGTTTTCATAAATTTGAACGATTTCAATAACTGAAGGAATTCCATCATTCATTCTTTCTATTAAGCTACTTCCTTCGTGATATGGTCGGTAATCGCGCAATGGTCGGTACATGAGCACATAGCTCACGAAAATACTTGACAATAGGGTTAAAAGTAAAATGGTTCCAAAGTCATTTCCAAATAACTTACCACCTGCTCGGCGAATCCAAAGAGCTAGTAAAATACTTGCTAAGCCAAAGAAAACAGGAAAGTACCAAGTAAATAACCAAGAGAAAAACAAAATGAAAATAACACTTGCGGTAATAAGTAACAAGTTTTCTCTAGTTGTATTGGGTTTGTAAACACCACGAACCAGGAATATCAACAAAACGAAATAAAGTAATACAATATCTTTCCAAAACGATTCAGCTGGTGTTAATGACCGGCCAATGCTACCTTTCATAGCGTCACCGAAGCATCCGCAGTCCTCTACGCATTGTGGCTTTTTAATTTCGGCAATGGTAACGGTGCTTGCATCTTGTTTTAGTATTTCAATTCGCTCGTTATTGGGGGCTTCCGCAATTTTAATTTGTGCTATAGACGAGTTTAAATCGTACGTATCGACATCTCGAAATGTAGTATGTGGGTCACATTCTTTGGTGTGCCAAGTTAACAAGGTAAAAAACACCATCATTAATAACATTAACCAAGCGGTTAATTTAATTCTAACACCAATTATAGCCAAAACACCTAAAACAATTTCAACTATACAAATCAGGATGCTAAAAGTTAAGGCGTAAGGGATAAGGAACTCCAATGTAAAAGTTTCCCAACCAAAGATATCCTTTACGCGATAGGCGAGGGCACCGTCTTCAAAGTATTCCTCTAATTTGTAGGAAAAACCTATAGGGTCATTGGCTTTAATCAGTCCAGAAACGATAAAAAGGCCTCCTACTAAAACCCTAGCAACATATCCAAAAAAGGTCCATCCTTGAAATATATATATTGCTATTAATGTAGATAGCATTAATAAATACCCTACGATTTTAAGTACCAATGCATTGTCTAAAAAATTGGGATGATAACCCAAAACCAAAAAAGTCAACCCCGTTATATTTAATAAGATAAAAAGTACATTAAATATTAATGACTTTCCTTGTAGTGTATTTCCTAACCGACTCATAAGTTATGGTTTTAATAGATGTATTAACGCGAAGATAGCGTAATTAAGCATGTCATAATAATTGGCAGCTATCCCTTCGCTTATGGTTGTTTTACCTTGGTTGTCTTCAATTTGTTTAATACGTAATATTTTTGTCAAAATTAAATCTGTTAGTGAACTTACGCGCATGTCTCTCCAAGCTTCACCATAATCGTGGTTTTTTTTGAGCATTAATTGATAAGCGGCTTCGGCGTATTCATCGTAGAGCAATTGTGCTTGTTCTAAAGTTAATTCTTGCGGTAATTTGTCATTTTTTTCTAATTGAATGAGTGCCATAATGCAATAGTTTACTATTGCTTTAAACTCGTCTTCTACATTTTCACCCACACGATTTTCACCAGTCTCTTGAATCGTTCGGATTCGTTGTGCTTTGATGAACAATTGGTCAGTTAGTGAACTAGATCTTAATATTCTCCATGATGTGCCGTAATCCAATGTTTTTTTGGAGAAAATATCTTTACATAGTTCAAATATGCTGAGATATTCCGAACTGGTTTTATCAATGTTTGCTTTCTGCATTTTGTTATTTATATAAGCTACACTCTTTCAATAATTGTTGCATATCCCTGTCCAACACCAATACACATACTAACCAGTGCATATTTACCACCTTTTTCTTGCAAAGATAATGCAGCAGTTTGTAAAATTCGTGTTCCTGACATACCTAGGGGATGACCCAAGGCGATAGCACCTCCATTTGGATTGATACGAGGGTCGTCATCAGCTAAACCGAGTGTCCTTGTGCAAGCCAAAACTTGTGCAGCAAAAGCTTCGTTTAGTTCAATAATATCCATGTCATCCATGTTCAAGTTTGCACGTTCCAACGCTTTTTGAGAAGCATAAACTGGTCCGATACCCATTATTCTTGGCTCCACACCAGCTACGGCTGCACTCACAATTCTTGCGATTGGTTTCAAGTTGAAATTGCGAATACTTTGCTCTCCGGCTACAAGCATAGCAGCAGCACCATCATTTAGGCCCGATGCATTTCCAGCAGTTACAGAGCCATCTTTTTTGAAAGCTGCTCTTAATTTTCCAAGTACTTCTAAGTTGGTATTCGCTTTTATGAACTCATCTTGTTCAAAAATAATTGGGTCTTTTTTTCTTTGTGGAATGGTAACCCCAACAATTTCTTTAGCTAAGCGACCATTTTGCTGGGCTGCTGCAGCTTTTTGTTGTGAGTTGAAAGCGAATAAATCTTGGTCCTCTCTATTGATGTTGTACATTTCAGCTAGATTTTCTGCTGTTTGACCCATGCCATCTGTTCCATAGAGTTCTTGTAATCTCGGGTTGATGAATCGCCACCCAAAGGAAGAGTCATGCATTTCAGCGTCTCTTCCGAATGGAGCAGATACTTTAGAAATTACCCATGGTGCTCTTGTCATACTTTCTACACCCCCTGCTATATATAAGTCACCCGCACCATCTTTAATGGCTCTAGCAGCATTGATGACAGCAGCCATTCCTGAGGAGCACAGGCGATTAATTGTTTCGGCCCCCGCTGTAATAGGCACACCGGCTAATAAGGAGGCCATTCTGGCAACATTACGGTTGTCTTCTCCTGCCTGATTTGCACAGCCTAAAAGCACATCTTCTATTTTGGAGAGATCAATTCCTTTGTTTCTTTCTAGTAATTCTTTTATAACGATGGCGGCCATATCGTCTGGGCGTATCGTTGATAGCGTTCCTCCAAAGTTGCCAATTGGGGTTCTTACTGCGTCTATTATGTATGCGTTTGTACTCATGTTTCAATTTTTGACGCTAATTTAATTATTATCTTGAAATTGAGGATTGATTGATTGTAGATTCGCTTCGCGGCTGCCTTCGACGGTGTAGGATTGGGGTTGTTTTTCACGCATAGTAACAATTACATACCGAATAATAAGTATTTGTGTAGGGATGATAAAAAACATGTGAATTTAGAAAAAAAATATGCGAACTTATTACCTTTATTTACTACTCTTTTCGTTTTTCTCTAGTGTTCTTTATGGTCAAAATATAGGAGTTAATGAATCGGGAAATAATCCTGATGCTTCTGCCATTTTGGATGTTGAATCTGATAATAAGGGCGTTTTAATTCCTCGAGTTGGTTTGATTAGTGTAAATGACCCGATTAATAACCCTCAAACGAGCTTATTGGTTTTTAATACCTCTACTACTGGAACATATTCAACACCTGGTTTTTATTATTTTGACGGAACGGATTGGGTGCCGCTCGCTGGTGCTGGTGGAGTTCCTGCTCCTGCGAATGAGCAAACTATTTTTGAAGAGGCAACGACTACGGTGACAGCCACTGCGAGTACATCAGCAATGGCTTTAGTTTCGCTTCTTAACTTCAATTTTACACCGCTCAACGAAAAGGTTGTTCTTACGGCTAGCATTTCTGGTAGAGTGACTGGTACTTTTACACCTGCAAACATGAAATGGGGGTTTAGGATGTTGGTTAATGGCGTTAATGTTGGTCTTGTCTATGATGATTTTACAACCGATGGGACAAGAGATATAATAACGACATTCCAGGTTCCAGCATCTTCTTTACCTGTGGGCACGCCAGTTAGCATAAGTCTACAAGTTATAGGTCTCTCAACTAATACAGGGACGGCTACATTTACAATGAATCCCTCACTTACTACATCTTTCGCAAACATCAAAATTGAAGACAAGCCATTCTAGGTGTTTAAAATGAGTTAGTTATAAAAAACCAGTTTGCATAATGCTAGCATGTTAGAGGCAACTTTCTAAAGCAGACATAGGGCAATGAATTCTTTTATTTATTTTTGTGCTGTATGTTGAATCGTCTGCTTTATTTTGTCTTGCTTTTGCCTGCAACTTTCTTGCCGTTGCGTTTGATGTACTTGTTTACAGATTTTTTCTACCTTTGTTTAATAACTATTTTACCTTACCGCAGAAAAGTAGTGCGGTCAAATATTGCAAAAAGTTTCCCTGACCTAACGGATGCTGAGCGCAGAAAAATTGAGCGCAAATTTTATAGACATTTAACGGATTTATTGGCAGAGGCTGCAAAGAGTTTGTCGATTTCAAAAAATCAGTTGCTCGAAAGATTTCGTGTTGTTAACCCTGAAATAATGCAAGCACTTTATGAAAAAAACAAAAGTGTTTTGTTGGTATCTGGTCATTATAACAATTGGGAATGGTTGATATTGGCGCAAGATTTATTGTTTCCGCATAAAGCTGTTGGGGTAGGGACGCCGCTTTCTAGTTCTTTTTGGGATTTGAAGCTAACGGAAAGAAGGTCGCGCTTCGGTATGCATGTTATTCATGCAAATCATGTCAAAGTGTTTTATGAAAAGATGAAGGGGCAACCGCTGGCCACACTGTTACTGGCTGACCAAAGTCCGACAGATGCGAGAAGGTCATATTGGATGGATTTTTTAAATCAACCAACAGCTGTTTTTTTTGGTCCTGAGGCGCTAGCGCATCAATTGGATCACGCTGTGGTGTTTTTTCATATTCGAAAGGTGAAAAGGGGGTATTATGAAATGGAATTATCACTGATTACAGAACGCCCTAAATCATTGGAGTGGGGAGAGATAACAGAGAAGCATACGCGATTATTAGAAAAAGTTATTGAAGAGGAGCCGTCTTATTGGATTTGGTCGCATAAGCGCTGGAAAAAAGAGGTGCCATCAGATTTAACGGAGCTAAAAAAAATGCAGAAAGAGCGATTTGACAAAAAGCGGTAGATTGTTTAATTCACTTACCTTTTACGTTAATAAGACTTAATATTACTTTAAGCCTTTACCGAACATTTAGGTTGTATTATAAATCGCTATAGATTCATAAGTTGTCATATATTCACATTTTAATTTATTAAAAGCTATGCCTCGTTATTTTTTTTGTAGAGCGCATTGGTTTTGCTGAATGTTAAGTGTAAGGCTAGATAAATTAGTGCTATGAAGGCGACAATTGCGCCAAAGAGAAAGACATGATTAGCTGAGGCATAAGTGTCTTTGTAGAGAAAAAGTGTACTAGCAGAGCCAAAAAGAATCCCGAACTCTAAAGAGATAAATAGTGTTCCGGAACCAATGCCTCTGCGATGACTTGGTGAAAGGTCAGCCATCCATGCGAAAAGAGTAGGACTGGAAATGCCAGTAGCAATTCCAAAAACCAAAGAAGCAATGGTGTAGCCAGTTACATCTTTTACCCAGGCTAATAAAAGCATAGAAATAATTAGAACAGAAACACCGATTAAAAGCGTTTCTCTTCGACCGATAATATCAGAAAGCTTTCCAGCTGTAAGTCGCACAAGTATCGTAGAGAATACATAGAAAAAAAAGAACCATCCTTTATTTGCTATACCCAAATAACCCGACATATCTGGAGAAAGGACAAAAAGTAAACCAGAACATGAAGCGGTGAGAAACATTACGACTGCAACTGGAAATACTTTAGGTTCAACGACATCGTTGGGTTTTAGTAAAAATATTTTCCATTGAAAAGCTTGAGGATTTTTGAGTGTCTCTTTAACAGACGCTATCATGGCCATGGATGTTAATGCAAGGAAGCCTGAAAATATAAAGAGACCATTTAGTGTTAGCAAATTAGCTAGAGGGGAACCAAGAAATTGACCAACTCCGATTCCTAAAGAGATACCTGTTCCAAAAACGCCCATACCGTGACCACGTTTTTTTTGAGGAAGAATATCTGTGATTAAAGCGGTAGCGCCAGTAGGTAAGAAACCTGTTGAAAAGCCATGGAAAAACCGAAGTAATAATAGAAACCCAACTGTACCGCTTAGGGGATAAAGAAAAGTAATACCTGCACATATAGCTGTCCCAACATACATAGTGCTTTTTCTTCCAACATGGTCTGCCATTTTACCGGAGAAAGGTCGCGCCAAACCAGCTGTAATTGTGAATAATGCGATAATAAGACCTTTATATTGGGCTCCATCAAGGGCAGTAATAAAGTCATTCATTTCTGGGATGATGAGATTGAAGGATGTCATGAATAAAAACATCGCAAAGCTGAGTGCCCAAAAATTTTTTGAATATCCCCAAAACATTGTGCAAAGTTAGTAGGATAATTGTCCTTTTGTTTTTTTATTCATTGTTTGTTCTCTTGCTTACCTCATAAATCTTTGGGATAATTCATCTTGTTTGTTCGTGCTTTGTTTTATAAGTTAATCATTGCATGCAAAGAGATCAATTTAAGTCTTAAAAACAACTCTGATGTGTTTTTGTTATGTTAAAAACCTTTTATTGGTAATGAAATGAGAAATATTTTTTGGATAATAGGAATTGTTACAATAACAATTTCGTTTTGGCTAACTGCAGCAGTGGATAACTATGGACATGACTTGGAAAAGACGGTACGTGCTAAAAATTTTTTGGATAGTGGACACGAGCCTTTGGATACATTAAAGAAATTTGTCCTACCCGATTACGAGTGGCGTAAAAGATTATCACCATTGGCTTATCAGGTAACTAGACAAAAGGGGACTGAACGTGCTTTTACCGGTGCATACTGGAATGAAAAACGAGCAGGGATTTACCATTGTGTTGGTTGCAGTTTACCGCTTTTTTCCTCAGAGACTAAATTTCGTTCTGGAACTGGATGGCCGAGTTTTTATGCGCCTTTAGATGCGAAATGGGTTGGTGAAATCCCAGATTTTGATCATGGTATGGTGCGTACCGAGGTGATTTGCAATAGATGTGATGCTCATCTTGGTCACGTTTTTGAAGATGGACCAAAGCCAACTGGTCTGCGCTATTGTTTGAATTCAGCAGCCTTAAAGTTTGTCCCTAAAGAGTAGCTAACGAGTCATGTACTATTTGAGTAGATATATTGGCTGTGATCTAGCAACTTATTGATACAATTTGGTAAATTATCCTGTTGGCTCATTAACGAAAACCATAATATCTAATGTTCCTTCGTCATTTTTTAAAATTCTCTTGTTAGTTTAAAAGTAATTGTTAATTTTGCATTGGGGTAAGTCTTGTACGACCAGCTCCCTCTTAATCCCCCAGGACGGGAACGTAGCAAGGGCAGGAGGTTGTAGCGGTGCGATGCAAGTAGCTTACCCTTTTTTTTGTACTTTTATATTAAAAAAGTTATGGAATTAGATCAACACGACAAAGCGCAGGAGCCTAAAGTAAGACCAACATTTTTAACAGTTTTGTTGGTGATGAGTAGTATTTCTATTGGTTTAAGTATTCTTTCTACATTGAGCGGTTTGGTTTCTGGGCCAATGGATCCCGCTAGTGTTGAGCAGTTTACTGCTGAACAATACGAAGCAGTAGGAGAGTTAAAGAATTTGGGGATGGAAGATGTTTCAGAAATGATTGCATCGATGATGGAACTTACGATCTATCAAAGTCAAAATAATTATTATTTGTTCCAACTCGTGAATTTATTGACTTTGTTTGTTGGTGCTTATGGCATTTTCTTAATGTTTAAACTAAAGAAGTTAGGCTTCCATTTGTATGTGGCTTATAGTATACTTCCAATTATTTGGTTTTATGTATTTGTACCTGCTGAATTGATCCCAAACTTTTTGGTATTTGGCTCTTTGTTCTTGTCCGTGTTGTTCATCATATTATATGCTGTGCACTTAAAAAAGATGGAAGGATAGCGCTTTAAAGGAATTTATCGAGAGGTTTCCGCCACTACTGTTTCGTTTATAACTGATAAAAACACTCATGATTTCTGGGAATGATGATTCGATTTTATTGCTCACTAGAATTTTTAAAAACAATATGTTTAAACTACTGTATTTTGCTATTTTCTGCATAGTCGTATTTTCAGGTTGCGAAAACTACTCTAGTAATTGGGACTTGGATAATCAAGAAAAAATTGGCAGGAATTTAGCTCAGCAGCAATTAGACGCTTATAATAATAGGGATATAGACGCATTTATGAACTGTTATTCGGTTAAAATTTATAGTTTTCCTAATGATTTGATAATGAGCGGATGGATAGACATGAAAAATCGTTATCAGCAAATGTTTGCGGAAACACCTGATTTACATTGCTTACTTTTGAACAGAATGGTTCAAGGTAACACAGTTATTGATCAAGAGTTGGTAACTAGAAAAAAGGGTGAACCCGCTTCAAATGCCATTGCTATTTATAAAGTAACAGAGCATTGCATTGAAGAGGTGTATTTTATCCGAAAATAGTTCACTGTTTACTTTTTGAGAGCGCTAAAATAATTTGCAGGTCTAACTTTGTTCGAGTTTCATGTGTATCCAAACTACTAAACTTACTTTTTCCCAATTGAAAACGAGTTGCATCACTCATTTACATGACTAGGCATAATTGCAATGAGACCAAGGTGATTTTACCACATAAAAACATCGTTCATCAACCTGTCCGCCGCGGAACCAAAACTCGTAAATCGCTCTTTAATTAGTGCTCTTAGCTCTTCTTCCGTGTACCAGTCTTTTTTCTTTCCTTTAGGGATATCTTCGAA
>JAFIEX010000032.1 GCA_020832365.1 Crocinitomicaceae bacterium
ATCGTATGGTTATTGCTGTTGCTAATAATTACTGGTAAGATTGCGGGGAATCATTCTGGTAATGATTGTAATTATGATAATTGCCATAACATAACTTTTTTACACGCTTAATTGCTATGTCCCTCAGGTATAAAGTACACTTTAGTTTTTCATAACCCAAAATCTTGCGGATTTAAACTATAAAAAAAGTAAAATAGAGGTGGTGAGCTTAAATAAGGTTTAAATTTGCCTTGAAAATATACGAAAATGATTGAATGGCTATCAGATATTGCCGATAAACCTTTTTTTGAATTCAGCATAATACTTGGATTTGCTGCCATCCTTGCCATGCTAGGACAGTTATTAAAGCAACCATTAATTGTGATGTTTATAGCACTAGGTATTTTGCTTGGTCCTTCTGCTTTTGATTTAGTTAAATCAAAAGAAAACATTCACCTTTTAGCAGAAATAGGCATTGCTGTTTTGCTGTTTATCGTTGGGCTCAAACTAGACCTACGCATTATAAAATCTGTTGGACGAATTGCCTTACTTACTGGATTAGGTCAGGTGTTTTTCACATCGCTTGTTGGCTACTTTATTGGTTTAGGCCTTGGATTTTCTTCATTGCATAGCTTTTACATTGCTGTTGCACTCACTTTTTCAAGCACTATCATCATTGTTAAACTGCTCTCCGATAAAAAAGAAATAGATTCATTGCATGGCCAAATTGCTATTGGTTTTTTAATCGTTCAGGACATCGTCGTGATTTTGGTCATGATTATTTTATCTGCTATAGGGAAACAAGGGGAACAATCTTTGACATATGACATTATAAAAACACTGTTATCTGGCTTACTGCTCTTGGGTGTTGCACTAGCAGCCATGAAGTGGGTGATACCAAGGTTAAGTAGATTTTTAGCAAAATCTCAAGAATTATTGACGCTTTTTGCAATCGCATGGGCGGTAACTTTGGCCTCAGTTGGTGAATTAATGGGGTTTAGTGGTGAAGTTGGCGCTTTTCTGGCAGGTGTCAGTCTTGCTTCCTCTGAATTCAAGGATGTGATTAGCTCAAGATTAGTTTCATTACGCGATTTTTTACTTTTATTCTTCTTTGTAAATCTGGGTTCAGAACTAGATTTGTCTGTAATTGGCTCTCAGCTCAATGCCGCAATCATCTTTTCGCTTTTCGTTCTAATTGGCAACCCTATCATCGTTTTAATTATCATGGGAAGAATGGGCTATCGCAAAAGAACTTCTTTTCTAGCAGGCTTAACCGTTGCACAAATTAGCGAGTTCTCACTGATTTTCGCTGGACTTGGGCTGGCGGTTGGTCATTTGACTGACGAAATTGTTGGACTCATTACCCTTGTTGGTTTAATTACAATTGGTATCTCTACCTACCTTATTTTATACTCTTATAACATTTACGAATTCATCAGTCCTGCACTACGTATTTTTGAAAAGAAGACACCTGATAAAGAGGAATTCTCTAACGAAAATGGAAAGGGAGAATTCGACATCATCATCTTTGGCGTTGGACGATTTGGAAAAGAAATTGCCCTAATTTTAGATGAATTTCCTGAATTTAATTATCTCGGAGTTGATTTCGACCCAGAAAACATCAAAAAACTGCGTGCGCAAAATAAGCAAGTAGTTTATGGCGACATTGAAGATCCCGAAATTTTAGAACAAATTCCTTTTCATACTTCGAAATGCATCATTAATACCATTAGTGATGTCGAACAATCCAAACACTTGATGAAAGCATTAAAAAGGACCCATTACAAAGGTCAAATTATTTTAACTGCCGAAAAAGACCGTGATTATGAATTGTTGAATGAATGTGGCGCTGATAAGGTCATTCAATTGTACCCATTAGCGGCCAGAAACTTTTACAACGATTATTTCAAAAAAATCATTCCTAACTTGAAATAACAAAGTGCAAGATTTGAAGTAAATTATTAACGTTTCTTCCTATTTCTGCGTTTTTTCTGCTCCTTTCGCTGCTTGGGTTTGATATTGATTTTGTCTATTTTCGTGCTTTTTATGAACATACCTCCACTACCGATACTGTGATTGGCTTGCAAAATTGTTGGCGCAGCATGTATATCTATTTCTTCCTCTTCAGGCAATAACTTTTCAGTAATCAAATCATCTGATGGCAACGCTTGATCAACAATACTTTGTTTTAAATACGTTTTAATCATGTTAAGCAATACCTCCTCTTTTGGCGATACCAATGAGATAGCTGTACCTTTCAGTCCTTTTCTTCCTGTTCTCCCGATTCGGTGCAGATACAATTCGGCCTGTTCTGGCAAATCAAAGTTGATAACATGACTCACTTGCTCCACATCAATACCACGAGCAAAGACATCTGTTGCTATAATACCTTGAGTTACATCTGATTTCAACTCGTCCACCATTCTATTTCTGAAGTTTTGTGACTTATTGGAATGAATTACACCAAAATATCCTGGAAACTCATTATCAAGATCTTCAAAAAGCAGGTCTGCGGTATGCTTGGATTTAACAAAAATCATAATTCGATTCTTCTTTGGCGTTTTTTCCATCCAACGCAATAGAAAATTGTATTTAGAATAATAATTTGGCAAGTGGTAAGCATTTTGAACAATGTGATCGTGTGTTTCACCAGCCGCAGCTACTAGAATTTTCTCAGTCCACTGAAAATGCGAATCTGCAATTTGATCCACCTCGGGACTTATCGTAGCTGAGAACATGAAATTCTGTCGCTTTTCAGGCAATAGCGCCAAAATATTCATTAATTGTGTTTTAAAACCTAAACTTAGCATTTCGTCACACTCATCAATTACCAATTTCTGAATGTCTTTCAGCTTTAAAACGCCTGTCAATGCTAAATCATAGAGTCTTCCGGGTGTCGCAACAATAATATCTGAGCCCTCATGTACAATTTGTTTTTGGGTATTGATGTTTTTACCTCCATAAATTGGTACTGTTCGAATGGAAATAAATTGGGTCAACTTTTCTATTTCTTCAACAACTTGCTCCACTAACTCTCTTGTAGGAACAATAATTAATACACGTGGTGTTTTTTGTTGACTAAAGGGCAAATCTCTTAAAATAGGTAGCAAATAAGCCAATGTTTTACCCGTGCCTGTTTGTGCTATTCCAACAATATCTCTACCAGAAAAAGCTGGACCAAAAGCCGCTGACTGAATAGGTGTAGGATGCACGAGTCCCTGCTCTTCTATCGCTTTAAGAAGTTGCTTGGTCCATTTATAGTCTGTAAATTTTTCTGTCATTTTTTTTCTGATTTATCTCAGCGGTATTATTTCATTAATGCCAATAGGACCTCTTTGTATTCTTCATAAAATCGGTCAAATGCCAACAGTTTAGCTTCGTAAAAAGCATAGATAGTTGGTGCATCCGATAATCTGTACATGTTTACTTCATTTAAATGCCAGCGAATGGCGCAAATAGGCTGTCCTGCCAAATTATAGGTTTCATCCATCCACTCCCCATCATTTCCCATCTCCAACTCAAGTACATTTTTTAACTCAATCATTTGTTCCCACAACAATGCCAAGATGCCATTATCAGTGGATTGAAATTCAATGGAAAAAGTTGCTGAATGATTATCAGCCGCCATGCGCACATACATTTCTTTCATTCGTATGGGATAACGCAACCAATTCACTCGCTTGCCATTGACATTGGTATGTTTGTTCATTCGTTTTTTGAGTCCTTGCCAAAACTCCTCATGAATCTTTTTGCGCTCCTCCTTGCTAAACATCAACTCAATTATTCAACCAGTAAAGAAATTTACCCCATAGAGTTGTTGGTTTTTCTTTCAACTCCTTTGTTTTATTAGCGATTTGCTGCTTTTTCGTTCTTTTTGGCTCTCCTGCTTCCTGTTTTTTCTTTTGCATTAACTGCTCATAGTTGCGCTTTTTCCGTTCCTTTTCAGCAGCAATTTCCTCCGCTCTCTGTTTTTCGTAGGCTTCTTTTTTTCTGCGTATTTCCTCCTCGTAAGTTAACACCTCGGCTTTTCGTTTCTCACCCCTACTGTTACGATTAGACTTTCTTTTCTTATTTCGCTCGGTTCGCGGTTTTTCCGTTATTGCATCATTCTCCTTAACTGCTGTTTCATTATGCTCTACTGCAGATAAAGTTAAATCCTCATCTATATTTTCAGATTCTGCAACTACTTCCTCTTGTTTCTCCTCAATTTTTGGTTCAGGTAATTCAATTTTACCAACTACTTTCGGTTTAGGCAATTCAATTTTTGGAGCTTTTATCACACCGTCCTCCAAGCGCAATGGAATTGCTTCGTTATCTTCTGACATCGCTACCAAGGGCTCAACGGCATCATGAATTTCCTCTTCCTTGGATTCAATAATCTCCAAATTTTCAATTCTCTCTTCTTCTATTTCAGGAGCTATTCTATCCTCTGTTGGTTGCTCAACGAGATCAACTTTTTCCTCAGCGTCATCAACTTTTATTTCAAAATGTTTTTCTATTCTTGCCACAACCTCATCTGGTACTTTAGTATTAGGATGGTGTAGCACTTCAACTCCAAGTTCGGAAGCACTAAACTTAACAATTTCACTTGTTGAAATATCCAATTTTCTTGCCAATTGACCAAGCCGCATAAGTCGAATTTTTCCACAAATTTAACTTTTTTCCTTGTTTATTGAGCTATTTACAGGCAATTATTGACTTGCATAAAATGAGTTCGAGGTAAGATTGAAAATTGCAGCAAGCTCTAGCACTAAAGTCTAAATGACATCAAGCACAATCCATACTGCGTTTAAAAAAAATTGGTTAATTTGGCTGCAAATTAATAGACCCTTATGCGTAATTTACAATATTTAATCGTCCTGTTAACTTTATTTTTCAACTTCGGTAAACCGGTATATGCTGAAGCTAATTACGAAACAATTATCATTTCGGAAAAGGACTCTTTGGTCATCACTCATTTTGATTTAGACAAAGAGGCTAATGCAAAACTGGAAAAAGTCACGTTCGATCAAAAACGCAAAATTTACTCTGAAAAAGATTACTTACTTTTCATTTTCAATGATGAAGACAGAAGAATTTTTGAATTAGCCGACTCAATTGTTGTCCACTTTCAAAATACTGCTAAAACCTTCACAAACAGCTTTGGCTCTTTACTTGCCAAGAACCCTGGACCAGAGAAAATGTTGCAAATTAAATTGGAAGTTTATCATAACGGCAAAGCACTTTCCCTTCATAGTAACAGCAGTAACAAAACAGAAATTCAGTTTTTAGAAGAATCACCAAAAATCCCACTTATCAAGGATGATAAAATTGTATTTGGACTGCTAACGCTCATTTTAGCATTCATTTTTTACACCTCAGGATTAGAGCAAAAAACTTGGAAAAGAATCTACACTGTTATTCCAGCTTTGTTTTTGTGCTATATGATTCCAGCTGCTTTTACATCGTTTAACATCATTCAACCAGACACAAGTGGATTATATTACATGGCAAGCAGGTATTTACTTCCAGGTTCTTTAATCTTGCTGATTTTATCCGTTGACATCAAATCACTTTTTGGACTGGGATCTAAGAGTTTGATTATGTTTTTTACTGGTACTGCGGGTATCATCATAGGTGGTGTATTTGCCGTATGGATATTCAGTATTTTTTCGCCAGATACCGTTGGAGGTGAGGGATACGAAGCAACTTGGAGAGGTTTAGCAACCATTGCAGGAAGCTGGATCGGTGGAGGCGCCAATCAATCCGCCATGCTAGAAACTTATAAATATAAAGAAAGTTTGTTCGGAAGCATGTTGATTATCGACATCGTAGTTGCGAATATTTGGATGGCCGTAATTCTTTTCGGAATTGGTAAAAAAGCAAAAATAGACAAGTGGTTTAAAGCCGACAGCAAAGCAATTGATGAATTAGTGACCAAAGTAGAAAACTTTCAAAAATCAGTGGAGCGAAAAGCCACTTTAAGCGACTTCATGGTGATTGCAGGCTTGGTTTTCGGAGGTGTTGGACTTTCTCACTTTTTAGGAAACCTTTTGTCAGATTACTTTGTTGAAGCTTTAGGAAAATCGAGCACTTTTGCAAGCAGTTTTTTTTGGATGGTGGTTATTTCAACAATTTATGGTTTGATTTTAAGCTTTACAAAAGCTAAGCAATATGAAGGCGTAGGCGCCAGTAAAATTGGCTCTGTGTTCTTGTATATTTTAGTTGCAACTATAGGGATGAAAGTAGATATCACGCAAGTTTTCAATAAACCAGAATTGATTTTTGTGGGCTTAATCTGGATGGCTTTTCATGCCTTGTTGTTGATTGTTGTAGCTAAAATTATACGCGCACCATTTTTCTTTTTAGCTGTTGGAAGTCAAGCCAATGTTGGTGGTGCGGCGTCAGCCCCTATAGTAGCCAATGCCTTTCATCCTGCCTTAACAACGGTGGGCGTTTTAATGGCCGTTTTTGGTTATTTCATTGGAACTTTTGGTGCCATAACCTGTGCAGAACTCATGCGACTAGTTGCTCCTTAAACAATAACTATGTTGAAAATTGCATTCAATTCGTATTATGTGCAACCATTGCCTGAGGGACATCGTTTTCCAATGGAAAAATATGACTTATTACCCAAGCAATTAATTCACGAAGGAACTGTTGAACCAGAAAACTTTTTCAGTCCAACAATCATTAACAAGGAAACCATTTTAGGAGTGCACGATGCCGAATATTTCGATCGCTTAATAAGATTAGCACTTTCTCCGAGAGAACAACGAAAATCTGGTTTTCCACACGATGAACGTTTAATCAGTAGGGAGCAAATCATCATGGAAGGTACTAGAAAATGTGCTGAATTTGCTTTAGAGCATGGAGTAGCTATGAATATCGCCGGCGGAACACATCATGCATACGCTGACAGAGCAGAAGGTTTTTGCTTGCTAAATGACCAAGCAATTGCAGCAAGGTGGTTATTAGACAAAGGATTAGCTAGTCAAATATTGATCATCGATTTAGATGTCCACCAAGGAAACGGATCAGCGACAATTTTTCACGATGAAGATAGGGTTTTTACTTTCAGTATGCACGGGCAAAACAACTACCCACTACACAAAGAAAATTCAAATTTAGATGTAGGTTTAGAAGATGGTATCAAAGACCAAGCCTATCTCTATTTATTGGAAAAAAATTTGGATGCCGTTTTGAGGCAGTTCCAACCAGATTTCATTTTTTACCAGTCAGGAGTTGATATTATTGAAACCGATAAGTTAGGAAGATTAAGCGTTTCAATAGATGGATGCCGCAAAAGAGATGAAATAGTTTTCTGGTTAGCGAAACAAAATCAAATTCCTATCGTTGCAAGTATGGGGGGAGGATATTCCCCAGAGGTCAAACATATAATTGAAGCACATGCCAATACATTCAGAGCCGCACAGCACATCTTCTTTTAGGAAGGGATTACTTCCTAAGGTGTTGGTAAGTATATTCATCATAGCTGCACTTGGTGGGTTAAGTGGTTATTTAACCATGACCGGGGAAGGAAGCTGGTACCAAGAAATCAACAAGCCTATTTTTACTCCCCCCAATTGGGTGTTTGGACCTGCTTGGCTCACTTTATATATCCTACTGGGAATTGCTTTCGGAAGAATTTGGCAAATAACGGCACTTTCGCGTTATCCCATTGTGAAGAAATACGCAGCACTTGGATTAAAGATATTTGCAATTCACTTTGTTTTACAATTGGCTTGGACACCAGTTTTTTTTGGTTTAGAGTCTCCAGGATGGGGATTAATAATAATTGTTATTCTATTAGGGTTAATCATCTACCTTATTAAGCACTTTTTCCGACTTGATCGATTTGCTGGCTTCGCGCTTATCCCCTATTTTGCTTGGGTTACTTTCGCTACAATTTTGAATATCGCTATTTACTTATTAAACTAGTCGTATCCCCCCTGAATAAAACGCTATAAATTATTACCCTAGCAACAAATTTATTTCTTTCTCTCATCTGCTCTCTTCTTCTTTTTTAACTTTTTAATAGCCTTTTTATTAGCCTTGACATCAGCTTTATATGCCTTTCTCTTTTCTTTATATTCAGTTTTGGATAAAGTATTAAAAGTATCATCAAAAGGGACTTTTCCTGCCTGGATATCACGAATTACGCACTCAAGCACAAAATCTTCCCCATCAGGGTCATATTTCGCATCTAAATCTTGATCAAAAAAAGAGGCTAAACTACTGTAAAGAGTAGACTGCATTCCACTCTTGTATTTCTCAATTATTTCAGAAACAGTCATTCCCGTTTCTCTATAAATCAATTTAGATAGCACCACACCTTCTGAAATATAAAGGTCTTTCAAAACAAACTTAAAATCCTCTTTTAAATCTTTATGTGTGTTCTTGGCGATTTTTTTCTTTTTTCTATTTTTTTCCTCCTCAGCTAATACTTGCTCTAAAGAATCAATAATATAGGCCGCATGCAAAGCCAAAGGATAAACTCTTCTTACGCGATTCAAAGCTCTTTTGTATTCAAAATGAAAGTTTTTTGGAATTGTAAAAGCCTCATACTCCTGATAAATTACAATAGTAGAATCAAGAGTTTCAGACTCTTCCGTCTGCGCTAACACACTCGAAAAAATCGAGATACTCGCAAAAAACAAGAAAAGCAGACCCATTATTTTCATTTTTCACTAAATTTGTTATTCATCAACAAAAATACTGCCATGAATATTAACACTAAAATATTTGTATTATTAGTAACGATTATTTTTGCCATTAGTTGCGGAAATTCGGAGAACGATCTTAAAATTGACTCGTCCACTAATGACTCTCTTCATATTTCATTAGACGCTCCACCTCAAGAACCATCTGAATTAAACACAAAGGAAGATACTGAACAAGAGGAAATTGCTCAAAAAATAGTTGCAACTTATGGGGAACAATGGGATTTCTGCACTTGTATTGAAAAAAATGATTCTATTGACAAAGCCATTGCAGAAAACAATCTATCAGATGCGGATTTAGATTTCATATTAGCTAGAATGGACAAAATTCAGGAAAAATGTAAACTAATGACCAGTGGCAGCCAAGGAACACCTGAAGAGCGAAAAGCCCATTCCAAGAAAGTTCAGGACTGTTTGAACAAATAGGTTGGAATACAAACCTAATTCAACTTATCTTATATTCAATGTTTTGGACTTATTAGTCTAAATATTTTAAATTACCCGTTTTGAATAGGCTCTTCCAATTTCCCTAACGACTTAGCTACCAGCATAGATACAGCTGCGTCACCAGTAATATTAACTGAGGTTCGCAACATATCCAATGGCCTATCTACTGCAAAAATCAGTGCCAATCCTGCTTCAGGAATCCCAGCTTGCGCTAGGACGATTACGAGCATCACCATGCCAGCACCAGGAACAGCTGCAGAACCTATGCTTGCCAAGGTTGCCGTTGCGATAATTCCAAGTTGTGCGGCAAGCGACAGATCCATTCCAAAGGCTTGTGCTATAAAAATCGCAGCCACCGCCTGGTAAAGACTCGTGCCATCCATATTAATTGTTGCGCCAATTGGAAGCACAAAACTTGTAACCTCTTCACGAACACCAAGATGCTCTTCTACCCTTTCCATGGTCACTGGCAAGGTAGCTGCTGAGGAACTCGTGCTAAAGCCCAGTAATTGAGCAGGAAAAATGCCCTTGATAAAAAATGAAGGTCTTTTTTTTGTGTAAAGAAATACAATGGTCACGTAAAAAACAATCATTAATAAAAGCCCTACAACCACGCATAAACTATACCAAAAAAGTGCAATAAAAAGTTCTGCATTTGGTGCTTCAACAACCAAAGCTGAAAGCAACGCAAAAACTCCATAAGGCGCAACTAGCATGATAAGGTCAATCAATTTTAAAATCACTTCATTGAATCCATCAAAAAAAGCAATTACAGGAGACGATTTTTCGCTTGGAATTAAAATTAATCCAATGCCAAAAAATAAAGCAAAAACGATGACCTGCAACATGTTCCCATTATCAGAAGCAGCAAAAAATATATTATTGGGAATTAAATCTTCTAGCGCCCTAAGTGGACCAGCTTCCCTCTGCTCTTCAGCTAAGTTAATTTTTTGTGATGCATCTCCAGCATAGCTCGCTATCAAATCATCTCGCGTTTCCTCAGAAATACTTGTTCCAGGCTGAATCGCATTTACAACAAGTAATCCTATTGTGACAGCAATAAGTGTAGTAGCGACATAAATAGAAATGGTTCTAAGCCCCATTCCTGACAATTTAGAAATATCTTTTAAATCGGCAACACCTTTAATTAAAGAAGCAAAAATTAAAGGAACCGCTATAAGTTTGAGCGAATTAATAAACATGTTGCCGACTGGTTTAATCCAGTTGGAAACGAAAATTGCAGCATTGCTCAATTCCATAAACTTTCCTCCTCGCTGAAGCTGCGTCATTTCCTTCCCCCATGGTGTCGCTAGCAGCACCAAACTAAATAGGACACCTGCTATCATACCAATAATTATCCTCCAGTGTAAAGCAAGTTTCTTTCTCTTTTTGATACTATTACTTTTCTCCATTTAGAATATTCTTTTGGATTGATCAATTAAATAATGGTCTAGTATCACCAGTGCAGCCATTGCACTCACTATAGGAACTGCTCGTGGCACCACACAGGGGTCATGCCTCCCTCTTCCTTTTACAATGACTTCCTCACCCTTGTCATCTATTGAGTTCTGGTCTTGCATAATGGTAGCAACTGGCTTAAATGCTACACGAAAATAAATTTCTTCTCCATTTGTAATCCCCCCTTGAATACCACCGCTGAAATTAGATTTTGTTTTTCCTGATGTTAAAAATTCGTCGTTGTGTTCTGATCCTCGCATCGCAATTCCATCAAACCCTGAACCATACTCAAAGCCTTTAACGGCATTAATGCTTAACATCGCTTTACCCAAATCTGCATGTAATTTGTCAAAAACTGGTTCTCCCAATCCAACTGGTACCCCAGTAATTCTGCACGTCACTGCCCCGCCTATAGTATCTCCTTGTTTTCGAATAGTCTTAATTAATGCCTCCATTTTTTCAGCAAGTTCGATATTCGGGCAACGAACAGGGTTGTTCTCAATACAATCTATATCTATTTTAACGCTATCAGTTAGTTTTATCTCTCCTACATGATCAACATAAGTAATTATTTGGATACCAATTTTACCCAGTATTTGTTTGGCTACTGCACCAGCCACAACTCTTGCTGCCGTTTCACGTGCACTAGACCTACCCCCACCTCTATAATCTCGATGTCCATACTTTTTGTCATAGGTATAATCCGCATGAGATGGTCTATAAGCATGCTGAATATGACTATAATCTTTAGATTTTTGATCTTCATTTTGAATCATAAATCCAATTGGAGAGCCTGTTGTTTTACCCTCAAAAATTCCAGAGAGAAAAGTTACTACATCTGACTCTTTACGCTGCGTTACAATAGCGGACTGCCCAGGTTTTCTCTTGTCTAATTCTAATTGAACAGCCTCCGTATCCAAAACAAAGTTAGCTGGTACCCCATCAATTACACCACCAATAGCAGCACCGTGTGATTCACCAAAGGTTGTTACAGAAAAAAGCTTCCCAAAACGATTTCCACTCATTATTTATTAATTTTCCGCTAAAATAATTATAATTCTAATTCTCTTCGACACAAGGAGAACGAACATAGTAATAACTTTACTTGTTTAAGAATTAAAATTTACAAATGAAAAATTATTTGATAGTAGGCGGAAGTCGAGGCATTGGAAAAGAAATCGTGAATCAAATTCCAGAAAATTCAACAATTCATGTAATAAGTAGAAGCGGTTATTCAGGCGAACGAAAAAATGTAACTAATTATTTAATAGATGTAACTACGGAAGACTTTCCAGAAATAGATAATATTGACCATCTAATTTACTGCCCAGGATCTATTCAATTGAAACCAATTAATAGTCTAAAAATAGAGGATTTTCAGGCAGACTTTGATATCAACGTACTTGGAGCAGTGAAAGCCATCAAACAATATCACCGAATTATTAAAAGACAAAAAGGTAGCATTGTACTTTTCAGCACAGTTGCCTCGAAAATAGGTATGCCGTTTCACGCTTCAGTCGCAGCCTCAAAGGCAGCTGTCGAGGGATTAGGGAAATCTTTGGCTGCAGAGTTTGCACCTGAAATTCGCGTCAACGTAATTGCACCAACTGTTACAGATACTGACTTAGCAAGCCACATCTTGCGTAATGAGAAAGCAAGAGAAGCAACAGCAGATCGCCATCCAATGAAGCAATTTTTAAATCCTTCAGACGTAGCAGCTTTGGCTTTATTCTTGACATCAGATAATGCCAAGGCCATAACAGGTCAAATCATAGGAATGGATGCGGGAATTGGAAGCATTAAGTAATTTTTTATACATTGATTTTGCTATGATTTTTAAAGATTATGAGTTAAATTGTAAGGCAATACAAGATTGTTTTTTAAATTAAAAAATTTAAACTAACCTTCTTACAAACGAAATGAAATTATGTTCCAGTAAAGCACTTAGAGCAGTATTTTTTTTATATGTTAATGGTTTAGAGCCCAATTCATTTGATGACTAATTCATATATTTTTACACTTTTCTTAAAAAGATTTGTGTTTAAAAGTTAGAAGTTATATCTTTGCAGCCCCAAATTGGGGAAGTTATGTCTTATTTTAAAATTTAAAACGTGGATACATTAAGTTACAAAACTGTTTCTGCCAACAAAGAAACCGCTGACAAGAAGTGGTTTATCGTGGATGCAGAAGGTCAAACGCTAGGGCGTTTAGCGAGTAAAGTAGCAAAGATCATCCGTGGTAAGCACAAAACAAACTTCACACCACATGCAGATTGTGGAGATAACGTAATCGTTATCAATGCGGAGAAAGTTGTGCTTACAGGTAACAAAATGGAGGATAAAGTTTACATCCGCCATACAGGTTACCCTGGAGGTCAGCGCTCATTAACAGCTAAAGAGGTATTGGAGAAGCGTCCAATCCGATTAGTTGAAATGGCTGTAAAAGGTATGTTGCCTAAGAACAAGTTAGGTAATCAGCTTTACAGAAATTTAAAGGTATATGAAGGTGCGGCGCACAAGCATGAAGCGCAGCAGCCCGAAGTGTTTAACCTAGAAACATTCAAATAATTAGTATGGAAGTAATTAACACATTAGGAAGAAGAAAAACTTCTGTTGCTCGTGTTTATCTGAAGGAAGGATCAGGTAACATTACCATTAACAAAAGAAATTATACGGAGTTTTTTCCACTTGCAACTTTACAAGCTAAAGTATTGCAGGCTTTCAATATTACAGAAACTACAGGTAAATATGATGTAGTTGTTAATGTTGCTGGTGGTGGTATTAACGGACAAGCGGAAGCAATTCGTTTAGGTATCGCTAGAGCATTGGTGAAATTGGATGAGGAAAGCAAACCTGCTTTAAGAGCTGAAGGTTTAATGACGCGTGACCCAAGAATGGTTGAGCGTAAAAAACCAGGTCAACCAAAAGCAAGAAAGAAATTCCAATTCTCGAAACGTTAATATTAGCTTAAAAGAAACATTTGACGGTTGTTTAGTATCTAAGCCAAGGAGCACCATTCTTCATAAGAACCCTCTTTATCTGATTCTAAAGAACGTAAACAATTAAAAAAAAGAAAATGTCAAAAAAACCAGAATTTCAAGAATTACTAGAAGCAGGTGTACATTTTGGTCACTTGAAAAGAAAATGGAACCCAGCAATGGCACCATATATATTCGGTGAACAAAAGGGTATTCACGTAATAGATTTAAATAAGACAATCGCTCATTTAGAGCACGCTTGTTCAGCTATGCGTCAGATCGCAAAATCAGGAAAGAAAATCCTTTTTGTAGCAACTAAAAAACAAGCAAAAACAATTCTTTCTGAAAGAGTAGAGCCAATTAACATGCCTTTTGTTACAGAAAGATGGACAGGAGGAATGTTAACAAACTTCGCTACAACAAGAAAATCGATTAGAAAAATGACCTCTATCGATAAAATGAAAACTGATGGTACATGGGATACGCTTAACAAAAGAGAGCGTTTATTCAAGACTCGTCAGCGCGACAAAATGGAAAAAAACTTTGGTTCAATCGCCGACATGACCAGACTTCCGGCAGCTATTTTCATTGTTGATATCATTAAAGAACACATTGCATTGAAAGAAGCAAAACGCTTAAATATTCCTGTTTTTGCAATGGTAGACACCAACACCAATCCAAAATTAGTAGATTTCCCAATCCCTGCGAATGACGATGCTACTAAATCAATAGCTATTGTTTTGGATCATGTAACTGGAGCTATCAAAGAAGGTTTAAGCGAAAGAAAAGCCGCTAGAGAAAAGCAAGATGAACCAAAATCAGAGCAAGTAGTTACTGAAAAAGCAGTAACGAAAGAAGAGGCAAAAGAAGATTAACATACATAGAAACGAAATAATCATGGCAATTACAGCAAGTTTAGTTAATGAACTAAGAAAAAAGACAGGTGCAGGTATGATGGACTGCAAAAAAGCACTTGTTGAAACAGACGGTGACATGGAAGCAGCAATTGATGTGCTACGTAAAAAAGGTCAAAAAGTAGCTGCGAAAAGAGGTGAAAATGAAGCAAAAGAAGGTGCGATTTTTGCAACAGCGGAAAATGGTGTTGGATACATGCTTCAATTAAATTGCGAAACAGATTTCGTATCTAAAAATGAAGACTTCCGTACTTTTGTACAAAACATTTTAAATGTTGCAGTGCAAAATGGCGCTACCTCAATTGAAGCGTTGAAAGCACTTCCTTATGACGACAAATTAAGCGTTGAAGAGAAAATCACAGAGCAGATTGGTGTAATCGGTGAAAAGTTAGATCTTTCTCATTTTGTAAAATTAGAAGGTTCAGCAGTTGTTGCATACAACCACCCTGGTAACCAATTAGCTACATTAGTTGCATTGAACCAAACCTCTGAAGCAATTGAAGATGCAGGCCGCCAAGTTGCTATGCAAGTTGCTGCAATGAATCCTATTGCTGTAAACAAAGATGGGGTAGATCAAGATACTATTCAAAGAGAAATTGAAGTTGGTAAAGAACTAGCTATTCAAGAAGGCAAACCTGCCGACATGGCTGAAAAAATCGCACAAGGTAGGTTAAGCAAGTTTTTCAAAGAAAACACGCTATTAAGTCAGCCTTTTGTGAGAGATAACAAATTAAGCGTTGAGCAATTCTTATCAAGCACAGCATCTGGCTTAACAGTTACTGAGTTTAAGCGCTTCTCATTAAGCCTTTAATATTTAAAGAGAGAACTTAGTTCTCTCTTTTTTTTGTTCTAATATCAAATCCATCCACAAAATGAAATACAAAAGAGTACTACTAAAATTGAGCGGTGAGGCACTAATGGGTGACAAACAGTTCGGAATTGACAACGAGCGAATAAGCGAATATGCAGATCAAATCAAACAAGCTGTTGATTTAGGTGTAGAGATGGCGATTGTAATTGGAGGAGGTAATATATTCCGAGGTGTTCAAGCAGAAGAAGGCGGCATGGACAGAACCCATGGGGATTATATGGGGATGCTAGCCACTATGATTAATGCGATGGCATTGCAAGCAGCATTAGAATCAAAAGGCGTTTTCTCACGCTTACTGTCTGCAATTGAAATGCGTGAAATCGCCGAACCATACGTTAGAAGGAGAGCTGTGAGACACCTGGAAAAGGGTCGTGTAGTTATTTTCGGTGCTGGGACTGGTAATCCATTCTTTACTACTGACTCCGCAGCTTCTTTAAGAGCTATAGAAATTAATGCTGATGTTATTTTGAAAGGCACTCGCGTTGACGGAATTTATTCCGCTGACCCTGAAAAGGACCAAAACGCTATAAAGTATGATACCATTTCCTTTGATGATGTATATGCCAAGGGTTTAAATGTAATGGATATGACAGCATTTACGCTTTGCAAAGAAAATCATTTACCAATCATTGTATTTAACATGAATGAAAATGGTAATTTGAAGGCACTACTTGAAGGCAATGAAATTGGAACAATTGTAAATGGTTAGTTGACCAAAAAAAATATTTCATTAATTTAGCACAATAATTTTGAACCATGACAGAAGAGATAGAAGACATCAAGAAAGATTTTAAAGAGGCGAATGAAAAAACACTTCGACATTTGGATGGTGAACTTTTAAAAATTCGTGTTGGGAAAGCCTCCCCTGCAATGTTAATGGGGGTTATGGTCAATTATTATGGTTCACCAACTCCCTTGTCGCAAGTGGCTAACGTCAATTCAATGGATGCACGAACCTTAACCGTTCAACCTTGGGAGAAATCAATGTTAACGGAATGCGCAAAAGGTATTGTTAACGCTAACTTAGGCCTTGCGCCGCAAGATAATGGTGAAATGTTGCTCATCAATGTTCCTCCTTTAACCGAAGAAAGAAGAAAAGAATTAGTGAAGAAAGCGAAAGCAGAAGCTGAAAACGCTAAAGTAGGTGTGCGAAATAACCGTAAAGACGCAATGGACTTCATAAAGCAGTTAAAGAATGATGGCTTATCAGAAGACCTTGCAAAGATTGCAGAAGGAGAGATTCAACAAATTACAGATTCTTACGTTAAAAAGGTAGATGATATTGTTGCTTTGAAAGAAAAAGACATCATGACCATCTAACTAATTTTAATTGTTTTAATTATTGGAATGCGACAAATCAAGTGTCGCATTTTTTATATTTCTTATGATCCATCATTCGTTCTATTCTCCAAATAATTTCAGTTGCAACAATTAACTTACTGTCATTTTATCATAATCAGAACAATGGCACGACAATTGAAAATAAGCTTATAGTTCCACGAACTAGTTGAATAAAGCAACTGAATAAAAATTCGCTGCTCATGTCAACTGACAAACTGACGTATAAAAAGCATTAATATTATGAATGATATATTTGACGACAATTTTTTAGACTTTCAGGCTCCAATGGATAGCGATGCGGAATTTATTCCCTTATTATCACCTGAGGAAGAAGAAAATATGCATACTTCCGACTACCCTGAGGACTTACCAATTTTAGCATTGCGCAATAATGTGTTGTTTCCTGGTGTTGTTATACCAATAACTGTAGGACGAGATAAATCCATCAAATTGATTCAACATGCCAATAAAAGGGACAAAATAATCGGTGTGGTAGCTCAAAAAAACCAGGATGAAGAAGAGCCAGGTTTTGATGACATTTTTGAAGTTGGAACAATAGCACAAATCATTCGGATGCTGAAAATGCCAGATGGCAGTACAACAGCAATCATTCAAGGGAAGCGACGCTTTAAAATGAAACAATTAGTGCAATCAGAGCCATTTTTGCGCGCACAAGTTGAGCTCTGTAAAGAGCCGGTAGCTCCAAAAAAGGATAAAGAGTACATTGCGATGATTCAATCGATGAAAGAATTAGCACTCAAAATTATTCAAGAATCGCCAAATATTCCCTCTGAAGCGCAATTCGCAATCAAAAATATTGAAAGTTCCACTTTTCTTGTGAATTTCATCTCTTCAAACATGAATGCAGATGTCTTTAAAAAACAAGAAATGCTGGAAGAAATGAACCTAAAGGAGCAGGCTATGCAGGTCATTCAGCACCTCACTTTAGAAGTGCAGCAACTCGCTATGCGTAACGAAATTCAGACAAGAGTTAAGTCGGATATCGATAGGCAACAAAGAGAGTATTTTTTGCACCAGCAGATGAAAACGATTCAAGAGGAGCTCGGTGGGTCTCCTCAAGAACAAGATATTGCTAGCATGAAAGAACGTGCTAAAAAGAAAAACTGGAACGAAAAAGTCGCCAAGCTGTTCAGAAAAGAATTGGAAAGATTTCAACGAATGAACCCGCAAGGTGCTGAATATACCGTTCAATTGAATTACTTAGACTTACTTTTGGATCTTCCATGGGGAAGTTATACCAAAGATAAATTAGATATCAAAAGAGCGGCTCGGATCCTGGATAAAGACCACTATGGTCTAGATGATGTTAAAACCAGAATATTAGAATACTTAGCGGTATTGAAACTCAAAAAAGACATGAAGTCTCCTATACTCTGTTTTTACGGCCCTCCTGGTGTTGGAAAAACTTCTTTGGGCAAGAGCATTGCTGAATCTTTGGGGAGATCATATGTGCGTATGTCTCTCGGTGGTGTGCATGACGAAAGCGAAATTAGAGGGCACAGAAAGACCTACATAGGTGCAATGCCAGGCAGAATAATTCAAAACTTAAAAAAGGCAGAATCTTCCAACCCTGTTTTTATTTTAGACGAAGTAGATAAATTGGGGCGTTCAAACCATGGTGATCCCTCAAGTGCATTATTAGAAGTTTTAGATCCTGCGCAAAATGACACCTTTTACGATAACTATATAGAAACAGAATATGACTTATCTAAGGTAATGTTTATTGCCACAGCTAATGATTTATCTACCATCCATCCAGCGCTTAGGGATCGAATGGAGCTTATAGAAGTGAACGGGTATACCGTTGAGGAAAAAATTGAAATAGCCAAACGTCATCTCATTCCCAAACAGATAGAAGCTCATGGTCTTGAAAAAAAGCATTTTAGTATTGCAAAACCACTATTAGAAAGCGTAATTGAAGATTATACCAGAGAGTCAGGCGTTCGGGGACTGGATAAGATGATTGCGAAATTAATCCGTAATCAGGCGAAAGAAGTGGCTATGGAAGAAGATAATTTTAGCCCGAAAATAACGCTTGAGCGCATGCGGAAAATTCTTGGACCAGGTAGAAAAAAGTCAAAGTATACCAATAATGATGTTCCTGGGGTAGTTACAGGATTAGCATGGACATCCATGGGAGGCGATATATTATTTATAGAATCATCTATGGCAAAAGGCAAAGGAAAATTAAACCTTACAGGAAACCTAGGTGATGTAATGAAAGAATCTGCATTAATTGCCCTAGCTTACTTGCGTTCTAAAGCTTCAGACTATGGAATTAATGACGACTTCTTCGAACAAATAGACCTACACGTGCATGTTCCAGAAGGTGCCACACCCAAAGATGGTCCATCGGCTGGAGTAACTATGTTAACTTCACTTACTTCATTGCTTACAGGGAAAAAAGTGAAAAAAGCAATAGCCATGACAGGGGAAATTACGTTAAGGGGAGAGGTGCTACCAGTTGGAGGGATCAAAGAGAAAATATTAGCTGCAAAAAGAGCGGATATTAAAGAAATAGTTCTCTCTGTGCATAACAGAGCCGATGTGGAGGAAATTAATGCAGCATACCTCAAAGGGCTTACATTCCATTATGTAAACAAAATGGAGGAGGTACTCAATATAGCTTTGATC
>JAFIEX010000033.1 GCA_020832365.1 Crocinitomicaceae bacterium
ATGAATGATCCGTACTTCATCATTTTCAACAGTAGCTACAGCTAAAAAGGAAAAAGTAGGTCCACCAGCGGCATCAAACTCTCCGTTTATTGTGTTTGAAAAAGATGTAATATTTTCATTTTTAGCAATCGCGCGAATCGCAAATTGATAGGTGTCGCCAAAAAAAATAGGGCTACTCCAGAAATTCAAACTAGTTGTGTCTAAAATTTGCCAAGTGCTGTTGTTCCAACGACCCCATACTTCGTAATAGGCCAGATCAAAGCCAACATAACCCGTCCAATTTAATAATACCGCTCTATCGCACACATCCAAACTGGAAGTTACAAAATTGGTTGTATGCACTTCAGCCTTTGCAGAAGTTTGAAACGTTGGCGGCTCAACAGCTGTAAAACAAGAATCAAAAGCCGCTACAGAGTAGGTCAAAGGTCCTAAATCTACATCTGGAAAATGTGTAAAAGTGGTATTTCCTATTCCAAAAATCGTGTCAATTTCAATAAGAAAGCCATTAATATCTTCTGTATAAATCACATATCCATAAGTATCCGACTGCCCGTTTTCATTCCAAACCAAAGTTACTGCATTAGTCAAAGTATCAATGTCAGCTTTAAGCAATACAGGAATATCAGGAACAATTTTATCTTCAAAAACATCCCCTTCCACGTTACTCACAAAAGTGCAAGTGCTAGTAGGCAACTGAATTCGATAATTGATAAATCCTTCACAAATGGTTATAGTATCTCTGTATGTTGTGCTCGGAAATGGCACATCTGCCACCCAAGCCCAAGTTCCAGCGGGATATTCTTTATAAATCTGATAATTTCCTGTCATTGAAGCTCCTAATGGCTGGATTGGATGGTTCCAAATAAGCAGTGCTGTTCCTGTACCGGGGTTATTGATATCCAAAAATATATTGGAAACCGTGTCACTTATTGTCGTTTGGTTACCGGTATTTGTAGCAGAAACAACAGAAACATAATAAAGATTGATTTGATTTCCAGCGCCTATATCTGTAAAGCTATTGTTATTAATATCATTGATCGTTGCCAAAACTCCCGTTCCAACTTTACTAATTTGATAGGCAACAAAATTAGCATTTGGTGCAGGCGGTATAGCCCACGTGATGGTAACGTCATTGTTATTTGTAGCAATACATTCGATAGGAACGGAAGGAATTGGTGCAGCACGAAGCGTAAGACCAAATAAAATAGTCAAAAAGCACAGTAAAATTACTTTGTGAATCTGTTTCAATGCAATCAATAGGTTTAAAAAGTACTTCATAAACGACTAAAAAAGGAATTAGTTGTGTATTTTAGTTTTTTTTAAAGATCTACAAATATTTTTTTAGCGGGGTATGCATTTAAAGTACCTGAACCTTTTGCTATAATGCTGCCAGATTGATTTATCACCTCGCATTCCACAAAAAGCAATCGCTTACCTTTGTGTTGCACTTTTCCGAAAGCGGTCAATCTATCGCCCTCAAAAGCAGGCGCTAGAAAGTTCATCTTCAATTCCACCGTACTGACAACTTTTTCCTCGTCCATTACCAAACTTAATCCCGCAACACCGATTGCGCCATCGATCAAACTAGCCACCACTCCACCGTGGGCAGCAATAGGAGTGGCCAGAAGTTGCGCGGTGATTAACAAATGATATGCCACCTCTCCAGGACGAGCAATTTCCAATTCCATGCCAAGTAAATTGCCATAATTATTGGATTGCTGATAAAGCGTTAATATTTTTTGACCTATTTTTTTATCAATCAAATTTTTAAATTTTAAATGGATACAAGATTAAAAAATGTGCTACATATAGGCATTAGCCTTAGCAGAGTTACTTCCTGAATTAAGCTATTTGAGTGGTATAAACCTCTTTTAAAACACCTACAGCATAATCTATTTCAGCTTTAGTGGTGTATCTGGAAAAAGAGAACCTTACGTTAGGGCGACTAGTGTCCGCATGAATACCAGCAAGAACATGAGAGCCCTTATTAGAACCTGAAGAGCAAGCCGAACCACCAGAACAAGCAACACCTTTCAAATCTAAAGTAAAAAGTAATATCCCACTTTTTTCAGAAGGAGGCAGGCAAACATTCAATACGGTGTACAAGCTCTTATCCTCTGAAGTTTCACCATTAAAATGAACATCTGGTAAAGCGTCTTGTAATGTGCTCATCATATATTGTTTCAAAGCTTGAATGTGTTTCTGATGTGACTGCAATTCATGATTAGCAATTTTCATTGCTTCAGCCATTCCAATTATACCATAAATATTTTCTGTGCCCCCTCGATAACCTCTTTCCTGTGCCCCCCCATGAATCAAAGGAATTGGCTTTATTTTTTTATTTACATAAAGAAATCCAACGCCTTTAGGTCCATGCAATTTATGGGCTGCACAGGTTAAAAAATCTACTTGCAACTCTTGCATATTGAAGGCATAATGCCCCATTGTTTGAACAGTATCGGAGTGAAAATAGGCCCCATGCTTTCTGCATAATTGACCTACTTGGTGAATATCTAAAAGTGTGCCTATTTCATTATTTGCATGCATTAAAGAAACCAAAGTAGTATGCTTGTTATTTGCTAACAAAATCGCTAGGTGGTTAAGGTTTACATTTCCTTTGTTATCCAGTTCAACAAATTCCAATTTTACATTTTTCTTATCCCTTAAAAATTCAGCGGTATGCAATACTGCGTGATGCTCAATAGGCGTAGTGATAATTCTAGTAACGTCTAAATGATCTACAGCGCATTGCAAAGCCATATTATCTGCCTCTGTTCCGCCTGATGTAAAAATGATTTCAGAAGGTTGTGCATGTATTGTCGCTGCAATAGCTCGTCTAGCTGTTTCTAATAGTCCCTTTGTTTTACGACCATAAAAATGGGTGGATGAGGGGTTACCGAAATCTTCTCGCATAACCTTTGCCATACAATGTATGACCTCTTCTGCCATCGGAGTAGTTGCTGCATTATCCAAGTAAACCTGCATAGATTTTTTTTACAAAAATAAGAATACCTGCCATAGTGCAAAAGTTCATTTGCAAGAATTATTGAAAAGCTGAGCAAATTATTCACCCAATTATATTTCAAGAGCACAAATGATCAGAGGCGATTTTAATCAGAACCTTAAAAAGTATAACTAACACCTATACTTGGCAAAATAGGTAGTTGATAAATAATATCATTGGTCACCCTATTCACATAAAAGATGTTATCTCTATTATACACATTTGTGATACCGAATGTGGTTTCCATTTGTGTCTTATTCTTAAATTCAAACCTCTTTTTAATTGTTATATCTAAGCGATGATACGAAGGTAAGCGCGCAGAATTAAAATCTCCTAAAATAAAACTCACTTCATTAGGATTGGTAGTTGAAATATCGGTAATTATCCCTTCTGGCAAGGTCTCTCCTTGATAAAACCCAACGGTTGGTGTAAAAGGCAAACCTGAACCAAAATTCCAACGTACACTAAATTCTAAATCCTTTTTCTTTCCGAAAAGATAGTTGCCGACTAAGTTAACATTATGCCTTCTATCAAAAATCGGTGGATACCAATCAAAGCCATCCCATCTTTCAGAAATTCCATAAGAATATACTCCCCAGAGAAAAAGTCTATTCGTTGAATACTTTAACAACAAGTCAATTCCATAAGAAAAACCCGATTCGATAATAAAATCTTTTTTGAAAACATCATCCACTATCGCAAATTCTGGGATATCATCATACAGTTTCCTTAAATTAATATTACTTAGTTGAGGGAAATATTTATAATAAGCCTCAACATTAAAAGATAGATTTTTACTCAAATCGTATTCAAATCCAGTTATACCGTGCCAAGATAGTTGCAATCCATTATCTGGATTAATAATTTCACCGTTGGGTTTGGTGAAATTTGATTGCACATCAGTTGGTGCAGATAAGAAACCAAAAAACAAGGTAACTACATCCTGATCACTTGCAGCAGCTGTAAAATTCTGACTGTACCTCCCTCCAGCTAGTTTCCATCTCCACTTTTCAGTAATATTATACTTGGCACCTAATCGAGGCTCTACTATCAAATCGGGAATATTTGGATAATATTGAACTCTTGCTCCAGGATTAAATACCCATCTATTTTTAACATATTTATAATCTACATAAAAACTTGTTTCGAAATTATAATTTTGTCGCTGAATAAGCCTATTGAGCTGGTTAAATGTTCGAAAATCTGTATTAAATCCTCCAAAATTCACGCCATAAGTTATTTCTCCATCATTTGGCAAATAATAGGAAAAATCAAAACCCATATCAAAGCCCGAAATCTGACTAGAACGAGGCTGCATACCAACATCTTCAATAAAATTAATTTGGTAATTGGAAGCATTTATTCGTCCACGTAAAATCACTCTAGAGGAACTTGGTAAAACAGTAAAATTAATACCACCTCCATAAGAGTTCCAATATAATTCAGCTATTTCTGGAAAGTTAACAGCATCATTGTTACTAAAAGCAAAAGCACTGAATTTACTGCCCTCCTCTGTTCTAATGGTGGCTTTCCCATAAAAATCTGTAAAATTAAAAGGCATACCTTCCCCATCATTAGCATATGGATAAAGTATAGGTGATGTTTGTTCCAATAAAGCATGCTTTCCTGAAAAAATATAGGAGCCCGCAATACCCGAGCCATCCTCATTTGCTTTAAACATAGGCCCTTCCAATACTAATTTCCCCATAAATGGTGAAATAGAAGCTTTACCTCCAAATTCTTTAAAGTTTCCGTCACGGTAAGTAATATCCATTACAGAAGATATTCTCCCACCGTATTGCGCAGAATAGCCACCTGTAAATATCTCAGCACTTTTAATTAGCTCGGTTTCAAAAACAGAGAAAAAACCAATGGAGTGAAATGGATTGTATATAGTCATTCCATCCAAACGAATTAAATTTTGAATCGGTGTTCCACCACGAACGTAAATCTGTCCGCCCTGATCACCTGTTGTAACCACCCCAGGTGTAACAGCAAAAGCAGAAACAACATCGTTTTCTGCACCAAAACTTGGTAATCGCTCTAAGCCTTTTTTATCCAGCTTATTCACCGACATTTCCACGCTCGTTCGCTTTTTTTGATCTTCACCAAAAATACTTACCTCTTCAACTTCAAGTACATCGCTTTTCTTTGTTAAAGTAAATCTTAAACTTTCAATTTCACGAGCACCAAATAACATTTCCGTTTCATAATCATCGTATTCTGGATTTCTGACTACCACAGCATAACGTCCAGTTGGAACAGTAGAGAAATTGAAAAAACCATCAATATCTGTTGTTGCTCCTAAAACAGCACCATCTAAATCTGATGTTGGTGTGAGTAGTATTTTTGCAAAAGGCACTGTTTCTCCAGTCTGTTCATCATAAACAAAACCGCGAACAGTAATGTTTTTCTGAGCATAATTATTGAATTGCCCGAACAATAGAATAGTAAATAATAGAAGTAGTTTTCGAAACAGATGCTTTTGATACATAAACTTTAATATGACGCATAGTTAACAATTTTTTTAAAACATAGCACAAAAGATTATTTAAAAGTGCATAATTATGTCTTAAACTGCACTTTTTTCAATTTTTGCTATCGAACAATTCTTATATTTATGGCACAAAACAGATACATGGAATTAAAAGTAGAAAAAAAAAATGGTGTCGGGATATTAACATTTAATCGCCCGGAGAAGTTTAATAGTTTTAATCAAAAACTTTCTTTTTCAGTGCAAAGTTCATTAGATGAAATGGAACAAGACGACACTATTCGTTGTATTTTAATAACTGGAGAAGGAAAAGCGTTCTGTGCGGGACAGGATTTAGCAGAAGCTACAGACCCAAATGGTCCACCACTACAATCTATTGTGAAAGACCATTACAATCCAATCATTACAAGAATACGAAACATAGAAAAGCCAATTTTAGCAGCGGTAAATGGTGTAGCTGCTGGCGCTGGTGCGAATATTGCTTTGGCTTGCGATATCGTTGTCGCAGCGAAAAGTGCTAAATTCATACAAGCATTTTCTGCGATTGGGTTAATCCCTGACTCTGGCGGCACTTTCTTTCTGCCTCGCTTGATTGGAATGCAGAAAGCCATGAGTTTAATGATTACTGGTGATAGAATTAGTGCCGATGAAGCGGAAAAAATGAACATGATTTATAAGGCCGTTGAGGATGAAAACTTTTTTGAGTTTGTAACTGAACTCTCGGAAAGAATTGCCAAAATGCCAACAAAAGGTATTGGTTTGACCAAAAGAGCCTTAAATGCAAGCTTCGAAAACCAACTTTATCAACAGCTCGAATTAGAAGAAAAATTACAAACAGAGGCAGGAAGTACGCACGATTTTAATGAAGGCACATCGGCATTTCTAGAAAAAAGAAAACCAAATTTTAAAGGATATTAAAATGGAAAAAATTAAAGTAGGAGTTTTAGGAGCCGGAACAATGGGTAGCGGCATTGCACAAGTTGCTGCGCAATCCGGACACCATGTCGTATTGGTAGAAAACAACAAAAATGCACTGGATAAAGCAAAAAATAACCTTGAAAAAATATTTCACCGAATGGTGGAAAAAGGAAAGTGGACCTCAGATTTTGCGAATGCAGCTTATGGCCGCATAACTTTTACACAAGACTTAAACGATTTTAATGGCTGCGGGCTAGTTATTGAAGCAATCGTTGAAAATATTGATATTAAACATCAAGTTTTTAGAGCAATAGAAGCAATCGTGGGCAAAGAATGTATTTTAGCATCGAACACCTCTTCCCTTTCTATCGCCTCAATTGGCGCTGTTTTATCTGAACCATCAAGGGTGATTGGTATTCATTTTTTCAATCCCGCACCGCTAATGCCTCTTGTAGAAATAATACCGGCAGTTCAAACTAGTGATCTAGTTACTGCTCAAGCTACTACAATCATTAAAAGCTGGGAGAAAGTAACTGTTTTAGCGAAAGACACCCCTGGTTTTATTGTAAATAGGGTTGCGCGGCCTTTTTATGGTGAAGCACTTCGCATCTATGAGGAAGGAATCGCTGATTTTGCAACTATTGACTGGGCAATGACCGAACTCGGTGGTTTTAGAATGGGACCTTTTACACTAATGGATTACATAGGGAACGATATCAATTACACCGTAACAGAAACAGTATTTGCTGCATTTTACTATGACCCAAGGTATAAACCTTCTTTTACGCAAAAAAGACATGCTGAGGCTGGCTATTTGGGTAGAAAAAGCGGTAGAGGTTATTACGACTATACAGAAGGTAGTGAATCACCTAAACCAGTTCAAAACACCGCGCTTGGCGAGCAAATAAAAAACCGTATCCTGGCAATGCTAATGAATGAAGCAATTGACGCACTATTCCTCAATATTGCCTCTAAAGAAGATATTGATTTGGCTATGACCAAGGGCGTTAATTACCCTAAAGGCTTACTTCAATGGGCGGAAGAAGTTGGTTTAGCTATTGTCTTAGAGCAATTAACAACACTTCAAACTGAATATGGTGAAGATAGGTACAGACCTAGTCCACTATTAAAAAGAATGGTTCAAGCAGGCAAAACACACTTCTAGCTCGTTTTATTCAATTAACTTTATACCATTGCATTAGATTGTCATGTTTGGTTTTGGAAAAAAGAAAAATATTGATCAAAAAGGAAAAAAGCCATCAAAAGCGGTTGTAAAACCATTTTCCTATCACCCAAAAGTTATTTTAGCATGGGTTAAATCTTTAGAGGGGGATGAAAAATTTACGCATTACTTGACAAACAATAATTTTGCTGAGCTGGTGATGGTACAACATGCATTGAACTTAAACGATAATGCCCGAGAATGGTTAATGGAAAACGGTTACGCACATGTCATGGCCATGATTAATGCTGCTGAAGGAAATGCCCAAGCGCTAAGATGGCTTAAAGTAAACGGTTTTGATTTATTTTATCACATGGCACTTGCCATTGATGGCGAGCCAGAAGGTTTCAAGTGGATTAACCAGCATAGTACACCAGATATTTTTTTATTGACTAAAACAATGAAGGATATCAAGGATAAAATTGAAGAAGAAAACAACGATATTCACCTAAGAAGTACACGATGAAGAATTTAATACTGGCCTTATCTCCTCTAGTAATATTAAGTCTAATTAGTTTTTCTTGCACGCCAAAATTGCATGAAATGGATAGCTTTGAAGGTCAGCTTGTGTACCGTATCCAAAGTAATCGAATTCAATTAGGTGATCCTGATAGTTTAGATTACCAGATTATTTATGCAAAAGACAGCCTTCTGCGCATTGAAAATTTCACGCCACTTGGTAAACAGGTTTACATTAAACATTTGAATAAAAACAAAGCCTATATTTTAATGGAATTCGGCGATAATAAATACGCTATTCAAACAATACCGGATGAACACCCTAATGCAGAGGGTTATTTTTATCAACCAACGAAAAAAAAGAAATTAATCGCTGGTTTTCAAGCTGAGGAAATGCAGGTATTTGTTCCAGATGCTGACTCATCTATGTTAATGTACTTTTATACAGCAATTCCACAAAAATATACTGAGGCACTTCCTAATGCCCCAGGCTTACCTGTTAAATATACGATCTATTCCAATGATGAATTCTTTTGGTATGAGTTAGAAAGTATTCGTTTTGAGCAATTCCATATCGATTTATTTGGTATTCCTTCGGACTTCGAAAAAATTTCCATGGAAAAATTTGTCGAGCTCTTTAATCAACAAAATGATTAAATAGCAGTAAAACGTACTTAATAATTAAACAGTAGCAGTTTTTCTAACTCGGATAAATCACTAATTTTGGAAATTTCTTTGCGATGACTATAATGATGATTAGGGTCAAAAAGCACGCCATGAATACCAACTTTTTCAGCTCCTAAAACATCAGCCTGAAAATCATCCCCTACCATTATACTCGTGTTTGCTTTGGAATTAGACATTTGCAATGCTTCTAAAAAAATATTTGGGTCAGGCTTATTATAACCAACGTCCTCGCTACACAAAAGGACATCTACAAATGGAGCTAGACCAGAACGATCAATTTTAATTTCTTGTACTTCTCGAAAACCATTAGTTACAATTATAATAGGTAGTCCTATCTTTTTCAGATTTGCCAAAGATGATAAGGTATTGGGAAATAAATTCGTTTTTTGCGGGGAAAGTTGTACATAACCTTCTGTTAAACCACTCGTTATTTCAGGTGAAACAATCCCAAAATGGAACAATGTATCCTCAAACCGCTTGCGCCGCAACAAGTCTTTCGTGATTTTACCTTTTCCATAAAGCTCCCACAGGACAGCATTAATTTGTCGGTATTTCTGATGAAAAGTAGCAAAATCTTTTACGAAATTCTTTAATTGATAAACTTCAAATAATTCTAAGAGCGCCTCCTTAGAATTACTTTCAAAATCCCATAAAGTGCGGTCTAAATCAATAAATATGGTCTTAATTTTTTGCATCAAAACTGAAGAAAATAAAATAAGTGACCAATGTTAACAGAAATGCATTAATAAGGGTGCCAATAAGTAACCATTTTAAAGTTGTTCGATTGAAACTGTAAAATTTGGACACTATAATTGTTCCTAAAGGTAAGGATAGAAAAAGTGGGAAAACAATGCACCCTATAGGCCTTTTGATTTTCTTTTTAACTTTTACAATCAACTTGTTGATTTTCGAAAAATCCCTAGGTTGAAATGGTTGATTAGCTTCAATTGCCATGGCATATTTCCTAAAACGTTTAATGGCTGCTCTGCGCATGAAAAATCTTGCGAAAAGATAAAAGATAGACACAGATGTTAGTGCCCCAAAAAAGGATAAAATAAGTGTTTCATGAAACCTCAGTCCCATTGCAAAAGCGGCAGCTGGGGTAAACATAAACTTCCAAAAGGCCAACAAATAAATAGTGACGTATGCTGCCATATTAAAGTTTATCCCCAAAAGCCAGGTCGCCTGCGTCACCTAAGCCTGGAACAATATAGGATTGGGCAGTTAACTCCTCATCAATTGCACCAACCCACAACGTGGTATTTGAAGGCATTTTAGACAACACGAATTCTATTGCTTCTTGAGTAGCTATCGCTGCAACCAAATGTAGCTGCTTAGGGACACCATGCTTTTTTAAAGCGTGATGCACTAATACCATAGAAGCACCAGTAGCTAACATGGGGTCTGTTATTATTAAACACTTACCATTAATATTAGGAGCAGCGCAGTATTCAACATGCACATCATAATCGTCACCAGAGGTGATTTTACGATAAGCACTTACAAATGCAGACTCTGCCCTGTCAAAGTAATTCAAAAATCCCTGATGCATTGGAAGTCCTGCTCTCAAAATGGTAGCCAAAACCACCTCGTCAGCTAAAACTTGGCAATCAGCAATTCCTAGAGTAGTCGTAATTGCTTTGGATTGAAATTTCATTTTCTTAGAAACTTCATAAGCCATAATTTCTGATATTCGTTCCAAATTTCTTCGAAAGCGCATAGCATCTCTTTGTACTATTTCATCTCTCAACTCAGCCAAAAAATGACTAAAGATAGAATTCTCACTGCTAATATTGTGTACCATATTATTGCTCTCTAACAGCTATTATTTCTAATAATTCGTAAGTAGTAACACCGTCATCACTACCTAGCTGTAATTTCAAATCGTATTCCCCTATAACGGTTGGTTGAAAATTTTCAATCGCTTCGATTTCAAAAGTCCAATCAGGGTCTGAAATTTTCTTTGCTTTCCAGCATCCACTATTTGGTTGAGTTTTACTCAAGCAACTTCCCTTAGGGTGAAAAACAGTGACGCTTATCTCATATGGTGAGGCTGGGTTCTGGCTTTGCACTGTTAAAACAAGGAGCATTGTAAAAATAAATGTCAGAAAGAGCTTCATACTTTGATTTGTTATCAGTTACAAAAATAGCATATTTCAAGTAAATAGTCCTTGAAGTTCACGACTTATTTTTAGGATGAATGAGTTGAACTTCTGAATCTCTCTTTTGAAGATATCATTTGCCAATTCATGACTTCATAAATGAGAATTAAAAAACCCATAAAGGAGTGGCATATTCTTTATTCACCTTCTAAATATAGCCCTTAATCTTCTGCTTTAAAGAAGAATAGTGGTTAACCAAAACCTAGGAGGTAAGGTGCTAAAAAAGGCTTAGGTTGAGAAAAAGCACAATGAATTAAATATAGCTTTGTACTTATGTCGAAAAATCACCTATATCGATATGCTCAATAATACCCATCCATTCCTCAACGGACTTGGCATTTAAAATGTCTAAATCACCCGATTTTATGCGACGCAGTGCTATCAATGTTGCTCCACTATCTAGTGCTTTTCCAAAATCATGAGCAATACTGCGAATGTATGTACCTTTTGAACAGCAAATGGTGAAATCTATTTCTGGAAATCGGCTCGTATCGACAGTAAAGCTATGAATTGTAATGGTTTGCTTTTTCATTTCAACTTCCTTCCCTACCCTTGCTGACTCATAGGCTCTTTTACCATCAATTTTTTTGGCCGAGAAAATCGGTGGTGTTTGCAATTGCTCGCCTAGGAATGTCATCACTACTCGTTGAATGTCTTCTTCTGAAATGTGTGCTGTACTAAAAGTTTCATCATAGGCTGTTTCGAGGTCAAAACTAGGAGTAGTTTTACCTAATAAAAAAGTACCCGTGTAAGTTTTTTCTGCTGCCATCAAGAATTGGCTCTCTTTAGTTTTTTTTCCTGTGCAGATGATTAATAAACCCGTCGCAAGTGGGTCTAAGGTGCCAGCATGACCGACTTTGAATTTTTTTAAGCCATATTTTTTACGTAGCTTCCATCGCAGTTTGTTCACGACATCAAAGGAAGTCCAACCTAAAGGTTTATCGACCAGTAACACTTCTCCTACCTTAAAATTCATAGGTCGAATTAAAAGAACAATTTCCAAGAAATAGCCAAAGTTCCAACGATAAAGCAGTAGATTGCAAAATAGGTGAGCTTACTTCTTTTTACAATGGCAATCATCAATGTACAGGCAAAAAGTCCTGTTAAAAAGGCGGCAACAAAACCAGCCCCTAATTCTGCCCATTTAACACTTTCGCTAAACGCACCGTCCAAAATATCTTTTGCAATTTTACCCAAGATCAATGGTACCACCATCAAAAAAGAAAACCTTGCTGCTTTAGCACGATCAATACCTAATAAAACCGATGTTCCAATCGTTGCACCAGATCTAGAAATACCAGGCAGAATGGCTATTGCTTGGGCTATTCCGATAATTATCGCTTGAGTATAGCTTACATCCTTCAAAGTATTTTTAGCACGATCTGCTAAGAACAAGAGCCCTCCAGTAAAAAGCAATAACACACCAACTAAAAGAATTTGCCCTTCAAACATCGTTTCTAAAATATCATCAAAGAAAACACCAACAAAAGCGGCTGGAATCATTGATATCACTATTTTCAATGAAAAATTAAACGATTCATTGTTTTTAAATGCAAACAAACCTTTGAATATTTCAGCAACATCTTTTCTAAATACAACTACCGTACTTAAAGCTGTTGCAAAATGCAACACAACAGTAGTCATCATGCTTTCTTCCCCAACAGAATCATCGCCTAAAATGGCTTTCATTAATTCTAAATGGCCACTAGAGGATACCGGAAGGAATTCCGTTAATCCTTGAACGATACCAAGAATAATAGCGTTGATTATATCCATTTTATATTGAGTTTGATTCTAAAATTTATTTCTTTGCTTTTGGCTTTTTCAGAATACTCCACATTACTATACCATAGCCTATTAGCACTACAATTGGGGCTATAGTTATACGACGAAAAGAAAATAATTCCTGGGCATCAAAATCATCTAAACTTTCAGCCGCTCCTCCAATCATTAATATAAATCCAAGCGCATTTACAAGAATCCCAATTATTAATAACCGATAATTTTCTTTTTCAAATACGAAAGCAGGTTTATTTTTAGTTTCCATGCCTCAAAACTAAGAAAAGTTTAGTTAAAGAGCAGCACTTGCGACAAACATTTTGATTATGTTCATTAAAATATCACCCATTATAAAAAAGCTATACAACAACTAAAACCATTCAAAAGCCTAAACCATCGAAAAAAATCTAATTAAAAACTATAATTTCAAAAAAACATCTCACACGGAATACTAGATTGAAAATCCTTAAATTAGCCAAAATATTATGAGAACACTATTAGCTGAAATATTCCGGTTGCTTTTTAAAATTGATTTTTTCAAAAAAAGACACTTTGGTATTCATACAAAAATAATCAAGCCACTTGGCTTGTTCAAGGGGGTAAAGCGCAGAATCAACTATAAAGGCTTTCAAATTGAGTTGCATATTGAAGATTGGATTCAAGAGAATATCTACTTCCTTGGTGATTATGAAAAGGCAGAGTTACAAGTTTTGGAACACCTACTAAAACCAGGTGACATTTTTGTTGATGTCGGAGCAAATTTCGGTTTATATACTATCAATGCTGCGAAAATTATTAAAGAGAATGGTCACATTTTCAGTTTCGAACCGTTTTCACAGAGCTTTAACGCATTAAAAAAGAACATCATCCAGAATAATATAGTGCAAATCACCTTTGAGAATAAAGCTGTAGGCGAAAAATCAGGTAATCTTGATTTATATTATGATCCTAAATCAACAAACCTTGGTAGTGTTTCCGCCAATTACCTCGAAAATGGTGTAAATGAGACGGTGAAAGTCGTTGCCTTAGATGATTACTTCGAACACCAAAATAACCTAACAATAAAAATGATCAAAATTGACGTTGAGGGCTTCGAGTATGCTGTCTTATTGGGAATGAAAAATATATTAACGCATCAAAAACCGATCTTACTCATTGAGATTTTTCATGAAAGTCAAGAAAAAATTCATGGCTATCTGGCAGAACTTGGATACCAGAAATACTATATAGACGATAACGGTAATTTATCTCAAGAAGCGAAAAATTGCGCTAGAATGAATTTTATTTATGCAGCATTAATCCCGTCCAATTTGTATTCATAGCCATGAGAAAGCTAATCTTCCTCTTCTGATGGTGGTCGCATAGGGGTTTTATACTTTTTAGTAGCTTCATCAAAAATAAAATAGACATACAATTCATCTTTGGGCACAATTTCGTCTGGTGTAAAATTATTAAAGTCTTCGATGTTTTCAGGATTGTAATTTTTTATAGCTGCATGATAAATTGCTATATCAAGTGCAGTTCTTATTGGACTCTCTACTCGTTTGTGATAATAAGCCTTTGGAGTGGGTTCTCCTATTTCATCAAAAATGGGTGCATTAAATGTGAGGTAAAGCCTATCACCTCGCACCGTGTAATAGTTTCTAAATTTACCATTTCTAATTCTATAATCCACCCAGAAATCCAAATGCGCTGGCGAGGACACATAGCCAAAATCAATATTTAATGGATGAAAAACAGTAGAACCTACTGGCACCGTTTCTAGTATTTTTCCTGATTGACCTTGATAAACAAAAACATGATTATGCGGGCCTGAATAACCGAGATACCTAAAAAAATCTTCGTTATTTTCTTTCTTTGCTTTTTCTTGCGCAAATGCTGCTCGATTTACTAAAATTACTGCATCCTTGAGCGTGTCTCTATCTAAAAATGCATAGTGTACTTGAAAATCGAATTCTTCTGTGGGGGGAATCTTCAACAGCGCAGAAACATGCCTGCTTAAAGCAGCTTCAAAATCAGCTGTTTGAATAGGAATGTCTTTTAGATTTGCTAACTTGATTTGACTGTCACTCTTTTCAGCAGGCGTTTCTCGATTATTTTGTTCCGAATTACAAGCAACTAAAAAAGCACCTAAACAGAGAAAAGAGAGATAAAAGTTAAGAATTGGCTTCATTTTCCACTTCATTCGTTTTATAACCGAATAATTCCATAAATTTTATAGCATCCACAACCATTTCAGGCACATCTTCTTCCCAAATTCGGGTGCCCGCTTTGATTTTTGCAAGGACATCATCTGAATGAATATTCAAGTAACGCGAGTCAAATGTAGTGATAGCCTCCATTTTATTGTTATCCATCATATATTGAAACAGCGCTTGAATATTGCTATCTACTTTAAAATCTTTTAATTCATACAATTCTCCTGTTTCAACATCGTTAGCCGGATAGATGTAAAGCTTAACGTTGTTTCCAAAACCTCTGCCAAATGCTTCTAAAATACCACCTTTTAAATTTTCATAATAACGAGGATCAAAAATCGTATGCAAGTTATAGATTCCAACAATCACACCGAGTTTTTTCCCCCTCGAGAAGTCTGACAGATAATCCACCATTTTATAATGCTTCAGGTAATTGGAAATCATTACTGTATAACCCATTGAACCTAATAATTCTGCTCTATCAACAAAATCTTTATCCGAGATCTTCCCATCGGCTGTCAGGTCTTTTAGTGTTAATTCAAATACTTCCTGAACATCTTTTTTCAAGACCCCCTCCTCTTTCAGAAACATTTTTCTTCCAGTAGAAAGCATATCTAAGTGCACCTTTGTAACTGGTCGAAATCTACCCCTAATCAAAAGAATATTCTTTTTATAAAGTGCTGTAGCTGGCTGTAACACTGAGCCATTTTGGTCAAACATGGTGGCTTCAGTTAGACCTTTTTTCACTAAATTCAAGGCAACGATACGATTATCGACATGCGAAAAAGCTTCCCCTTCAAAACGCAACATATCGATTTCCATTCGGTCTTTAGGTAAGCGATGAACAAGACTATTCAAAAAATCATCCAGCGAGTCTTCAATCTTAAAATAAGCTGCATGAATAAGGTTTACACCTAAAATACCTAAAGCTTCTTGTTGCGCTCTGTTGCTTTGATCGTGCATTTTGACATGCAGAACAATCTTGTTAGGCGCTGTATTTGGTTTTGTTTGAAATAGAATTCCAACCCAACCCTGTCCTTGATTAGTTTTATGGTAATTAAGGGATTCAACTGTATTACAGAACGAAAAAAAGCAAGTATTTTCAACCCTTTCCTGTAGGTTTTTAACTAAGTTATTGTACTCAATTTTCATCATCGTCATCAGACGCTCCTCACTCACATAACGCTTCGACTTTCCATAAATTGAGTCGGAAACCTTCATGTCGTAGGCAGAATGCGTAAATGCTATTGTTCCCGAACTACCTCCTGCTTTAAAGAAATTAGCAGCAACCTCTTGACCAGCTCCTATCTCAGCAAAAGACCCATAAATATCTGGTGTAAGATTAATTTTTAAAGCTTTTTCTTCTGTTGTAAGACGACGTTGATCAAACATATATTAATTTTTCAATTACAAAAATAAGCATTTCGAGCAAGATAGGCATACTTTATGTAATCAAAGCGCACCTATTCATAGCGATAGAAAAGCCTATTAAATATTTAAATACAAAGGAGGAATCGATTGATTCGAAAAACAAAAAGCCGCAGATGCGGCTTTTTGTCTAGATAATATTTTTTTATCTTTTAGATATTTCTACATAATTTCTTTCTGTGGCACCAACATAGACCTGTCTTGGTCTTCCAATTGGCTCCCCATTCTCAATCATTTCCTTCCATTGCGCAATCCAACCAGGAAGGCGTCCGAGTGCAAACATTACAGTAAACATCTCAGTTGGAATATTCAATGCTTTATAGATAATACCAGAATAAAAATCCACATTTGGATAAAGACCTCTTTGAACAAAGTACTCGTCTTCCAAAGCAACTTTTTCTAGCTTTTTAGCGATGTCAAGAATTGGATCTTCAATACCCAATTGCTCTAATACATCATCACAAGCTTTCTTGATGATTTTCGCTCTTGGGTCAAAGTTTTTGTAAACTCTATGACCAAAGCCCATCAAACGGAAAGGATCATTTTTATCTTTTGCCTTCGCAATCCACTTCTCGAGATCTCCCCCATCTTCCTGAATTTTTTCTAACATTTCAATAACTGCCTGATTTGCTCCACCATGGAGCGGACCCCAAAGTGCTGAAACACCAGCAGAAATCGAAGCGTATAAGTTGGCCTGAGATGAACCTACTATGCGTACGGTAGATGCCGAACAATTTTGCTCGTGGTCTGCGTGTAAAATCAATAATTTATTCAATGCATCAACTACTACTGGGTTTGGCTTATATTCCTCAGTAGGCATTCCAAACATCATGTACAAGAAATTTTCACAATAGCTAAATTCATTTCTCGGGTACATGAATGGATGACGCATCGCATTTTTGTAGGACCATGCTGCCAAAGTAGGTATTTTTGCAATTAATCTATGAATTGTCAAATCAATAGCTTCTTTACTTCTATTCGGGTTTTGAGACTCTGGATAGAATGTTGATAAGCTACAAACCATTGAGGCAAGCACCCCCATAGGGTGAGCTTTAGGAGGGTAGGCCTCAAAAAACTGCTTCATATCCTCATGTACTAAGGTATGCTTAGTTATACTGGTTGTAAATTTATCTAACTCTTCTTTTGATGGTAACTCACCATAAATCAATAAAAAAGCTACTTCCAAGAACGAGGCTTTCTCTGCTAATTGCTCAATTGGATAACCACGGTAACGAAGAATTCCATTTTCTCCATCCAAAAAAGTGATTGCACTTTTTGTGCTTCCAGTATTCTTAAATCCTGGGTCTAAAGTGATACATCCACTTACAGCACGTAGTGTATTAATATCAATTGCTTTTTCATTTTCAGACCCAGTAATAACAGGTAGTTCATAAACCTGTCCACCAATCTCAATTTTTGCAGTTTCGCTCATCGTTTTCGACAATTATTGTTAATAAAAAAAATCATGGCAAGATAGTAAAACAGTTGATTGTGCAATCAGAAATTTTCTTAATGCCTCGCAAATTTAACAATTTTTCCATAATTATGTTCGCCTAGCATTTTTCAATAACCAATCGTTTCATTTTTTTGTTGATTCGTAATTTATGACTAACACTAATTCCCTTTCATTCGTTGCCATAATTGAATTACAAGCTGTTTCCCATCATCAGGTGTTTTGCGAAAATCTGCTACTTGAAATGTTTGATTTTCATAATAAAGCTTATAGCTGAATACGAAGCGGTATTCTTCGGGTGCGAAGCTTAATAAGCCAAATCGTAGGTCGTTGAAAAGCAAATCGCCATCTTCATTTATTGAGTAAATGTACCAACCTTCACTGATTTTTTGAAGTCGTGTTAAATGATGTTCACCTTGGATTTCTTTAGCGATAGCGTCATCGACAGGAAAAAACCGAAACGAAATTGGTTGAGTATCGAAAAAAGAATAATCCCCAAGGTAAAACCCCTCCTTTGTTTTCACATTAGCTGACCACAACAATGTGGTGAATGGAGCTGGTCGATTTTGGATTTCGAGGTAACTAATATTTTGTTCGACGAGTGCTTTTTGAAATGCTTGGTAGGAAAAAAATTTGAGCGTGAGTCCGATTAACAAATAACTTGTGCTTATTCCCAATCCCCAGTAATTCCATTTAACTCTAGCTGCTGATGCTTTTGGTTTTCGCATGGCCATAATTAAACAAAATAAGAACGGGAGTGTGTAAAGCGGGTCAATCACAAAAACACTTTTAAAAGCTAAATTAATATCTAAGGGCCAAAACAGCTGAGTCCCCCAAGTGGTAAACGCATCTAAAATAGGATGTGTAAACAAGCCCCAAAACATGAGCCAACTGAGTTCTTTTCGGGAGGCTTGAGTTTCAAATAGCGAGATTAAATAACCGAAAATAGGCGCAAATAACACACAAAAAACAATGGAGTGAGTGAATCCTCTATGCACTTCTACCGCAGTTACTGGATCCAAAAAATAGCCTGCAAAAACATCTAAATCAGGAATAGTCCCCGCAATAGCCCCATATAAGGGTGCTCTGTTTCCTATTTTTTTTCCGAGTATCGCTTCTCCTACCGATGCGCCTAGTACTATTTGCGTAAGTGAATCCATTCATTTTGCCTTATCAACTCAAAAAAAGTCTAAAAGAATTGTTACAAATTTTCTAAAGTATAATCCAGCATCATTTTAAATAGGTGATTTCTAGTATTACCGCCATGAATACCATGGTCTTTATTTGGATATATAAATAAATCGAATTGCTTATCTGCTTTTACCAAGGCTTTAACCATTTCATGGGTATTTTGTACATGGACGTTATCGTCTCCTGTTCCATGAATCAGCAAATACATTCC
>JAFIEX010000034.1 GCA_020832365.1 Crocinitomicaceae bacterium
TGCACTCACCCCTGCACCACTTAGTACCACTAACGTTTTTTTCTTTTTCATATTTACCTTCCTTTTGATTTGACTAGGACACAATTTATAGCCCTATACTATTTGCCAAGCACAGCCCAACTTAAAAAACCAAACCAAAAATAGTTGAAAACTGGCAGCATTCCAGATAAAAATTCATTCATCTAGAATCGGTTAAAATTATTAAATTTGCTCCCTTCAAATAGATTGTATGGCAAAAATAAAAAAACAAGATGCACTGGATTACCACGCAATGGGGAAACCAGGAAAAATAGAAGTAATACCAACCAAACCATACAGTTCACAAAGGGATTTATCTTTGGCTTATTCTCCAGGAGTAGCAGAGCCATGTTTAAGAATCGCAGAAAACCCTGAAGATGCATACAAATATACGAGTAAAGCCAATCTTGTGGCCGTGATTTCGAATGGAACCGCGGTGCTCGGTTTGGGTGACATCGGTCCGCTAGCTTCTAAACCTGTTATGGAAGGAAAAGGATTATTATTCAAGATTTTTGCAGACATTGATGTTTTCGACATCGAGGTGGATGCCAGTGATCCCGAACTTTTCATTCAAACAGTCAAAGCGATTGCGCCCACTTTTGGAGGAATTAACCTAGAAGATATCAAAGCACCCGAAGCCTTTGAAATCGAAGAGCGCTTAAAAGCTGAATTGAACATTCCAATTATGCACGATGACCAACATGGTACAGCCATCATTTCCTCTGCTGCGCTCATTAATGCTTTGGAGTTAGCTAATAAACGTATTCAAGATGTTAAGATTGTCATCTCAGGGGCAGGAGCATCCGCCATGTCTTGCGCCAAGTTGTATTGTTCACTAGGGGCAAAACTGGAAAATATTTACATGTTCGACAGCAAAGGTTTGCTAAATAAAAAACGAACGAATTTAGAAGGCAATAAGGCGATGTTTGCCAACCATGAAAATGACATAAGTTTAATTGACGCAATGGAAGGGGCTGATGTATTTCTTGGACTTTCTAAAGGCGGAATCGTGTCAAAAGACATGGTGAAATCCATGGCTGCTAACCCTATTGTTTTTGCCTTGGCAAATCCTGATCCTGAAATTGGATATAAAGATGCCACTAGTGTTAGAAAAGATGTGATTATGGCAACCGGTCGTTCAGACCACCCAAACCAAGTGAATAATGTACTTGGATTTCCTTTTATATTTCGCGGTGCATTAGACGTTCGGGCAACCACCATCAATGAAGAAATGAAGTTAGCAGCCGTTCATGCCATTGCTGCACTAGCAAAAGAATCGGTTCCAGATGAAGTAAGTGAAGCTTATGGCGAAAAAGGAATCGTTTTTGGAAGGGAACAGTTTATTCCTAAGCCGCTTGACCCAAGGCTAATTTATTATGTAGCACCGGCAGTTGCAAAAGCAGCAATGGATTCAGGCGTTGCAAAATACCCAATCAAAGATTGGACTGCCTATGAAAACGAATTGAAAAAACGACTCGGATTAGACAACAAACTGGTAAGAAACCTCACTGAAAAAGCGGAAAAAAACCCAAAACGTATTGTTTTTGCGGAGGCAGACCATTACAAAATGTTGAAAGCAGCGCAAACAGCGATGGAAGAAGGGGTTGCTCAACCCATATTACTCGGTCGAAAAGAACGTGTTTTAAAACTGATCGAAGAGTTTAACATGGAGTTTCCTGATGTGGAAATCATTGATCCTAAATCAGATGAGGAACTAGCGAGAAGAGAACGATATGCGCAATCCTTCTTTGAAATGCGCAAAAGAAAAGGTTTCACCGCTTATGAGGCTAAAAAAATCATGCGCGAAAGAAATTATTTTGGTGCGATGATGGTTCACGAAGGGGATGCCGATGGAATGATTTCTGGAGCAACAAGAAACTATAGGGATGTATTAAAACCTGCTTTACAAGTTATTGGTAAGCAAAAAGATGTGGATCGTGTCGCTGGCATGTACATTCTTGTAACTAAAAAAGGTCCCTTATTCTTAGCAGATACAACGGTTAACTTTGACCCAACAGCTGAGGAGATTGCAGACATGACCAATCAAATTGCGAAAACCATCCGAAAGTTCAAGGTAACGCCCAGAATTGCACTACTATCCTACTCTAATTTTGGCTCTTCGCCAGGGAAAGATGCAGACAAAATGGCAAAGGCAACAAGAATAATTCACGAAAAATACCCTACACTTACTGTAGATGGAGAAATTCAAGCTAATTTTGCGCTGAATAATGAAATGATGTTGGATAAATTTGACTTTTCAGAATTGGCCAATAAGGAGGTAAATACGCTGATTTTTCCAAATTTATCCGCTGGCAATATTGCCTATAAACTACTACAAGAAATGACAGAAGCAGAGGCTATTGGACCTGTATTAGTTGGTCTGCGCAAATCAGTCCACGTATTACAATTAGGTGCAAGCGTTAGAGAAATAGTAAATATGGTCAAAGTTGCTGTTGTTGACGCACAAAACAAATAATCAATGATTCATCACCTCAACGGAAGATTAATAGAAAAATCACCAACTGCCATTATTGTCGAATGCAATGGCATCGGCTATGAAGTGAAAATTTCACTCAACACCTACGAGCAAATAGGCTCAGAGGAACAGATTAAAATCTTCACCCAATTTGTGGTTCGTGAAGATGCCCAAATCCTATATGGGTTTCACAAGGTAGAAGAACGAGAAATGTTTAATCTTCTAACCTCGGTTTCTGGTATAGGTCCTAACACGGCGATTATTATGCTTTCTAGTTTACAACCGTCTGAAATTGCTACTGCTATTACAAATGAAGATGTAAACACAATTAAAAGTGTGAAAGGAATTGGGTTGAAAACCGCACAAAGAGTAATTGTGGACTTGAAGGACAAAATGTTAAAATTCAGTGTTTCTGAGGAGATTATATCCACTCCAAACAATACAATTAAAATTGATGCGTTAACAGCATTAATTTCATTAGGGTTTGACAAGAAAATGGCAAGTAAAGCAATTGAGCGAATATATCAAGATCAAGGCTCTGTTGAGTTACTAATCCGAGATGCCCTGAGAATTTTATAGTTCATTAAGTACCACTTGGAACAAAAAAATAGAAAATACAGCTGGTTATCGTTAATCTTATCCTTTTGGATAGGTCAACTTTGTGTTACTCTTTTCGGTCAAACACACCCAGATAGTATTCACTTAAAGTTTCCTATTAACAATCCAGAAGACCCAACAGCGAACACCCAACAAAGTTTTGATTTAGGAGACCCAAGTGGTGTGGAAAAAACAATTGTATTTGATCCAATAACTGGCAAGTATGTCTTCAAGGAAAAGTTCGGTGATTTGGACTTTAGACCTCCCTCCATGATGACATTAGAAGAGTTCATTGAATACGAGCGACGTAAAAAAATGCAAGATTACTGGAGAGAAAAAATTGATACCCAATCTGAGGAAGGACAAGGTATTTTTCCGCCAATAAAAATTGACAATCCAGGCTTTGCCCAAATCTTTGGATCTGATGAAATCAATATTCGGCCTGAAGGTATGGTGGAGGTTTCCCTAGGCGTTAACCAAGCGCGCTATGAAAACCCAATGTTACCTGAAAACCAAAGACGTATTACTCGTTTTGACTTCGATCAGCAAATCCGATTGAATTTAGTCGGTCAGATTGGGGACAAAATGAAGCTCGGAACAAATTATGACACCCAAGCAGCATTTGATTTTGACAATGTAACCAAACTAGAGTGGACAGGCGAAGAAGACCAAATTTTACAAAAAATAGAAGCAGGTAATGTTGCAATGCCGTTACAAACATCCTTAATTGAAGGTTCTCAAACGCTATTCGGATTAAAAACACGTATGCGCTTCGGGCGATTAACCGTAGATGCCATTGCCTCTACATCAAGAGGGCAAAAACAAGAGGTAAATATTCAAGGAGGTGCCCAAATTCAGCAGTTTGAACTAAAAGCAGACAATTACGAAGCCAACAGGCACTTCTTTTTAAATTACTATCACAGAGAAAACTATGACGGCGCAATGGAAACAGTTCCTTTTGTTAACTCTTTGGTTGATATAACAAGAATTGAAGTTTGGTTGACCAACATGACCAACAATGTAGAAGATACTAGAAATATTCTTGCCTTTACCGATTTAGGAGAACCAAATGAAAACAATTGGTCTGGCAACCCTGGCGGTCCATCCGGCAACCCCTACCCGAATAACAATTCCAATAATCTCTATAACTTCATTAGTAACAACCCACAAGTACGAGGCTTTAACAATGCCGTTGTAGCATTAAATGCAATGCAAGCCTCTCCTGGTCCTTTCCGTCAAGCCCTCGAATATGAAAAGGTTGAAAATGCAAGGCGTTTAACGGAGCAAGAATTTACTTACAATGCACAGCTTGGATTCATCTCTGTAAACATGCCGTTAAACAATGACGAGGTGTTGGCAGTAGCCTATGAATATACTGTTTCAGGCAGAACGTATCAAGTTGGTGAGTTTTCCACAGATGGAATTGTTGGTCAGGATGCTTTGTTTTTAAAGTTATTAAAGCCCACTATTCTCAACCCAAGAAATAAGCTTTGGGATTTGATGATGAAAAACGTTTATTCCATTGGTGCTTATCAGCTCGACCAAGATGGTTTTAGATTGGACATCTTATACAATAACCCAGACAATAGCTTACTCGTTAACTTTTTACCCTATCCTGGAATGGATGACAAGCAAATTTTGGATGTCGTTGGAATGGATCGACTCAACCAAAACAATAGACCGCAGCGCGATGGAGTTTTTGACTTCAAGCCCATACAATACGAAGGAAATAAAGCAATCAATGCCGGAACAGTCAACACCAGAAATGGAAGGGTCTATTTTAGCACCATTGAACCTTTTGGTCAAACGCTGCGCAAAGAATTAGAAGAAGCCGGTCTCAACCCTTTAATTATCAACACTATCGTCTTTCAAGAACTTTACGATTCAACTCGAATTGCTGCACAACAAATTCCTCAAAAAAACCGATTCTACTTCAAAGGACAATACAAATCTTCTATCAGCTCTGACATACCGTTACCAACACTCAATGTGCCAGAAGGTTCTGTTGTTGTAACTGCTGGTGGAATTCGATTGACAGAGGGATCCGATTTTACCGTAGATTACAATTTAGGAAGGGTGAAAATCTTAAACTCTGCTATTTTAGAGTCCAATGCAGATATAAAAGTTTCTGTGGAAAGCAACTCCGTATTTGGCTTTCAAAACAAAACCTTTTTGGGAACACATTTAAACTACATGATTAATCCCGACTTCAATATTGGTGCTACTTGGTTACGCAAAACAGAAAGACCAATTACACAAAAGGTTGACATCGGAGACGAACCCTTTAGAAATAATATTATTGGAATGGATCTTTCGTACCGAACAGATTTACCTTTCCTTACCAAGTTAATTAATTATATCCCAACAATTTCCACCAAACAAATGTCTACGCTTGTTTTAAATGCAGAAGCTGCACATTTAATCCCAGGTGCACCAAGAGCCATTTCACGAAGAGGCATCTCTTATGTTGATGATTTTGAAGGAAGTCAATCAACGATAGATCTGCGCAATTTTGTACAATGGAAACTAGCATCTATACCTCAAGGACAAACCGACTTGTTTCCAGAGGCAATCTTAAAAAACAATTTAGCAGCAGGATTTAACCGAAGCCACCTTTCATGGTACACCATTGACCCCTTGTTCTATATGAATAATGCATTAACACCTACAAATATTGCAGAAAATCCTGATCTTGTTGAAGATGTTAATGTGGCTTTGGTAAATCAAACAGATTTATTCCCCAACTTAAATCCTGCGCTAGGTACAATTACGAACATTCCTGTTTTAAACATGACTTACTACCCTAAGGATCGAGGAATGTATAACTATGACACCACTAATACAGTAGACGCAGATGGGAGATTCACCAATCCTCAAGACCGTTGGGCAGGAATTATGCGTGCGATTACCACAACAGATTTTGAACAAACCAACGTCGAATACATCCAATTTTGGATGTTAGATCCATTTAATCAAGATCAAGAAGTTGGTGCGGGAGGAGACCTATATTTTAACCTAGGTAACCTATCCGAAGATATTTTACCGGACTCCAGAAAAAGCTTTGAAAATGGCTTGCCAATTGACCCCAATGAAACTGAAAACATAGACTTTACGAATTGGGCGCGTGTTTCTACCCAACAAGTAGTGGTAAACGCATTTGACAACAATCCAGAAACACGAGCACTTCAAGATGTTGGTTTAGACGGATACGATGATGCAGCAGAAAGAGCTGCTTTTACAAATTATGTCAACTGGATTAATTCTAGTCCTATCTTATCTGGTGATGCTCGCGCACAACTTTTAAGTGATATTTCTAGCGATAATTACCATTACTATCGAGGAGATGATTATGACGCACAAGGGTTGAATATTATAGAACGCTATAAGTTTTGGAATAACCACGAAGGAAATAGCCCAACACCTGAAATGGATGCCTTAATCAATGCTGCAGGTTATCCAACTCAAGCCACAAACATGCCTGACATGGAAGACATCAACATGGATAATAACCTAAGTGAAACAGAGGCTTATTTCCAATATCGCGTCTCATTAAGACAAAACGACATGCAGGTGGGGAGAAACTATATCATCAACACAAGGGAATATGCCAAAGGTGAAAAAGTGTTCCGTTGGTATCAATTCCGAATTCCAGTTTTGGCTCCAGATAGGGTTGTTAATGGTATTACTGACTTTCGTTCTATTCGTTTCATGCGAATATTTATGAAAGGATTTACGGAGCAAACTACGCTTCGATTCGCTAAGTTAGAATTTATCAGAGGGGAATGGAGAAGGTTCTTTGAAAGCTTAGAGGCACCAACAGATGGTGTACAAATCGACCCAGATTTAACCGATTTCAATATTGGCGCAGTAAACGTAGAGGAGCATGACCAAAGAGAACCTATTAACTATGTTATTCCTCCTGGTATTTTAAGAGAAGTTGACCCCTCTCAGGCTTTCCAAAGACAACTAAATGAACAAGCCATGACGCTTGAAGTCTGTAACCTTAGAGATGGCGATGCGCGGGCAGCTACCAGAATTGTTGGAATGGACATGATCATGTATGAAAACCTAGAAATGTTCATTCATGCAGAAGAAAAAGACCCTACAGACCCGCTATTTGACAACGACCTTACAGTCTTCGTTCGTTTAGGAACGGATTTCAGAGAAAACTATTACGAATATGAAGTACCGCTTAAAGTCACGCCATGGGGAGCAACGAGTGATTTAGATATTTGGCCGGAAGAAAATAACATGCGCATTGTTTTCAAAGAGTTACTGGATGTTAAAAAAGAACGAAATGCACTTGCCGAAAACCCAAATTCCAACGTGGCATTTAACCTAGAATATGTCAAGGATGTTCCGCATCAACCTGGTGAATCGGATAACAATAACGTGAATCATCCCTTACGCAGGATTAAAGTACGAGGTAACCCCAACTTAGCTGATGTAAAAACCATCATGATTGGTGTTCGAAATCCAGCTCAAAATGATAACCACCCATGGAAACCTGATGATGGACTAGCCAAATGTGCTGAAATCTGGGTAAACGAATTGCGTTTAACGGATTTCCAAAATGAAGGTGGGTCAGCTGCCTTGGCTCGTGCTCAAATTCAAGTAGCTGATTTTGCCAACGTCCAACTATCTGGGGCTTACAGTGGTGTTAACTGGGGAAGTATAGACAGTAGGGTCGCTGAAAGACAGCGAGACACAAGGTACTCCTTTGATGTTTCAGCCAATGCACAACTAGGTCAGTTATTAGGTGAAAAGCTGAAGTTTGATGTACCGTTTTTATATACTTATTCCGTAGGTATTATTACACCACAATTTGACCCATTTAATCCAGATGTTAAAATTTCAGATTATGAAGATGCTGCTGAACGCCGAAGACGCGCACAGGAAGGACAAGCGTACAATCATAGAAAATCGTACAATTTCACCAATGTAAGAAAACAAAGGAGCCCTGGATCTAAAGCTAAACCTTGGGATATATCTAACCTCAACTTCAACTACGGACATAGCGAAGACCTATTTAGAGATTTCAACACCACTTATGACCGAACAAGAATTTGGAAAGGCGGTGTAAACTATATCTATACAGGATCCCCAAAGCTAATTGAGCCATTCAAGAACACTAAGTTCATGAAAAAATCCAAATGGTGGGATTTAGCAAGAGATGCTAACCTTTATTTAGGTCCTAAATCAGTAAATGTTAATAATAATTTGATCCGGAACTATAATGAACGCCAAATTCGAAACAATATCCCCAACACTGATTTTGAATTTCAACCTATTTATTTAAAGAATTTCGTTTGGAACAGAAACTACATCGTGAAGTACGATATCACTAAAAACCTCAAGTTTGACGTATTATCCAATAATATGTCGATTTTTGACGAAGCAGAAGGCCAAGTTGACAGGAGAGAAAACCCAGATTTGTTTCAAGAGTTCATGGACTCTGTTCGTACGCAAATGCGAACCCTTGGTAGGGTGATGCGCTACGACCACACATTTAATATGGCTTACAATGTTCCTCTAAACAAAATACCAGCGTTAAACTGGGTGAACACCAACATTCGTTACCAAGGTGGATATGAATGGACTCGACCGAACTTGGGTTTAGAAGCTTTTGGAAATCAAATGCAAAACTCTCGAAATGTTAATGTTACCTCACAATTCAACATGGCTAATTTATATAAGAAATCAGAGTTGCTGCAAAGTATTATTAATGACGGTAGAGGTGCGCAAAGAGCTACCGCAAGGAGATCTGTGGGAGGGGGGCCACAAAGAGGGGGACGTCAAATTACACAGAAAAAAGAACCTGATACAAGATTGGCCAAACGCATGAAAAAATGGAAGGATAAATTAAAAGAGCTAGAAAAAATCAACGTTGAAAAGCTTGAACCAGATGAAAAGATAGAACATGAAAAACAGGTGCAAAAATGGGAACGAAAGATTGAGAAAAAAGAACCTCGTTATGAAAAGCAAATAGAACGATTAGAAAAGAAAGAAGAGCGTAAAAAAGAGAACATTGAGAAATATGGGAAGCCTTATCATCCTGTAACTGGATTTTTTGGGCGATTATTAATGTCCTTACGAACTGTTTCTACCACCTATGCCCTAACCGATGGAATGGTTTTACCCGGCTTTACAGAAGAAGCCCAAATCGGTGGTTTGAATGGCAGAACCCTAGGCGATGCAAGTATGCGGGGCTTTGTTGCGGGTGCTCAGCAAAGAGACCTTTTTGGACGAAATACAGGCTTCGAATTTGCGCCTCATGTTGCCAACCAAGGTTGGATTGTTGATACCAGCTCATTGAATGCCCAACACACTGTAATGCATGCGCAAAATATTGGGGTGCGCGCTAGCTTAGAACCATTTAAAGATTTAAAAGTAGATTTAACCATGACCAGAAATTTCATGGATAATTCCGCAGAGTTCTATCGATTTAACGATAGTATTCAATCTTTTGAAAGTCAAAGTAGGTTCCGAACTACAAACTTAACCTACACCACTATTTCAATTCGATCTGCGTTTGAAACATTGGATCAATCTTACCGCTCCCCAACCTTTGATGCCATGCGAGCAGCAAGAGTCGAGGTGAGTGAATTACTAGCTGCTGGACACCCAGAAAGCTTCGTAGATAGTGGTGGTTACTATAACGGCTACGGTGCAGCGCAACAAGATGTCATTGTTGGCGCTTTCTTGGCATCATTTAAAGGTCAAGGAATCAACGAATCCTCTGTCAATCCGCTACGAAGTATTCCCCTCCCAAATTGGCAAATTTCCTACAATGGATTATCCAAATTTGAAAGCATGAAAAAGTATGTTCAAAACTTTACTTTACGTCATGGATACATGTCCACTGTAACTATCTCAGGTATGCAAACGAACTTAAACGCAACCCAAGATGAAGACGGATTCTTAACAGCAAGAGACATCAATAATAACTTTATTCCAATGCAACAAATCCAAAACATAACCATTGCGGAAAGATTTTCTCCATTAGTTGGTTTTGATGCCACTTGGAAGATTAAAGGTAATGGATTAATCACTAAATTTGAGTATAACCAAGACCGCGCCGCTTCCTTGTCGCTTGCCAACAATCAAGTTACAGAAATGCTTGGAACAGAATTCGTAGTGGGTATGGGGTATAAATTTTCCAATGTTAAATTACCAATACAGGTCCAAGGAGCTCCACTAAAACCATCAGATTTAAATGTCCGAATTGACCTTTCCATACGTGATAACCTAACGGTCATTAGAAAAATAGTTGAAAACACCAATCAAGCCACTGCTGGACAAAGAGTCTTCTCTATTCGCTCCTCAGCCGATTACTTGTTGAACCAGAACTTTACGGTTTCTTTGTATTTTGACCAAATGTTAACAGACCCTAAGGTCGCTATCTCCTACCCTACAGGAAATACTGCTGCTGGTGTTCGCTTAAGATTTAACCTTGGTGGCTTGCAATAATTGAAATGATGCTTAAAGAAAAACAAAAAACTGCTTTCATCACTGGCGCTACAAGCGGAATTGGAGAAGCAACCGCCTATTTATTAGCAGAGCAAGGGTATGGATTAGTACTTTGTGGAAGACGACAGGACGCTCTCGAACGTATGGAATCTGTCTTGAGCAGTAAAACCAATATTACTACCTTGTGCTTCGATGTGGCTGATCAAAAAGCTGTAAATACTGCAATTTTTTCTTTACCAGAAAAGTTCCAAGCAATTGATGTATTGATTAACAACGCGGGTAACGCGCATGGTTTAGACCCCATTCAAAATGGAAATGTGACAGATTGGGAAATGATGCTGGATATTAATGTAAAAGGTTTGTTATACGTCTCTCAGCCCATCATACAAGGCATGTTGGCAAGAAAAAATGGTGGACACATTATCAATATTGGGTCTACCGCAGGTAAAGAAGTATATCCCAATGGAAATGTTTATTGTGCAAGTAAACACGCCGTTGATGCTTTAAATCAGGGGATGCGCATGGATTTATTCCAGCACGGCATCAAAGTTGGCGCTATTCATCCTGGGCTTGTTGCAACAAATTTCAGTGCAGTTCGATTTAAAGGCGATGAAACTAAGGCAGCAAAAGTATATCAGGGTTATCAACCGCTGCAAGCTAAAGATATTGCCGAAATCATCGCATTTGTCATCAGTCGCCCTTACCATGTCAACATTGCTGATTTGGTTGTAATGCCGACAGACCAAGCCTCAAGTACCTTGGTGAATAAAAAATAGGGATGTATAAAACACCCCCATTCTTGATTATGAAAAAAAAATTGCAATGGAATACTAACTTCTAAAACTGCCATCCAAATTTCTGCCAGAATAACTCATCAACGTAAGCACGGTAAGTTGCATTATCCACTTTTTCCAACACTTCTCCTATAAAAGCTGAAACCAAAAGTTCTTTCGCTTTTTTCTCAGATAGACCCCGTGCACGAAGATAAAATACAGCTTGTTCATCCAGCTGGCCAGTAGTACTTCCGTGGGAACAACGCACATCATCAGCATAAATTTCTAACTCAGGCTTAGAATTAACCGTCGCTTGTTCAGATAAAAGCACGTTGCCATTCGATTGATAAGCTTGAATTTTTTGAGCGTCTTGACGTACGACAACCTTTCCGTTGAATACACCTATAGATTGGTCGTCCATTACCCCTTTGTAAGTTTCCGAAGAGGTACAATTACCAAATAAATGATCAACAAAAGTATGGTTATCTAAAAGTTGCTTTCCTTTTCCTAAATAAACACCATTCAATTCCGTATAACAATTTTCACCTTCGACCAATATATTCAATCCATTTCTCACTAATAAACCACCAATTGTGATTGTATTGATTTCGAAATTACTTGATGGGTCTTGTACAAAAATTTCATTGGCGATATGGAAAGTACTTTGCTCTTCAGATTGCAATTTGTTTATGGTCAATTTCGCATTTTCCTGGATGTGTCCTTCAAAAACAACATTCACAAGCGCATCATTTGCCCCTTCAGAATGGAAAGTAGCAAAAACCTCTGCTTTACTGCCGGTTTCCGCTTGAATAAAGTGACGGACATTCGCCACCGTTCTTTCACCAGTGCTTACATGCAACAAATGAATAGGGTAAGCAGCTTTTTGATTTTTCGGTATAGTTAGATAAACACCCGCTGTAGCAAATGCCTTATTCATTAACGAAAAAACATTTTCATCTACATCTTCCAGTACATTTGTGTAATAGGAATTATCTAAGTCATTGACATCTGCAATAGTTATTACATCACCCTCTAAAATAGTAGAAAGGTTTTTCTGAAAATAACCATTAACAAAAACCAAGACGTGCGCTTCGAGATTTGGGATGATATAGGGCTTAACATCCAAAGTCATCGCTGACTGATGAAAGGTTTTATTTGTGATTCGAGTTATTCTCGTATATTTCCAATCCTCCACCCTTGTTGTTGGAAAGTCCATTCCTTTTAATGCTTGCAACGCCTCTGCTCGCAGTGTTTCATTGCCTGCAGGAAGCGACCAATTTTCAACAAAAGCGGATACTTTGCTATTTGCTACTGCCTCCATACTTAAACTGTTTGAGCATTATCATTGATCCAATCGTAACCTTTTTCTTCGAGCTCTAATGCCAATTCCTTAGGCCCTGTTTTTACGATTTTACCGTCTGCTAGTACGTGAACAAAATCAGGAATGATATAGTCTAATAAGCGCTGATAGTGGGTAATAACGATTATGGCATTATTTTGGTTTCTCAATTTATTTACCCCGCCTGCAACAATGCGCAAAGCATCAATATCTAAACCAGAATCTGTTTCATCTAAAATGGCTAGCTTAGGCTCTAGCATTGCCATTTGAAAAATTTCATTTCTTTTTTTCTCTCCACCTGAAAAGCCTTCATTAACAGATCTACTGGCAAGTTTAGCATCTAACTCAACGAGTTTTGATTTTTCTCTAACCATAGCCATAAAATCTTTAGCTGCAATTGGCTCCTCTCCCCTGTACTCTCTAATTTCATTCAATGCAGTCCTTAGAAAATTGATATTAGAAACGCCAGGGATCTCCACAGGATACTGGAAAGCTAAAAACAAGCCTTCTTTCGCTCTTTCTTCTGTTTCTAATTCTAATAAGTCTTTTCCATCAAAGTCCACTTCTCCGCCAGTAATTTCATATTCTTCTTTCCCTGCGAGAACAGAAGCCAAAGTAGATTTCCCAGCTCCGTTTGGACCCATAATGGCGTGCACTTCTCCAGGTTTAACTTCTAAATTTAATCCTTTTAATATTGCTTGTCCGTCAATCGACGCATGTAAATTCTTAATTGTTAACATATTTCTTGTTTTATAGTAGTGACTATCCTACCGAGTTTTCTAATGATATTTCTAATAACTTCTGTGCTTCAACAGCAAACTCCATTGGCAATTGATTTAAAACCTCTTTGCAGTAGCCATTAACGATTAGTGAAATTGCTTTTTCTTCGCTAATTCCTCTTTGCAAACAATAAAAGATTTGATCCTCACCAATTTTAGATGTTGTTGCTTCATGCTCAATTTTAGCAGAATTGTTTTTACATTCTATATAAGGAAAAGTATGCGCTCCCGATCGGTCTGTCATTAATAATGAATCACATTGAGAGAAATTTCTTGCATTATCCGCATTGGCGTGAATTTGTACTAAACCTCTGTATGAATTGTGTGATTGACCAGCAGATATCCCTTTAGAAATAATAGTACTTTTCGTGTTTTTTCCAAGATGAATCATTTTCGTTCCAGTGTCGGCCTGCTGAAAATTATTCGTTACAGCCACAGAATAGAATTCTCCAACTGAATTATCTCCTTTCAAAATACAAGAAGGATATTTCCAAGTTACCGCTGAACCTGTTTCTACTTGCGTCCAAGAAATTTTTGCATTTTTTTCGCAAATTCCTCTTTTGGTAACGAAATTATAGACCCCACCTTTACCATTTTTATCTCCCGGATACCAATTTTGAACAGTAGAATATTTTATTTCAGCATTATCCAAAGCAATTAATTCAACCACTGCCGCATGCAGTTGGTTTTCATCACGCATTGGTGCTGTACAACCTTCTAAATAAGAAACATAAGAACCTTCATCTGCAACAACTAATGTTCTTTCAAATTGACCAGTACCCCCTTCATTTATTCTAAAATAAGTTGATAACTCCATAGGACACCTAACTCCTTTGGGAATATAACAAAAGGAACCATCTGTAAAAACGGCACTATTTAACGCAGCATAAAAATTATCTTTGCTTGGCACAACTGATCCCATATATTTTTTTACCAGCTCTGGGTGCTCTTGCACTGCCTCAGAAAAAGAACAGAAAATGATACCCAATTCTTTTAATTTGGCTTTAAATGAAGTGGCTACCGAAACAGAATCCATTACAAAATCAACCGCAGTTCCTGTCAAACGTTTTTGTTCTTCCATTGAAATACCAAGTTTTTTCATGGTTTCTTTCATTTCTGGATCTACATCGTCCCAACTTTCGTACTTTTTTGTTTGCTTAGGAGCAGCATAATAACAAATATCCTCAAATTGTGGTTTTTCATAATGAATATGCGCCCACTCTGGCTCTGTCATTTGACGCCAAGCTTTGTATGCATTCAAGCGGTATTCTAGCAACCATTCTGGCTCTTCTTTCTTTGCAGAAATAAAGCGAATGATGTCTTCATTAATACCATTTGGAGCTCTATCCGACTCAATATTGGTCGTAAAGCCAAACTTGTACTCACTATTTTCTAAGTCTTTTGCTAATTCTTCCTCTGTATAACCCATAGTTTTAGTTTTACACCGTGTCAAACACGGAAAGTTCTTAAATCATTAAACAGAAAAGCTTTCACCACACCCACAAGTTCGGTCAGCATTAGGATTTTTAAACACAAACCCTTTTCCGTTTAAACCGCCAGAGTAATCTAACTCTGTTCCTATTAAATAAAGAAAGCTCTTTTTGTCTACAACGATTTTAATACCGTTGTCCTCAAACACTTTATCGCCATCTTTTTCTTCATTGTCAAATGTTAGCTGGTACATTAATCCTGAACATCCTCCACCTTCCACACCAACACGAATGAAGTAGCCATCCTTATTATCCTCTGCCATCAACTTTATCGCCTGACTCTTAGCAGTTTCTGTTACTTTTATCATGACTTTTTTCTTTAAGTTCTTGCTTAATGCTATTTAGATTAAATATAAATAAACATTAATTTCGTCGCAAAAATACCATTTTTATGGTATTGTAACAAAAAAAATTCTGATTAGTTTGTGAAAAATTATTCTTTGCGACTAATAAAAAGCGTTTCACCCTCTTTCGAAACGGTGATTAACTCCTTTGTCCTCAATGACTTTAATGCCTTATCCCATTGTTTATTACTCATTCCACTAGTATCCTTCACAGTTGTTAAGATAACGGGGTCTTCCTTGAGTAATTTCAATATTGCACTTTCATTTTCATTTAATTCTAAAGCACCTTTTTGTTTTTCAGGTCGCATTTGCGGGAAAAATAAAACTTCTTGAATAGAAGGGTTATCTGTTAGGAACATGATTAATCTGTCCATGCCAATTCCTAACCCTGAAGTTGGAGGCATACCATATTCTAGGGCACGAAGAAAATCATAATCAATATACTGCGTTGCTTCATCATCCCCTCGTTCTGCTAATTTTACTTGGTCCTCAAACCTTTCTCGCTGATCAATTGGATCATTTAACTCAGAGTACGCATTAGCAATTTCTTTACCACATACCATTAACTCAAATCTTTCCGTTAGCTCTGGGTTTTCTCTGTGTTCCTTACAAAGCGGCGACATTTCTTTTGGATAATCGGTGATAAAAGTTGGCTGAATGTAGTTCCCTTCACATTTTTCACCAAAAATTTCATCAATTAACTTTCCTTTACCCATAGTTTCATCCACCTCAACACCTAATTCCTTGCAAGCCTGACGCAACTCTTCCTCTGATTTACCATGGATATCGAAACCGGTAAATTCTAAAATGGAATCACGCATTGGAACTCTTTTATAGGGCGCTTTAAAGTCTATTTCATTGCCATTAAATACTGCTTTGGTTGTTCCATTAACAGCAATTGCGCAATGTTCCAACAAGCGTTCTGTGAAATCCATCATCCAATTGTAGTCCTTGTAAGCCACATAAATCTCCATGGCTGTAAACTCTGGATTGTGGGTCCTATCCATACCCTCATTACGGAAATTTTTAGAAAATTCATAAACCCCATCAAACCCACCAGCAATAAGTCTTTTCAGGTATAACTCATTGGCTATACGCATGTACAAAGGGATGTCAAGTGCGTTGTGATGTGTAATAAATGGCCTAGCAGCCGCTCCTCCCGGAATGGCTTGTAGAACAGGTGTTTCTACCTCCATGTATCCAGCGTCATTAAAAAATGAGCGCATAGCATTGAAAAGTTTAGTACGCTTGATAAATATTTCTTTGACATGAGGGTTAACGACTAAATCAACATATCGCTGGCGGTAGCGTTGTTCAGGATCCGTAAAAGCATCATAAACATTACCTTCAGCATCTGTTTTCGGTAAAGGAAGCGGTTTTAATGATTTAGAAAGTAATTGAAATTCTTTAACATTAATAGATATTTCCCCCACCTGTGTTTTGAATACTGTGCCTTTTACACCAATAAAATCTCCTAAATCTAAAAATCGCTTGAAAACTTCATTGTAGGCATTTTTATCCTCACCTGGGCATATTTCATCACGGTTGAAATACACTTGAATTTTTCCTTTAGCATCTTGAATTACACCAAATGAGGCTTTTCCTTGTACTTTTCTGCGCATTAATCTTCCTGCCACGCAAACTTCTTCTCCCTCTGTGTAATTTTCTAAAATACCCATTGAATAATGCGATACTGGATATAATGCTGCGGGATATGGATCAATTCCGTATTCCCTGATTTTTTGTAAGGTCTCTCTTCTTTGTATTTCTTGTTCCGACAATTGCTGTTGTGCCATGTTTTCCATTTTAAGAATTACAAAAATAAGGAAACTATGGGTGTAATAAAATTTGTTAGTTAGTTAGTTTGTTTTTTTTCCTTCATTGGTGGTTTAAAGGAAAAAATTCTTCGTTTTGTGATGAAAAAAAACTTACCCTGACTCCAGAGCGCTATATTAAAACTCAATATCCAACTTAAACCTTTGTTTCAGGGTTTTTAAATGGGGATTTCTGCTAGCCATATCATTATATTTATCTTGACCAGTATATAATTTCTTGACAGCATTTTCGTCTTCATTGACTTCACAAATTACTTGAATGGCATAATTTTCTAGTTCTTTACGAATGAAGCCTGTTAACTCTGTTAGGTTATTGGTGAGGAAATCTTTTTGAATTTCATTTTCCACATTTTGTAACACAACGTTGTTCTCTTGAAGAATAGGGTCTCGCGCATTCATGGTCGTAAACAAGGTGTCCATTCCAGCAGATTTTGCCTTGTAAGCAAACTTTCTCCAAGCCATTTTTAAATCATCGTAACTAAAAGGCTTAGTGGGTAAGTTTTGATTGATTTCATTTTCTCCTTTTTGGAGATTTTTTTCTTTTAGATCATTGATGGATAAGAAACTTGACTTTAGTTGTCCAGTTGGAGCTGTTAACCTCTTAGCCTCTGTATAGAGTGACTTTCTAACTGGTGGCGCATCATTTTGAACTGTTTTTTTAGTTGCAACTGCTTCTTTTTTATCCGATTGACCAACAAATGGAATGATTTCAACAGGATCAGTTAGGGCTTTTTTTTTTCCAACTCTTGCTTGATAGAACAAAGTTGCATTAATGCTAATTCAACCAATAAACGTTGATTTTTAGCTGATTTATAACTTGTATCGGTTGAGCTCAGTACACCTAAAGCACGAAGAATGTGTTGCGCATCTATAGCGGCCGCTTGTTCTTTATACCTATTCTTTACCTGTTCAGCTACCTCTAATAAAGCGTGGGTCTTGGGGTCTTTACAAATTAGCAAATTACGATAATGTTCTGACAAGCCAATAATGAATTGATGTCCATCAAATCCATGGTCAACTATTTCATGGTATATCAGCAAGCTGTTGGCAATATTTTCTTGTAAAGCATAGTCCACTAATCGAAAATAGTAATCGTAGTCGAGTACGTGTAAATTTTCTAGTACAGACTTATAGGTAAGTGTTTTCCCTGCAAAACTTACTATTTGGTCAAAAATGGATAGGGAGTCACGCAAAGCGCCATCTGCCTTTTGAGCAATTAAATGCAAGCCTTCTGACTCGGCATCTATTCCTTCTTTAACTGCAATTTTTTGCAAATGTGTTGCAATGTCATTTACTTTGATTCGATTGAAATCAAAAATCTGACAGCGCGACAATATGGTTGGAATAATTTTATGCTTTTCTGTTGTTGCCAATATAAAAATGGCATGTTTTGGTGGTTCTTCTAATGTCTTCAGGAAGGCATTGAAGGCAGCCGTTGAAAGCATGTGCACCTCATCAATAATGTAGACCTTATATTTACCTAAATGGGGTGCAATTCTTACTTGGTCAATGAGGTTTCGAATATCATCTACACCGTTATTAGAAGCTGCGTCTAATTCAAAAACGCTGAGGGATTTACCTTCATCAAAAGCGACACAGGATTCACATTTTCCACAGGCCTCAACATTTTCAGTACGATCCGTACAATTGATAGTCTTAGCCAAGATTCTTGCAGTCGATGTTTTTCCAACACCTCTTGATCCACAAAATAAAAAAGCTTGCGCCAGTTGATCGTTTTGAATAGCATTTTTGAGTGTTTTAGCAATAGTGGACTGCCCAACCAATGTATCAAAGGTCTGGGGCCTATATTTTCTTGCCGAAACAACAAATTCACTCATACAACAAAGCTACTGAAATTTTTGGTT
>JAFIEX010000035.1 GCA_020832365.1 Crocinitomicaceae bacterium
TTACTATTTTGAATAGAAATAATAGGGAACACCTCGTTAGTTCCATCGAAATCATATTGGGTTAACCTGTAGTAATTAATGTCGTTGTTTTTAAAACCCCTGTGTTCAAACTGATAATCATTTCTATGGTTAGCATTACCAGAGCCTGCTACAACAGCAATCGTTTCCCAGTTAAAACCATCGGTGGAATGGGCTATCTCAAATCGTTGATTGTTAATCTCTGTCGCTGTAGCCCATTGAATTTCATTTGCGCTCCTTGCTTTATTGAAGTTTACTTCAAGAAATATTAGTTCCACTGGCAATAGTGCTCCAGGTATTAAATTCCCACTTAAATCATAAGTGCATGAACCTAAATCTCCGGGATTATTTAAGTTACCAAAGCTCAAAAACATCACCGCTTCAGGGTTATCATCTCTCAATTCATTAAGTACCTGATTACAATTGTAATTTTGACTATTCCCTGCTCGCATGCAAGTGCTTTGCCCAACTAATTCTCCATCAGCATTATACAAGAAAACAGCTAAGGTTCCAGGATTATTTTGATTTGGAGCAGTTATTGAAGATGGACAATGCGGAGATTGACTCAAAAGCGTTGAAAAGTGTAAAAGAAACACTAACACATTAACTTGCTTAATTACAGATAAATACATCAATTCTTTTTTAAAATTAGGCACAAAAGTACCTAATTCAAAGAGAAAAAAAATGATATGCACGCATAAAAAACAAATTCTTAATAAAAAAGTGACTTTTGTTACATCAAAATAAAACCCAAAATTGCTTTTTCATCCTTAAGAACAACTCCAGAAAGTATATAGGCCTTTACCAACTGTTATAACTAATGATAAAGGTTACTGCATCACTTTTCTCGAGGATCCATCGGAAAAATACAAAATCACTAGCCCTCGGTAACTATCATTTACTTTCTGCCCTAATGTATTTACTCGGTACAGCAAAGCTACATCTCCTTGTTCAATGCTTACGGAGCGAATCGGGAAGTATTCAAATTGACCATCAAAATCCGTTTGTTTGAGACGGTAATAAGAAATACCTAAAAAAGGATTTTCATCTAGGTGCTCATATCGCATCAAGCTGTTACTATTTCCAGCGCCTAATTGTTCATGAATTTCAAACCAATTGAAACCATCGGTACTTCGCTCAATGGTGAAGAAATGATTGTTGATTTCCGAAGCAGTTTCCCATTCCAGTAAAACAGCTGTTTCATTCCTTACCACTGCTGCTGAAAAATCTAGTAGTTCTATAGGAAGCGGATTCTCTGCTGTTGAGGATGCCAGCGTGAAAGGGCTAAAATTGGTTACTGCACTTGCAGATAGTATAGAACCATTATTTAGGTTGCCACTTATTCCTCCATTCCCCTCATCTGCCCATTGCGAACCGTTCCATCTTGCTACGCGCAAATCACTCAACATAGTCACACCGCAACTGGTAGCATTATCCCAAGTCAGCGTAACATCAACTGCTGAGGCTCCGTTAGTTCTATCAATCATCCAGTATTCACAAGCACTCACGTGATCTAAAGAAGCTGCTAAACTACTTCTAGTAAATAGCGGATCTGGATCAGCTTGAAAATACTCTGCTGTAAAATGGTCTGTTGCATTAGATGGATTGGAAATACTTGCTGGGCGCAATAATCCATTTTTTCCAATTGGAAAAGTAAAGGATTGATTCCCTGCTTTACGACAAGGGCCATTAACATGAGAAACGTCCGATGCGTTGCTTACAGTAGCGTTATTTCTTATGACAATAAGGTCTGAAGGAGTCGTGTTGATATTGCCAGCACTTAAATTCAGGTTGTTAAAAACATGTACCTCACCATCGATTGTCAAATCATTGCTGAACTTATCAATCACTAAATTTTGAAAATGCTGCTCATTGGGGGCTGTTAAAACTTGTGGATTTACTCCAACAAAACGAACAGTTTCATTACCATGCTGAAATGCCGTTGGTCCCACATTATTTATCCAATTACCTCCGATATCGATAGTGTTAGCAAATGGTCTAACTCTTCGTCCTGCACCAATGGACAAAATTTCAAAATTATTTTTGATGATTAATGTCCCACTACCAGAACTGCCCTGAATTCGAACATTAGCATCGGGATTTGTACCATTAATGATAAGATTGTTTAACTCTGCGTTAATGACGGCATTAGACACACCATTATTGCGTTCTATATCTGCATTACCTGTTCCAGAGTTATTAAGATTGAGTACAAATGTACCTGTAAAATTGAAGTTACTCGCTTGACCATCTAAACGTAAATCATCCCCAACTTCAATCGTATTGCCATTATCGACAAATACCGCAGACCCTCCACTATATTCTATCTGGAAGTTATTACCACAGTTCAAGTTAGAATTTGGCTGAAAAATTACGCCGCCATCTGCTTTTTCTGAATTAAAATTATAACATTTGATGGTCTCACCATTTCCTGAGAATGTTGCCGTCGAAGAATTTCCTCCTGTTTCGAATCGCAAATGATCCAAACAATTATTGTTCATCGAAGCACCATTTTGCAAAGTAAAAAAACGATTGCCATTGATGTTAAGCACAACTGTAGCAGTCGTCCCCAACTCTGAGCCCGCTCCATCTACTAAAAAACCACCCGATGATGAATTTTCAATAGATAAATCTTGTTGGAGCGTTAATTGGGAGCCATTTCTTACTGTAACTGAACCTAGTATTGCATTCAAGCTAGCTGTTCCCGAATTTTGTAGACCATTTCGTTCAAAAATGATATTTTGTCGATTTTGTGTATCATAGGTAATTGCGGCCATCCCCCCAACACTTCCATCTACACCATTAGGATGTTTTGTAATGATTGTAGCGTCTGAGTTCAGTTGAATATTCCCTGTACCAGCTAATGCGAATGCTTGCGCATCGAGTGCTGAAGGATTGGTAATTCTCAGTTGGCCGTTGTTGATTGTTTTATTATTCATTAATTTTACATAAACCGCACCGACTGTTTGTAACCTTTCACCACCATCTAAATTGATATTTCCAGATCCCGCAATAAAAGCAGTATCACCGTCCATCAAAAAACGACCAGAAGAACTTGCCTGCGCAATATTTCCATTACCCCCTAAACCATTGCGAAAGATTTTAGCTCCTCCATTTTGCCATGTTACCGTATTATTTTCCACTTCAAAATAACCGTTTATGCGCGTTACACTTCCAGCACCAACATTTATATTGGGTGTATTGGTTCTAAAAATTGGAATTTCATTGGCTCCAGCATTTGGAAAATAGGTCTGGTTAGCAGCGGGGAAGTTAGCATTTGAAGACACATTCCAATAAAAAACAGCTTGATCCTCATAAAATATCTGCGTACTTAATGCATAATGAGAGGAGGCAGGCGAATTATTGTTCACCTCTAAAACCCCCATTTCTTTAATTCTTATCACTGCACCACTGGAATAAGGGGCGGTAGCAGATAAATTATGCACAAACCTCCCAAAAACCGTCAAATCATCTCCAGGTCCGTTGGCTATATTGAGTGTTCCCCCAGACCAAATTAGCGCAGCTTCCCTTTCTACTGTGGTTTGGTCTATGGCTAAATTACTGGCGATGTTCACTTCATGCCCGGATCTAATTGTTACCGTTTGTGCTGTTGCATCGGGTGGACAGTTTGCTGCAACCCAACCAGTACTGCCATTTGGCGAAGCCTCCCAAATAGCGCCATTTTCCCACAGCCCACTTGCAGTGGTGCGGTAATGCCAAGTGGGGTCGGCGCATGGGGGAACAAAATCAGTAATCTCTATATCATCGACATTCCAACGCTTACCACTATCTCCGGAAACCTGTCTTATTCGTGCACGTACATCTCCAGCGACATTTACCGTAGCTGAAAAAGAGGTTAAAACATCTACCCCAGCCAAACTGATCGCACTTCCTGCTTGTATCCATGAAGTACCATTGTTCGTGCTATATTCTACGACAAAACTAGGGGAAGTGCCAGTTCTATCACCACTAAAGTTCGACCTAGCATAAAGAAGAGAAATTGTACCTATTCCATTTGTTTTATTCGCTATCATTGTTAAGGATCCGTTATTTCGAATTCTAGCTGCACGATTACCATTTTTTATATCGTTACCATCTGTTCCTATCAATGCTTCTGGACCAATTTCCCAATCCAAACCAGAGAGACTAACTGTTGCAGCAGCGTAGCCTATATTGGTCTCTCCTGCCCCTTCAAAGTCAACGAAATATTGTGCATTAACTGAAAAGCAAAAAATCAATAAGGTTAGCGTGCGTACAGTAATCTTAGTTAAGCATCGAATTTCTCGTAACATTTTTATTTTTTTTTACAAAAATCCTCAAATTTGAATAGAACCCTGTTAATCAAATATTACTGTTTTATTAAAAAGTAAATACTTTTGAATTTCATGTTTTTTGTCCAAAAAATAGCTAGGTCTAACTTTTTTTGACAAACGTAAGTGCCACCTTGTAAGTATTATCTAAATTCGCATTATGCATGACATCGAACCATATTATAATTGGCGCCATTATTACATTGCATCAGAAGATGAAAGGTCGCCTTTTCATGCCAGAGAGTATAGCGAATTTGAGTTTGTAGATCGCGTTTATAATTATGTCATTCACCCTCAATGGGACAATTTCGGATCAGCAACGCTTTTCATGAAAATTCTTTATACCGATTATGACGAGGGATATACGATTATAGAATTGATTGGAGAGTGGAACGACGCGATAGATAACGATATTATGTTTTTTAAAAGAGACATTATTGAACCGCTTATGGAATATGGGATAGATAAATTTATCCTAATAGGTGAAAATGTGCTAAATTTCCACTATTCAGATGATTGTTATTACGAGGAGTGGTTTGATGAAGTCGAGGATGGCTATATTGCTTTAGTTAATTTCCTGCCTCATGTGATTGAAGAATTTAAAGCCATTCATTTGGATCAATATTTTGTTTTAGGGGGCGAATTGGAAGATGTGAGCTGGCGTACCTATAACCCCATGCAGTTCTTTAGTAAAATTGATGGCTACGTTCAAAAACGGTTGTGTTGATTCTTAGCCTATTAAATGGGATTTTAGTAAAAACCTCGTATCAATTTCCAATCTTTTTCAATTTCTTCAATCGGATAAAGTTTATTTATTTATTTTGTACAAAAATAAAACATGGCTAAATTATTCCCATTCCGAGCGGTTCGACCGACAAGAGATAAGGCACACCTCGTTGCTTCACGCCCCGTTGCTACCTATAAATCAAATATCTTGTCTGCCAAATTAGAAGAAAATCCATATACATTTATTCACATCATTCATCCAGAATTTTTCGAAGATGACGATAACAAAACCTTACCCAATACGCCTGAGAGATTTGCTAAAGTGCGAGCCAAATATGAGGAGTTTAAAGCTAATGGCATCTTTATACAAGATGAAGCACCAGCTATCTACATATACAGACAAACCAAAAACAACCATGCTTACCTCGGGATAATTGCCGGAGCAAGTGTTGCTGAATACAAGCAAAATCTCATCAAAAAACATGAGGCAACCATCACTGCTCGTGAGGAAATGTTCACAAATTACTTGGATATTGTTGGCATTAATGCAGAGCCTGTTTTATTGTGCCATACTTTCAATGAAAAAATTGACGCATTGCTTCAGACTTGCACCCAGGATAGACCAGAGTATGAATTCACAACTACAGATAAAGTTAAACACGAACTGTGGGTGTTAGATAAAGAAAAAACTGCAGCAATCGTTGCCGCATATGAGGAAATTTCGTGTACTTACATCGCGGATGGACACCACAGAAGTGCCAGCTCTGTAAAGTTGGCAGAACGTATTCAAAATGAAAATGCTACTTATTTTTTAAGTTTCTTTATTGATGAACGCAAGCTAAATATATTCCCATTCAATAGGATTTGTAAAACCATGAATGGCATGAGCCTCAGCAGTTTTTTAGAAAAGATAGCAAAAGACTTTTCAATTACTCCTTTGGATAAAGGTAACACGCCAAATCGAATGCATGATATTCATGTTTACTGTGAAAAAAGTTGGTACAAATTAAGTGCAAAGGAACACATCATATCCCATTCCACGCCAACTTCAGACATTGACGCAGAACTACTGACGCAACATATTCTCGCCCCTCACTTTAATATTGTTGATTTAAAAACCGATGACAACATTTCCTTTTTAAGTGGTGAAAAAGGCATCGAAAACATTGAACAAAAAGTCGATAAAGGAGTTTATAAAATAGGCTTTGCTCTGCACCCAGTGAGTATGGAACAATTAATGCGTGTTGCTGATAACAATGCCATAATGCCACCTAAATCTACTTGGGTTGAGCCAAAACTCAGAAGTGGATTAACCATTTACCCGATTCGTAATGATTAAAGAGAACTTATTAAAAATAAAAGAACGTATTCCTGAGGATGTCACTTTAGTTGCGGTGTCCAAAACAAAGCCAAATGACGCCATTCTTAGTGCTTATAATGCTGGACACAAGGATTTTGGAGAGAACAAAGTTCAGGAGCTTGTAGAAAAAGCAGCAGCGTTACCAAAGGATATTCAATGGCACATGATTGGTCATTTACAGCGCAACAAAGTAAAATACATTGCGCCATTTGTCCATCTCATTCATGGTGTAGATAGCCCAAGATTATTGGAAGAAATCAATAAACAAGGTAAAAAAATCGATCGCATCATACCTGTATTGTTACAGTTTCATATTGCGAAAGAAGAAAGTAAATTCGGCTTTGATTTTGAAGAAGTAAAAGAACTTCTATCGAGTGAAGCCTTCGCTAAGTATGAAAACATTGATGTGCATGGCGTAATGGGGATGGCTACTTTCACAGATAATGAAGAACAAGTAGCAGATGAGTTCAGGGCTTTGCATAACTATTTTCAAGTTTTGAAAAGTCATTACTTTAAATTCAATAATGCCTTTCGCATTGTTTCTATGGGTATGAGTGGCGATTACAACATTGCCATAGCAGAGGGCAGCAATATGATTCGAGTTGGAAGTGCTATTTTTGGTGAAAGAAATTGATGCATGCGCTACCTTATTCTCTTATTATTGCTCATTATTAATCATAGTTTAGGCTTCTCACAAACTTTTTCAGAAAAGCATGAAGAATGGAAAAATGATCGAACAGCAAAATTACTTGATTCAGACGCTATTTTAAATGGATTAGAGCAAGAAGGCATTGCATCACTATCTTTTTTTGATTATGATACGACATGGATACAAAATGTTGAATTCATAAAGAACCGGGGAAGCAAAGAGTCGGTGGCTACATCCAGTGGACAAACCAAATACCTCAGGCGAATTGGATACTTGTGTTTGGAATGGGAAGGAAATTATTATCGACTAACACTTTATGAATTCCCTTCACTTCCTAGAAGAGAAAGAAGAAAAAATTTGTTCTTACCTTTTATAGATGAGAATGCCCCAGATTTGACCTATGCAGGGGGAAGGTACTTAGATTTAAAATACCAAAATGGCAAAAATTGGATCGTTGATTTCAACTTTAGTTATAACCCCTACTGTGTTTACTCTCATAGGTTTAGTTGTCCAATTCCACCCGCAGAAAATAATCTTTCCATTGCCATTAACGCTGGAGAGCAAATGCCCATTTGGAAGAAGCAATAACATTCTATCCTGTTAAGCCAGCATCGAGTGCCGTCATTAAAATAAATCCAATGATCAATCCCATCGTTGCCAAATCAGTGTAGTTGTCTCTTTGCGACTCTGGTATCACCTCTTCCACTACAACATAAATCATAGCTCCCGCAGCGAAAGACAGAGCGTACGGAAGTATTGGTGTAATCGCTGCAACCATTAAAACACCAATAACACCAAAGATAGGTTCAACCGCAGCGGAAAATTGTCCAAAAAGAAAACTTTTCATTCTGGAATAACCTAATCTTCTCATTGGCATAGCTACAGCTAAACCCTCCGGAAAGTTTTGAATAGTAATTCCTATTGTCAATGCTACAGCACCGCCAATAGTGGCATCAGGAATTCCTAAAGCAAAGCCACCAAACATCACTCCTACCGCCAAGCCTTCAGGTATGTTGTGTAGTGTAATTGCTAAAAAAAGTAAAGTTGATTTCTGCCAAGGTGTTTTAATTCCCTCCTTCTCAGTATCTTTAAAGTTGACATGAAGATGCGGGAGTAACTGATCCAATATAAACAAAAATAATGCTCCGCAAATAAAACCGATCGCAACTGGCATCACCTTGATGAACCCTGTTCCTGCGGACATAGAAAAAGCTGGCAATAATAAACTCCAGAAACTAGCTGCAAGCATTACGCCACCTGTAAACCCTAAAAGTCCATCAAAAAGTGCACGATTAATTTTTTTAAAAAAGAAAACCAAAGAGGCACCTAGGGCTGTAGATAGCCATGTAATGGTGGTCGCAATTAACGCCGCCCAAACAGGATCGATACGTTCAAAAAATGCGATCAGACTGTCCATTTAACTATTGATCAATTTGGAATTACCGTAATATTCTGCACAGCTGTTTTAGAAAGGTTAATTTCCTTTCCATTGAATTCAATAGAAATAGATTGATCAAAATCATATCGCTGCAAAACCTTTATTTTAGAACCGATATTGATACCATTTTTATCCAGATACTTCAAGAAAGATGGCGATACGTCTGATACACCAATTACGATGTAAGCTTCTTGCAAATCGGTTTCAGATAAATTTCTTGCTTTTTCATTTTTATGAATCACACCATCCTCATTTGGAATAGGATCTCCATGAGGATCAAATTTCGGATAATTCAAAAAAGCATCCAACTTTTGGGTTAATTTCGAAGATTGAATATGTTCCAATTGCTCAGCAATCTCATGCACTTCATCCCATCCGAATCCCAGTTTTTCCACCAGAAAAGTTTCCCATAATCTATGCTTTCTTATCAACTTGATGGCAATAGCAATGCCTTCTTCAGTTAAGGTTACTCCTTTATATTTTTCATAGGTAATCAATGACTTTGCAGATAATTTCTTTACCATATCTGTCACAGAGCTTGCTTTTGTTTGCATTTGTTCAGCTAAAGCATTAGTGCTAACAGTGTCTCGTTCTGCTTGTTCGATAGCGTATATTGCTTTAATATAATTCTCTTCACTGGTTGATAGTTCCTGCATAATCACTTTAATAGTCATACAAAGTTAAAGAAAATATATTTTAGGCAAGTCTAAAAATATTATTTTTACTGAATATCTATATTTACAGCTTTTAATACAACATTTTGAGATGGAAGCAGCGCGAAAATTTGTACGATTAGATGACTTTAAACTCAGTTATTTAATTGCAGGGAGTGGAAGTCGAACAATACTCTGCTTTCATGGGCATGGTAAAGATGCCACGGACTACTTGTTCCTTGCGGATGATCAAAAGCGTATCATTTCAGTCGATCTCTTTCTCCATGGTCATTCGACATTCGACAAGCATAAGCGACTGTACCAAAACCCACTTAAAGCAGCAGATTTGCACATGCTGATTCAAGCCATTTTAAAGCAGGAACAAGTTACTAAAATAGACCTGCTTGCATACAGTCAGGGAGGAAGGTTTGCACTTGCTCTAATACCAAAAATCATCAACCAGATTGAAAATATATATTTGGTTGCCATTGATGGGCTTAACGACAAAAACATTTACTCTTGGACACAACGAAGAAAAATAGGTAGAAAAATTTTTAAATATTTCTCCAAAAAGCCAAAGCCCTTAGAGAAAATTGCTTCATTATTGGTTAGACTAAAAATAATTCACCCCAAATTGCATGATTTACTTCTCCATTACACAGCAGACCAAAAAAGTTTCGAGCGGTCTTACGAAGCTTGGGCCGCATTTCGTGAATTGCGCCCAAATGAATTAGAACTGCAAAGAAGTTTAAAGCAATTCTCTGGTCATTTTATATTAATGATGGGGCAATATGATCAAATTATCACTGTTAAAAGTGCCAAAGCTTTCTTAAAAAGAATTCAACAACCGGAAGCGCTCAAAATAGTGAACAATGGACATGATTTCTTCAAGCCAGAAAGTAAAGGGTATTTGAAAGAGCTTTTAGCACAAAACTGATGTAAATCACAATTTAGCTTTTTTTTTGTCCTTTATTCTATGTCGAATAAGACATTTTGTTATCTTAGTTCAAGAAATTTAAAAAATTAAATATGGATATTCAATTCAACACAGACAACAACATTGAAGGAAAGCAGTCAATGGAGGATTATATGACTACTACCATTTCAGAGGGGTTAAAACATTTTGGCGAACATATCACTAGAATTGAAGTTCATGTATCCGATGAAAATGGGAATAAAAAAGGACCCAAAGATAAAAAATGTGTCTTAGAGGCTAGGTTAAAAGGTGTTGCACCAATAGCAGTTTCTGCTAGTGAAGATAATGTGCGTAAGGCTGTTGTAAGCGCAGTAGATAAGATGAAAGCTTCACTCACAACAACTATGGGTAAGCGAAAAAGTTAAACTGAGTTTTTATGAATATAACTTATAAAGGCATTGTTTACGCAGTGCCTTTTTTACACTGAAATGGACCTGAAAACTTTCCCTAACTCAGATAAAGTTCATTATAAATCGTAACGCCTAAAAGCTCAATTAATTTCTTCTGTTTAAATTTACCTATGATAACTAAAGTATGAATTGGCAAGAAGAAATAAATAACTGGAAAAAAACGGTCTTTGACCCAAACTCTTCAGATGTACTTTTACAATTAAATAACAGCCAGAAAGTTTTAGAAATTGATCTAGAAAAGTTTAGTGCTTCCACAACTTTTCAACTTCCTATTTGTGCCACAACTAAAAAAATACTTCGAGAAGCGCATAAAAACATAAAACATCAAGGATTAAACTCATTGGGGTTAACGCATGAAAAAATCTCTTTTACTCATCAAGAAAAAGAGTTTCACTGCCCTATTTTCATTAAGCCCATTGGGCAAAAGCAAAAAATCACAGATGATTGGGTGTACTTCGAATTGCTAGAAGGAGGATATTTTAACCCTTTTTTAGTTCAGTTACTTCAATTAAACAACCATGCGTTGTCTCAAATCGATAGGACAGCATTTCAAAATATGCTGTTTGAAAAAATACCAAGTGCTATCATTAGCAAGCGTTGCTATCTATCCAACTTCCACCCACATCGATTCATTTTGTATCAAGAATTAGAGGCCTTGGAGGAAAAGCCTCAATTTCATGCTCAATTATCAAAAATATTTCAACCAGAAACACAGGAGCCTTTACTCATGCATGAAGGCGATTTGTTCCCAATTGACCCATCTCAAAGTGAGAGTATTATTACATTGAGAGACACAAACATTATTCTGCAAGGGCCCCCAGGAACTGGTAAATCACAGGTTATTGCAAATGTTACAGGTAAATGTATAGCCAGCGGATACACAGTGCTGATTGCATCGGAAAAAATGGTGGCACTGCAAGTAGTTAAAAAAATGTTTCAACAAAGCAACTTGGAACACCTCTGTCTGCTCGCTCATCAACAAACGACTTCATCAGAATTTGTAGCTTCTTTATTGGAAGGATGGAAAAAAATGGAAGTTGCATTAAAACCCGTTTATTACAACAAAATCAGTGCTTTAAAAGAACAACAATTGCAATTGCTGCTCGACAAAATAAGACAACCTGACCTCATAGCGGGACTGTCTTTTCTGACATTCAAGGAAAAATATGCTTTGGAAGAATCAGTGGTATCCAATTGGAGGGACTCGCTTCCTTCCCATGAAGAATGGCAAAATGCGCTAAAAGAATATCAAAATATCCCGCATAAAGATTGGCAGAAATTGTCTGAAGTTTTACTCTATTTTCAGCTCCCTGATAAATTCGAAAAACGCTCTGTTTTCAAAAAAGATTTGGCTGATATAATTTTGATATGTAACAAATTAGGATTTTCAAAGAATGCTGAAATAAAAGATTTTGAACAGTTTGAAAAATTAGTAAGAACTACTGAATTATATTTTTATGATGGAGTACCACTAACAATAGCGCTTTTTGAAACTGATAGTGCTCTGCAAAAAACTTTTTACCAATTGCGGAACGAGTTCCTTGAAAAAGTTGACTTATTGCAGCTGTTAGAAGATGAACTCAAAGTTTGGAACGAAAAACCCACCCTTTCATCGCTTCTGAGCTATGCAGAAACTTTAAGTTCAACCAACAAATTTAACTTAAAAGAAAAGTGGAAGAAGAAAGCCATATTGAAGCACACCAATCTTGATTTAGCTGCGGCTAAGAATAACATACAGTGCCTCATTAAACATCACCGGACAAAAGAGGAAATTATAAATATTCAAAAATCATTACGTGAAGCGGGATTAAGCGATGACTTGACTACTTTAGAACAAATACATTTACTTATTCTCAAAACCCGTAGTGCAGACCCCTCTCTTCATCGTAAAATTTGTCTTTTATCCCAAGAAGAAAGAATACGCATTTATCAGCAAAGAGACGATACATCAAAAGTTCGAAGTTTTTTGAAAAATTATACTCGTCAGCTGAGCGACATCCCATTAATTGTGTTTTTAGAAAGATTAATCACAAATATTGATTTAATAGACCTCTATTTCCACTCATTACAGCGCATCACAACAAGTGCAATTCGACTTTTGGTACAGTCTCAAAATATAACTGAAGCCAATAATCTATTTGCTAGTATGCATTGGCAACGCGTTATTGATAGATTTCCGCAGCTCAATAAGCTATCCCCTAAAACCTTTGAAAGTATTATTGAAGAAATAGAGTATTTACAGAAAACAGAGCAAGACACTTTTGCACAATACATCCATCAGCAACAGCAAAAAATATTTGCTGAATACCATCGATTATTGCAAACGCCAGCTAAAAGATTAACAGCATCAGAAAAACAATGGAAATCTGAACTACAAAAAGGGAAACGCATATTGAGTAAAGCATTTGCTAAAAAGCGTGTTTTTCCTAGTCCCTACGAGTTATTCAATAGCGAAGCAATTCATTGGATAAAAATATTAAAACCGGTGTTACTTTTTTCTCCCGCTGCCATTGCTACACATCTCCCCCTCAAACATGCAGGTTTTGATTTAATTATAATGGATGAAGCAGGACAAATACCATTTGCGCATACATTAGGAGCACTATACAGGGGTAAAAGATATCTTATCGCAGGGGATGAGCAGCAAATGAGTCCTCAAAAGAATTTTCGTCAAGGAACTACAGATTTAACAGATATTTTGAGCTGGATGCAGTATTACTGGAAGAATCAAACATTAACCTACCATTACCGAAGTGAACACTCCAATTTAATTCAATTTAGTAATCGCTATTTTTATAACAATGAATTAAAAGTTTTTCCCTATGCCGAAAAAGTGGATGAATCAGCGATTGAAGTAATTACAACTAATGGGAAATTTTTGGAACGTCAAAATACAACAGAAGCAAAAATAGCAGCAGAACTAATTGAAAATCTGGTAGATCAAAAATGTACAGATTTCGGGGTTATCACTTTTAGTCAAGCCCAGTTAGCTTGTATTTCCGAACATTTATCTACAAAAGCAAAAGTTTGGATCAATGAGGCGCATCATCAAGTTTTATACGATTCTTTGGAGAATGTCCAAGGCGACCAATGTTCCCATTTAATTGTTAGCATGGGTTATGGTTACAATGAAGCAGATAAATTCGCCAAAAGATTTGGACCCATTAATCAACTTCATGGAGAAAAACGATTAAATGTTCTAATGTCTAGAGCCCAAAAGAAAATCACCTTTATCCGGTCAGTTCGCGCTGAAGACTTTGTTATTTCTGACAACATAGGCGTAGACATGCTGCGACTTTTAATGCGTTATTTAGATGAACTTGAAAATAGCAAAACAGAAGAAAAATACAACTTAAAACCACAAAAAGAATTGCGTATTCGGAACTATTCATCGGCCTTGGATCTCTCCACCGACTATCAACTTTATACATCTAGAGGATACGAAACAGCAATAGTTTTTTAAATGTAAAAAGGCTGCCCTTATCGGACAGCCTCCATTTAGTTAAAATTTGTTTTTGAACTTCACACTTAGTCACAAACCGGTGTTTCATAACTTTCAATAGATGGACAAGAACAAATAAGATTTCTATCGCCAAATGCATTATCTACTCTTCTAACTGCTACCCAAAACTTATTTTCTTTGACATAAGGAAGTGGGTAAGCCGCTTCTTGGGGAGTATATGGATAATTCCAATTGCGGTTAATGATGCAATCAGCAGTATGTGGTGCGTTTTTCAACAAGTTATTATCCTTGTCAGCATGACCATTTTCAATCTCTTTTATTTCTTTTCTAATTTGAATCATGGCATCACAAAAGCGGTCCAATTCATCCTTATCCTCAGATTCTGTTGGCTCAATCATTAATGTTCCTGCAACAGGGAAAGATACCGTTGGTGCATGGAAACCATAGTCTATTAAGCGTTTTGCAATGTCAGCAACTTCGATATCCGCATTTTTCTTAAAATCACGACAGTCCAATATCATTTCGTGAGCTACAGTTCCATTTTCTCCTGTATACAAAATATCATAATGACCAGCAAGTCTTGCTTTAATGTAGTTAGCATTGACAATTGCTATTTCAGTAGAGTGCTTCAGCCCTTCCGAACCTAGCATTTTAATATACCCGTAGGAAATCAATAAAATTAAAGCGCTACCATAAGGAGCGGCAGAAATCCCGTTAATGGCATTTTCTCCTCCGGCCTCTGAAACCAACACACTGCCTGGCAAGAAAGGCGCCAAATGCTTACCTACTCCGATTGGCCCCATACCAGGTCCACCACCACCATGCGGAATAGCAAACGTTTTATGCAAATTCAAGTGACATACATCCGCTCCGATATTTCCAGGATTTGTTAAGCCCACCTGCGCATTCATATTGGCTCCATCCATGTAAACTTGTCCGCCAAAATCATGTATAATGTTGGTAATTTCAATAATGGCTTCCTCGAAAACACCATGAGTTGAAGGATAAGTCACCATCAAGGCACCTAATCTATCTTTGAATTTCTCCGCTTTTTCTCTTAAGTCTGCAACATCGATGTTACCTTGGTGATCACATTTGGTTACAACTACTTCAAAACCAGCCATCACAGCTGATGCTGGATTTGTTCCATGCGCTGAAGAAGGAATAATGCATACATTTCTATGCGGCTCTCCATTTGCTTCGTGGAAGGCTTTGATTACCATTAAACCAGCATATTCTCCTTGGGCTCCAGAATTTGGCTGAAGAGATACCGCGTCAAAACCAGTTATATCGCATAAGTCTTTTTCCAATTCTTTAAACACTTGGAAATAACCTTCCGCTTGCCAGGTAGGTGCAAAAGGGTGCATATTGGCAAAACCAGGGAAAGTAATTGGCATTAATTGCGCAGCAGCATTCAATTTCATCGTGCAAGACCCTAATGGAATCATAGAGTGCACCAAAGACAAATCTTTGTTTTCCAACCTTTTCAAATAGCGCATCATTTTGGATTCAGAGTGATAACTATTGAAAACAGGGTGTGTAAGAATAGCGTCCGAACGTAAAAAACTTTGGTGAATATTATCCGAAATATATTCAAATGTATGTTCTTCAAGTGCATTGGCTTTACGGAGCACAGCGACCAACTCTTTTACCTCTGCGTCGTTGGTTCTTTCTCCAACACTTATACAAAAAGTATCTTCAGTTAAATAACGCAAATTAATTTCATGTGCCGTAGCTATAGCGCTAATTTGAGTAGAATTCACACCTTGGGGAGCTTTTACCCAAATGGTATCAAAATAGTCCTTATGCAACACTTCGTATCCCGCAGCTTCGATTTCTTTATGAATAGTTGCTGTTTGGTTGTGGATATTCTGTGCGATTGCTCTCAAACCTTTAGGTCCGTGATAAACAGCATACATACCTGCCATTACAGCTAATAAAGCTTGTGCTGTACAAATGTTGGAAGTTGCTTTATCTCGTTTGATATGTTGTTCACGCGTTTGCAAAGCCATACGCATCGCAAGGTTGCCATCTGCATCTTTAGAAACACCAATTATCCTTCCAGGAATGTATCTTTTGAAATCCTCTCTTGTTGCAAAATAAGCCGCATGAGGACCACCATACCCCATAGGAACACCAAACCTTTGCGTAGATCCACAAACAACGTCTGCTCCCAGTTTACCTGGAGCTTCCAATAAAACTAAGGCCATGATGTCGGCTGCAACAGCCACCTTGACATCTTGCTCTTTTGCTTTTTGAATAAACCCAGCGATAGGCTGAACTCTTCCTAACACATCAGGATATTGAATCAAAGCTCCAAAAAACGCATGATTTGGTTCAAAAAGCATCGGATCACCTATAACTAGCTCAATACCAATATTCTTAGCCCTTCCTTTTACAACATCAATAGTTTGGGGATAACAAAACTCAGAAACGAAAAATTTAGATCTTCCATCTTTTACATCCTGTCGACTTCTCGCATTGAAAAACATGATCATCGCCTCAGCTGAAGCAGTTGATTCATCCAGAAGGGAAGCATTGGCAATTTCCATTCCAGTCAAATCCATTGTCATCGTTTGAAAATTCAATAATGCCTCAAGCCTACCCTGTGCAATTTCAGCCTGATAAGGTGTATAAGCCGTGTACCAACCTGGATTTTCCAAAACGTTTCTTTGGATAACCGGTGGAACAATGGTTTCGCTGTAGCCTAAACCAATATATGATTTAAATACTTTGTTCAAATTAGCTAGCTCAGAGATATGGTCTAAATATTGTTTTTCTGTTAGTGCCTCACCTACGTTCAAACTTTTATTCAACCGAATATTTGCTGGAATGGTTTGCTTGATTAAGGTATCAATACTATCCACTCCTATCGTCTCTAACATTGCAGCTTTCTCATTATCGTTTGGCCCAATGTGACGTGTTGAAAATGCACTCATATTAAATTTGTTTTATTTTTTTTTGCAAATATACGTGATTAAATAGGCTTCAAAGCATGCTTCATGAATAATTTAACAGATTAATTATTAAAAGACGAAAACATAAAATTTCAATACTTTAAGCGAACAAAGTAATTGTAAGATTAAAAAGTTAGGCAGATACTTTTCCCCTTCTAAACTCTCAATTCTGAGTTACAGGCTAAAGCACGTCTAACAATCTTTCCAAACCAATTCCACGAGAGCCTTTTAATAAAATAAAATTGTTTTTCGGTTTGGCAATTGCTAAAAACTCTTTGACCTCTTCTACAGTTGAAAAAATCATGTTTTTTTTAAACTTAGACTTCAAAGATGCATAAATATGGCCAACAAAGAGTGCTGATAGTGAATGCTCATTTACTTTATTCAAGATTTCCTCATGGAATATTTCGGCATTCGACCCCAATTCGAGCATATCGCCAAGAATCAATAGTTTATTGTCAGCTTCTAATACGATCATGTTGTCAATTGCTGCCTGAACACTAGTAGGATTGGCATTGTAAGCATCTAAAATAAGCGTATTATTTGTAGTTTTTTTGACTTGAGAACGGTTATTTGTTGGCACATAATCTGAAACACCTTTATTGATAAGATCAGCAGGTATTTCAAAATATACCCCTATACAAATTGCAGCTAGTAAATTCGCAGTATTATAAGCGCCCACTAAATTTGAAGTTACTGAATGATAACCATCATTAGGATGTTTCCAACCTATGGTCAGGTATGGATTCAAGGACTCATACTCTCCAAAAAGAAAGGACGCTTCATTACTACCGTAATAAATTACTTCCACATTATTTGGCAAGGCATTTAACAATTTTGATTCATTATCGTTCACAAAAACAGTCCCCCCAATTTTAGAAAGAAAATCATACAGTTCACACTTTGTTTTCAAGACCCCTTCAGGGCTACCAAAGCCCTCTAAGTGAGCCAATCCAATATTCGTAATAATGCCGTGTGTCGGTTCGGTAATTTCAACTAGCTCTTCAATGTCACCTGGCTTATTTGCACCCATTTCAATAATTGCCATATCAAAGGAATTATTTAGTTGAAGTAGCGTAAGAGGAACACCAATGTGATTATTCAAATTCCCTTGAGTATAATGTACATCAAACTTTTGCGAAAGTACAGAGGCCATTAACTCTTTAGTGGTTGTTTTTCCATTGGTTCCAGTGATAGCAATGATTGGAATATTAAACTTCCTTCTGTGATGTAGTGCTAATAACTGTAAAAATCGCAATGTATCAGGAACGTAAAATATCTGTTGATGGTCTGCACTTGACTTATCTTCCACAATTGCAAACTTAGCACCATTTTTAATGGCTTCTTTCGCAAACAAACTACCATCAAAATTTCCACCTTTCAACCCTATAAATAAAGAATTAGGAAAAATGTTACGTGTATCTGTACAAACACCTGAAGTTTGATAAAAAAGCGAGAATAAATTTTCCATAACTTCCAAAGTTTAAAATGGTAAAAATAAAAAAGTGGATGAGTTTTCATCCACTTTTTATATCATTCAAAGTTAATTATGTCATTAATTACCTTCCTGCATTGATTCCTCTTGGACTTCCAACTCTATCCATAGCACAGCGGAAACCGATGTAATCAGTAGCTTGATCTTCGTCTAAGAATCTTCTATTACCGCCAACTAACCAGTAAGCTCTATCTTTCCAAGAACCACCTTTATAAACTCTAGACTTATTAGAAACAAGCGTTGTTGGCCAAGATGTTCTATCATCACCCCCTGGTTTGATAGGGTTACCTTTAAGATCGAACTCTTCAAAGCGATTTTGATACATTACCAAGTTAGGGTCTCTAGTTGCCTGATTAATTTCGTTTGTTCTTTTCTCATTATCAAAGAAAATAGAGCTTTCAATATCACCATCTAAATAATCGATATAATCATCTCTTCGATAATTCAATCTACCGATATTTTCTTCTTCCGTAACATTACGGTATTTTAACTTACCTGGTGTATCAATGATAAACTCTTTAAATCC
>JAFIEX010000036.1 GCA_020832365.1 Crocinitomicaceae bacterium
TTTGCGCCGAAGAGATGGGGCTTGGAACAACCGCCATTATTTGCGCTCTGCTGCATGACACTGTTGAAGACACTTACATTACGCTTGAGGATGTTGAAGAACTTTTTGGCGAAAAAGTTCGCGGAGTTATTGATGGATTAACAAAAATCCCAGAAGTTTTTGACGAAAACATCTCTGTTCAAGCTGAGAATTTTCGTAAAATGATTCTGACAATTTCTGACGATTTGAGGGTCGTTTTAATCAAACTGGCAGATAGATTGCACAACATGCGCACCTTAAGCTCCATGCGTAATGATAAACAACTAAAGATAGCGTCAGAAACCAACTTCTTATATGCTCCTTTAGCCCATCGCCTAGGACTATACAATATAAAAACAGAATTAGAGGATTTATGTCTTTCCTATATGCAGCCAGAAGCTTATCAAGAAATAGACGCTAAACTCAAAAAGACTCAAATTGTAAGGCAGCGATTTATAAGACGATTTGTTCATCCGATAAAAGAAGCACTTCTCAAAGAAGGATATGTTTTTGAAATTAAGGCAAGAACAAAATCCGTGTCCTCTATCTGGAGAAAAATGCAAAAGAAAAGCATACCCTTTGAGGAGGTTTTCGATCTTTTTGCCATAAGAATTATTGTTGATACACCAGAAGAACTTGAAAAACAGGATGCTTGGAGCATTTATTCCATTGTTACCGATTTTTACCAGCCTAATCCTAATCGTTTAAGAGACTGGATTTCAACTCCTCGCGCTAACGGCTATGAAAGTTTACATACCACAGTGATGAGTCCACAAGGGAAGTGGGTAGAGGTTCAAATTCGCTCAAAGAGAATGGATCAAGTGGCGGAAAAAGGAATGGCGGCACATTATAATTACAAAGAATCCAAATCTGGGGATAATAAATTTGATAGGTGGATTTCGGAAATCAGAGATCTATTGGATAATCCATCTCAGAGTGCTATGGATTTTGTAAATGAATTCAAGCTTAATTTATTTAACGACGAAATTTATGTTTTCACCCCTAAAGGCGAACTGCGCGTGCTTCCAACAGGAGCAACAACACTAGATTTTGCTTTTGACATTCATACTGATATCGGATTAAAATGTATTGGCGCAAAAGTAAATAATCGTCTAGTTCCCTTAAGCCACCAATTGAAAAGTGGTCACCAGGTAGAAATAATTACTTCCAGTAAACAAAAACCAAATGACGAATGGTTGAAATTTTGCGTTACTGCTCGTGCTAAACAAAAAATTAAAAACGCCCTAAATGAAGAAAGAAAAAGAATAGCAGAGGATGGTAGAGAAATTTTAGAACGAAAGTTCAAACAGCATAATATTCGCTTCAATAGCGAAAATTTAACTGTTTTAGAAAAGTATTACCAGGTAGCCACAACAACAGATTTATACATTCGCGTCGCAAAAAGCAAAATCGATTTAAAGAAACTTCGTTCCATAAAAAATGAAGCTGGTTATCTTATCATTGAAAAAGAGCCTAAACCAATCAAAATTACAAGTGGCTTAGATATCTCTAAAAAGATTAATAAAAAGAAAGACGCGTTAATCATCGGTGAAGATTTCAATAATATTCAATATAGCTTTGCCAGATGTTGTAATCCCCTTCCAGGTGATTCGGTTTTTGGTTTTATTACAATCAATGATGGCATAAAAATACATCGCACTACCTGTCCAAATGCTGAAAATCTCATGTCTAAACTTGCCTATCGTTGTATTCAAGCACATTGGAAATCACAAGAAGTAAAAGAACATATCGCTATTTTGAAAATCATTGGTATTGACGGTATTGGTATTGTCAATAAAATAACCCAAATTATCTCTTTTCAACATAACGTCAATATGAAATCCATTAGCTTTGAGTCTAAAGATGGTATTTTTGAAGGACAAATTCAAGTCTATGTTTTAGACAAAATGCATTTAGATGAACTCATTGAAAAATTTACACTTTTAGAAGGTGTTAAAAGGGTTGAACGATGGGACGACATGGAACAAGAACACGACGAAGACGATCACTACTAAAACAAACAAATATTTAATTGATGCGTTTTATGCCTTTATAGCTGCGGTATGCTTTTAAAGTTTATGGTTTACCTAAAGGATAAGCATAAAAGCATTTAATAAATAAACAATGAGTTATCGATATATTATAGCATTCTCCTTTATTCTAGCCATGTGTGCTATTATTGACCTCTATACTTGGTATGGGCTGAAAAAGACTGTGGGCAGAAAATATTTTAAATTTTTCAAATGGTTTATCCCATTATCCACCTTCTTGTTTTTTGTCGGATTCATTATCAATATTTACCGAGGTGGACAAGGAATTCATAATGCTAACTACTTTTTAAATATTTTAACAGGCTTCACTTTTGGTGTTTTCTTGGCTAAGCTACTCATCGCTTCTCCTTTTCTAATCGAAGATATTTTTAGGGTTCCAATTTTCCTATACCGGAAAATATTCGTAAAAAACAACGCTATTCAACCCTTGATGCCAGGACGAAGAAAATTTATTCGCAATATTGCACTTTCCTTAGCTGCAATCCCCTTAACGGGAACGTTGTATGCTATCACACGAGGAAAATATAATTATCAAGTAAGAAACATAAAGATCCCATTTCCAGATTTACCTCCTGCTTTTCACGGTTACAAAATTGTACATTTCACAGATTTCCATGCAGGCAGTTTTGATAGTTATAACGCCGTAGCCAATGGTCTCGCCTTAATCAATGAACAGCAACCTGATGCTGTAGTTTTCACAGGAGATTTGGTGAATAATCGTTCTGCTGAGGTAGATCCTTACCTAGATTTGTTGCAAGAAATTTCTGCGAAAGATGGAAAATTTGCCGTTTTAGGCAACCACGATTACGGCGAATACATGCCTTTTCCAACGGAAGATGATAAAAAAGCCAATTTTGAAGACCTCTTAAACAGCTACGAGTGGTCCAATTTTCAACTTTTAAGAAATGAAAATATTGTTATCCAAAGAGGTCGCCAAAAAATAATAATAGCAGGAGTTGAAAATTGGGGGAATCCGCCTTTTCCGCAATATGGTGACCTTGATAAAGCGTTAACCGACACCTCAGATAAAGACTTCAAAATACTCCTTTCCCATGATCCAGATCATTGGCAAGGGCAAATAATAGACCATCCAAAAAATATTCAACTCACTCTTAGTGGGCATACACACGGCGCACAATTTGGCATCGAAATACCCAATTGGCGTTGGAGCCCTGTAAAATACCGCTATAAAAACTGGCTTGGGCATTATCAAATAAAAAACAATCATTTATACGTAAGCAAAGGATTTGGATTTTTAGGTTTTCCTGGTCGAATAGGAATGTATCCTGAGATTGTAGTTATTGAGTTACAAAATGAAAAAATAGCTCAAACTGAATCATCATTGGTCTAAAACTGAAATTCCTTATCTTTGTACAAATCATAAAAAATTATGACGCTAGAGGAAATTAAAGCAGACATCGTACAAGGAATACCAGCAAACATTCCGCCAAAGAAAGCTTACGACCCAAATGTGAATCACGCACCAAAGCGAAAAAAAATATTATCTGAAGAAGAGCGATTGCTAGCTTTAGAAAATGCACTGCGCTATTTCCCCAAAGAGCAACATGAAGAGTTGATTCTGGATTTTGCCGAAGAACTTGATAATTACGGAAGAATTTACATGCATCGTTATCGACCAGATTATGACTTGTATGCAAGAAATATCAACGATTACCCTGGAAATTCTCTACAAGCTAAAGCCATCATGTTGATGATTCACAATAATTTGGATCATGCAGTAGCGCAACATCCACACGAACTCATTACTTATGGTGGAAATGGAGCTGTTTTTCAAAACTGGATTCAGTACCGTTTGACCATGAAGTATTTGGCTGAAATGACAGACGAGCAAACCTTGGTGATGTATTCTGGCCATCCTATGGGGCTTTTCCCTTCGCACAAAGATGCTCCGCGAGTAGTTGTTACCAATGGAATGATGATCCCCAATTACTCAAAACCAGACGATTGGGAGAAATTCAATGCCCTAGGAGTAACGCAATATGGTCAAATGACAGCAGGATCTTACATGTACATCGGCCCACAAGGAATTGTACACGGTACAACCATCACTGTGCTCAATGCGGGAAGAAAAATCGCAAAAAACGGCGAAAGCTTAGCTGGCAAATTATTTGTCACCTCTGGCTTAGGTGGTATGTCTGGCGCTCAACCGAAAGCTGGTAACATTGCTGGTTGTATTTCTGTGACTGCTGAAATGAATCCAAAGGCTACACATACAAGACATTCACAAGGTTGGGTGGATGAGGTTATTAGCGACTTGGATGAGCTTTGCCAAAGAATTAGAAAAGCTAAAGCACAAAAAGAGGTCGTTTCCATCGCTTACCAGGGAAATATAGTAGAGGTTTGGGAGAAATTTGATGAGGAGGAGATTTATGTAGATTTAGGTTCCGACCAAACATCGCTGCATAATCCATGGGCGGGAGGTTATTATCCTGTAGGATTATCCTTCGAAGCATCCAACGAACTAATGGCCAATAACCCTGAAGAATTTAAAGCTTGGGTGCAAAAAAGTTTGATTCGTCAGGCAAATGCCATCAACAAACACACAGCAAAAGGCACATATTTCTTTGATTATGGCAATGCTTTTCTATTGGAGGCATCCCGAGCTGGTGCAGATATCTTAGCTGAAAATAATATCGATTTCAAATACCCTTCCTACGTTCAAGACATCATGGGACCGATGTGTTTTGATTATGGCTTTGGACCATTCAGATGGGTCTGCGCTAGCAATGACCCCGAAGATTTAGCTAAAACTGATGAAATTGCTTGTCGTGTTTTAGAAGAAATAATGGCCGTTAGTCCTATTGAGATACAACAGCAAATGGCAGATAACATTCAATGGATTAAAGGAGCACAAGAAAATAAATTAGTGGTTGGTTCACAAGCTAGAATACTTTATGCAGATGCAGAAGGTCGCATGAAAATAGCAGCAGCATTTAACGAAGCCATTGCTAAAGGGGAGATTGGTCCCATAATACTTGGAAGGGATCACCATGACGTTAGTGGAACAGACTCTCCATATAGAGAAACTTCTAATATTTATGATGGTTCGAAATTCACAGCGGACATGGCTATTCAAAATGTGATTGGTGACAGTTTCCGCGGTGCAACTTGGATTTCTATTCACAATGGCGGTGGCGTTGGTTGGGGAGAAGTTATGAACGGAGGCTTTGGCATGCTTTTAGATGGTACTACTGATGCAGATAGAAGATTAAAAATGATGCTACATTGGGATGTTAATAATGGTATCGCCCGAAGAAGTTGGGCGCGTAATGAGGGTGCTATTTTCGCTATTAAACGAGCCATGGAAGTTGAGCCAAGATTAAAAGTGACAGTCCCTAATTTAGTTGATGCTGAAACACTTGAAAGCGTAAAACGCGCGGTAACAACCAACACTAAAAATTAAGCCATGGAAAACAAAGCCGTTTCTCTCATAGAATGCCCAAGGGATGCTATGCAAGGTATCAAGGAATTCATTCCAACAGAAAAAAAGATAAAATATTTACAATCGCTTTTAGCAGTAGGTTTTGATACCATAGACTTTGGAAGTTTTGTTTCGCCTAAAGCCATTCCGCAAATGGCTGATACGGCAGAGGTTTTAGCCAGTCTCGATTTAGGCAATACCAAATCAAAACTTTTAGCCATAATTGCCAACGAAAGAGGGGCTCAAGATGCGGCACAATACAAAGAAATTGACTTTCTTGGATACCCTTTTTCAGTTTCGGAGACTTTTCAAATGCGCAATACGAATGCAACCATCGCTGAAAGTTTCCAAAGAGTGGAGAAAATACAAAATATCGCAGCACAGTCAAATAAAAAATTAGTGGTCTATTTATCTATGGGCTTTGGTAATCCATACGGTGACGATTGGAGTCCTGAAATTGTCGCACATTGGTCTGAAAAACTTTACCATAACTTTGGGATAGAAATTTTGGCACTATCAGATACAGTAGGTGTTGCCGATCCTTCCACCATTAAATCATTATTTTCTACACTTATTCCTTCACTACCAAAAGTTACTTTTGGTGCTCATCTGCATGCTAACCCTACTAGTTTTGAAGGTAAATTACGGGCAGCTTATGAAGCAGGCTGTAGGAGGTTTGATGGCGCAATTAAAGGCTATGGTGGATGTCCTATGGCTAAAGACGATTTAACAGGGAATATGCCCACAGAACTTATGCTCAATTGGTTAAACACCAACGACATCAATGCTGGACTTAATCTGAATGCGTTTGATGACGCCATGTTGATCGCAAATGAAACTTTTCCAATTTAAATGTTTTACCTAAAACCATAAGAGATGCGTTACCTCCGCTTTTTAATCATTTTCTCTTTTTGTTGGACTTGCTTTTCTCAGGAAAGTATTTCTAAAGATTTATTGGAATTTGAACAACTAACAATTTCTGGTAAACACAATGTAACAATCAATCAAGGTCAGGTTTACCAAATTAATTTAGCAAGTCCCCATCCTGATTTTCAACCTGACAAAGTGCGCTTCATATACACCGAGGATAAGTTAACCATCCAATATGATGGAGGGGTACTGAGAGATTATCTTATTGAAATGACCATAACAGTTCCGACGATAAAAGTCATTGAGGCGAGAAATGGTGCACAAATTAACCTAGATGAAAATTTTCATTTTGATATCAATAGCCTAAGTTTACGCGTTAGCATTGGCGGAAAAATTACTGCTAAAGTTAAAGATCTGCTTTGGCTAAAAGCCCTGGTGCAACAAGGAGGAACTATTCAACTTTCGGGAACAGCAATTTTAGCAGATTTAGAAGTGAAAACAGGAGGACTAATTGAAGCAAAAAATTTAAACGTTCAAAAAGCAAATGCCAAAGTGAACTTAGGTGGAGATATTCAAGTAAACGCATTGGAAATACTACACGCAGACATTCCAAGTTTTGGCAATATTTACTACTTGGGATCACCGGAGGTTATTTCGAATTTGGGGAGACGTGCCAACTTAATAGCATTAAGAGATGAATAAAACAATCAGTAAACTAATTGTACTCATAACGTTTCTGTCATCAGCCTGCACGGAAGAACATCGAGAGAAAGATTCAGAAGAGTTCAACCAAAAGATCACCAAGGTTACAACGACTTTTGATGAAGAAGCTTTCGAGGACCCTAAATATTTGGAGCTACTCATTTCACTTCGTATTTGTGACCCATCTCTTCCAGACAATAGTCCGCTCATCAATGGTGTTGCCCCATGTTCTCCCAAATACTTTGCTTTTTATCCCTATAACCACAATAGAGACATCAATGATGCTTTTATTTTACAAATTCGAAAAGGAGTTAATCATTTCAATGCGCGTAGAATGTTGATTTTTACTAGAGAAAACAGCGGTTTAGTCAAAATGAATGGCGCTGTAGGCTATTTAGCGGAAAGAAGGTCTAACCCCAACGGAATTGATGATTTGGTGGTTGGAATAGTAGATAATGTAGCAGGAGAATATTATAGATACGATGTTTTACTTCAATACGAAAATGGTAAATATCACTATATTGAAGCTTTAGGCGATATAGAAGGTAGTTTTGAAAATGATCCTGATTTAAAAACAGCGGCAACAAAGGAAATTGGACTTAGAATCGAACAAAAAAAATTGCTTTTTTGAAACTTCAGTGTATCGCATATTGCTATTTCGTCCTGCTAATACTCTCTGGATGTATCTCAGAAAAAGAGTTGACCCCACATTTTCCTCATTTTATTTTACATGGCCATGGAGCTAAGCCATGGATAGTTCAGTCAATTTTAAAAGACGGTGAGGAGAAAGCATCAAGTATAACTTCACGCAAAACTGCTTTCGTGTTTTATGACGATTTCTCCATGTTTAAGTCGCCCATTTCGTTATTAGGCAGTAATAAAGGACAAAAGGGTAACTATTTAGGAAGTATCTCACTTAAAACAAACGATACCCTTTTAAAAATTGAATTCAATGAAGGACTTTCCTATCTGTTCAGCGTTCAACAAATAAATAATCATCAGTTACAATTACTGCGCATTTCAGAGAATAATGAGTCCGAAGAAATATGGTATTTGACAACGCTGCCGAAGCCAACAAATAACATGTGAAAAAGGTATATTTCCTAAATGAATTAGGGAAAGAAGCAAGTTTTAGTTGTTTAACCAGAATTCCAAGTAAATTAAAACAGCTTTGCTAACTTTTTCAATTAAAACACAAGCTATAAATCAGCTATGGATATTCAGAAAGAAACAAAAGAGCTAGTTTTAAAAATTCAGTGAAAAGAGCAACAGGGCGTCAACACAATGCACTAAGTTCAGCAAGGTGAGGTGAAAAAAACAGGTTCACTTCATTAAATCAATTTATACTTTTTGAAAAAAGCATCCCAATTCCATATAAAGTTTTCCATTACCTCATCCATTCGCTTTAAAAACAATGGATTTGGTGAAGATAATTCCCTAAAATAATCGTCTTGATACTCATTCAGTTGGTACTTATAAAAGAATGCCTTAGACATGGCATATAACATGTTCTTGGATGGGTGATTTACGCGTGACATGAAAGAACTATAGGAGGAGAAATAGTTATTAAATTCCATTTTATCCATACCATAAACATTTGCCAAATTCTCTTTGATCAATTCCTCCAATGAACTCACTTGCTGTGATTCAAAACTATTAACTAACATACTGACATTAGCTACGATAACAATCATAGAAAAATGTCCGTCTTTTAAATGCTCAGTTTGCGGCTGACGATCAAATGCAGGATCCTCCTTTACTAAAGACATAACCTCTTGAAATCCATTATCGATAGCATCCAAAACTCCATTTACAAAAATGGTTGCTAACTGATCATCGGATAATTTTTTCTTAAATAAAGTACTTAGCATATCGCAAACATTTGTAATTGAACAAAAATACAGCGGAGAACCCCTGTAAATCATGGGGTAGAACTAAGTTTTTCAACAGTTTTATTAACATGTCCTTAATGTATTGTCGATAAATACTGTTTTTTTTGTTAAAAACTGGGAAAAATAATCGGAATATATCTTTCAAGCTTGTTGTTTTAAAAAAATTAATTCAAAACCAAACTTTCCTCCTTTTATCCAATATAGCTTCCGTTTAATTTTTTATTCACAAAATACGAGGACCTTTCATTAACTTTGCGACTTGAAATGTGTTTATTACAAAAGCATCAATAATTCAAGTAGCATAGTATGAAAATTAGGCAAGTTATCATTTTAATAAGTTTGCTGGCTGTATTAGGCATTATATATGTCCCAATACTTCGAGAAAAACCTAATGATACAGCAACGAAGATTCAAGACGAAAAATTTTACATTCCAGTGATTACTGTCGAACCCCGCGAAGTAAAACAAGATTTTATAGTTTATGGTCAAATTCTACCTAGTCAACCAATTGATGTACAAATGGAAGTACAAGGTGTCATCTCTCAAGATAACAGAAGCCTAAAAGTTGGTACTACTTTTCGCAAGGGCGAAATATTGGTAAACTTAGAACGTAAAGAAGCTGCCTACAATCTATTAGCAAGAAGGAGTAGTTTTGCTACATTGGTTGCAACTGTGCTCCCTGATATTAGCATTGATTTCCCAAGTGAAAGAAAAAAATGGGAAAAATACCTCAGCAGTATTCGAGCAACTGAAACGTTAGCTCCGCTTCCAGTTCCAAGTACTGAAAAAGAGGATATGCTGTTGAAAGCTAGAAACATCAACACCGAGTACTATGCTGTAAAAGCATTAGAAACACAATTTGATAAATATTTATACGTCGCTCCTTATGATGGTGTTATTGTTCAAAGTAATGTTGAAAATGGTTCAATTGTATCTCCTGGAGCGAGAATTTTAAGCATAGCCCGAAATGACAATTATGAAGTAAAAGCTCCTATCAAGTTAGAATGGTTGGATTATTTCAGAAATGCATCGAGTGTAACTATGATTACTCCGTTTGGTGATACCGTTGGTTCAGGAAAGCTGCTGAGAAATGCCAGATCCATAAATACTCAAACGCAGTCGATTGATGGCTTCTTTAGCTTAAATAACCTTCCGAAAAAGGACTTAATTCAAGGGATGTTCTTAAACATTTTAGTCTCGGGACCAAGTTTGGAAGCTGTGTCTGTACTACCTGAAAATGCAGTGGTCAATAATACTGTGCAAATTTATAAAGACAGCCTTATCGTTAGCAAAAATGTTGAAATTGTTGGTAATCAAAAAGATTCTGTTTTTGTAAGAGGATTACAAAATTATGATCGTGTGGTAACAGATCCATTCATCAATCCAAGACCGGACATGAAATTTATTGCCATCGAAAAATAGTCATTACAATGCGCAGGTTAATTCAATTTTTCATAGAGCGAACAATTTGGACGAATGCTTCCATTGTAATCATTATTTTGTTCGGATTTTGGTCATTATCAAACTTGAACCGTTCCTTTTTTCCGGAAATAGACCCCAATAGAGTTTTGATTTCTGTCCTTTACCCTGGTGCCTCACCTCAAGAAATGGAAGATGGGGTAAGCTTAAAAATCGAACAAGCCATTAAGGGTTTAAAAGACATTGAGTTTATTGAGGTAAACTCCCAAGAAAACATAGCTCAAATCAGTATTAAAGCAGAACAAGATGCTGATATGGAGGCCTTGATGAGTGATATTGAAAACAGCGTCAATGCTATCAGTAGCTTCCCGCAGGGCGCTGAAAAACCAATCATTACTAGGTTAAAAACAGGTAGCATGTCCTCCAATGTTGCTTTTGTTGGAGTGATTGCAAAAGACCCAAATTCAGATCGCTATAAACTAGCTCAAAAAGCCAATCAAGTTGAACAAGAGCTGCTTAATACGAAAGTGATTACACAAATTGTAAAACAAGGTTTTCCTGAAACAGAAATAGCCATTCAGGTTAGAGAGCAAGATTTGAATCGCTACAATATCACTTTTGAAGAAATTGCTACAGCTGTAGCGCTCACCAATAATGACATCACAGCAGGAGTTATTCGCGGAAAATTGCGAGAAATGAATATTCGCGCCAATCAGCGGGTGGTTGAACCTGAAGAAATCGCTGGAATCACCTTGCGCACTTTACCGTCTGGAGAAAAAATTATCATCGGTGATGTGGCAAGTGTAACGATGGGTTTTGCAGAAGGATCAGAAATGGCCACATATAATAATCTCCCTTCTATTTCATTACAGATTCAAAAAACTACTGATGAAGATATTGCAGCAATTTCAGAGGCCATTCAAGCCTACCAAAAAACATTCAACGAAAGAGAAAATGACTACGCTTTTGAGATATTTTTTGAGTTTAACAACATGCTAAATGATCGTATTCGTCTCCTTTCGGAAAATGGTCTCTTTGGATTAATCTTAGTTCTTTTGGCATTGGGCCTATTTTTAAATATCAAGCTTTCTGCTTGGGTGGCTTTCGGAATACCATTTTCCTTCCTAGGAATGTTCATTTTCGGATATTGGTTTGGCATTACCATCAACATGATTTCTTTATTCGGAATGATTCTCGTAGTAGGAATTTTAGTCGACGATGGAATTGTTATTGCCGAAAATATTTATGCCCATTTTGAAAAAGGAAAGAAAGCGCATCAAGCGGCCATTGATGGAACAATGGAAGTACTTCCAAGTGTATTCACCTCTGTTTTGACAACCATTTTAGCCTTTTCTGTATTACTCTTTGTAGAAGGTTTAGAAATAATGAGAGAAATGGCATTTGTTGTTATTGCCTGCTTAGCTTTCTCCTTGTTCGAAGCTTTTTTCGTTTTACCTTCTCATTTGGCAAGCAAAAAAGTATTAAGCGAACAAAAAGAGACTCCCCTATCCCCTATTCTTGGTTTACTACTGATGGCTCTCGGTATAGGAATGGTGTTCATCGCTACCCGCCTTTTTCTTCCAAATGCGTCTTTTATGCAAACATTGTTTCCTTTTGCATTGATAATTGTAGGCGCCGTTTTTGTTTTTCAAGGTTTTAGCAACTCGCCAATTGAGAAAAATGTTCGCAAAGCAGCAGAGAGTTTTATTCGATTGTTAAGAGACAAAATATTCCATGATACGGTGAATTTTTTCCTCTCAGAAAAACGCATTCTTTGGATTCCGAAGTTCACAGTTAGGAGATTTGCTTTTTTCATTCCACTTATTTTTACTGTCTCAACTTTTTTCTTTCTGATCAGTGGAAAAATTGGTTTCACTTTCTTCCCTGCCATTCCTCCTGATTTTTTAAATATTGAAGTGGCTTTTAAGCCCGGTGATCCTCAATGGAAAACAACTAATTTCCTGAATGATGCAGCCAACATCTTATTAGAGGAAAACGACCGTATCCAGAAAGAGGAAGGAGATACCATGTTGGCTTACTTTACTAGCACCACAGGCGCTACCATGAACCTCGGTCAAGCAGGCAACCACGTTGGTATGATCAATGTTTATTACAATTCAGAAAACACCAAAACACCTGTTGACACATTCATTAACCGCATCATTAGAAGGGTATTATCATCAGATGAAGGGAAATTATCAGCTGATTTTTTTGTAGGTGGATTCAATCGTTTTGGTGCAGATATTGAGTTTGGACTCTCATCCGATAACAATGAGGACCTGGAAGGAGCGAAAAAATATTTTAAAAATGCCTTAGGTCGCATGAATGGGGTGCAAAACATCAAAGACAATGCTCCTCCGGGAAGAAGTGAAGTCTATTTGACTCTGCTACCACAAGGCGAAATTTATGGTCTTGGACAATCCGAAATTGTTCGCCAAATTAGAAATGGCTTTTTTGGTCGAGAGGCACAAAGGTTGATCATTGGAAACGACGAAGTCAAAATTTGGGTCCGTTACCCCCCTGAGGATAGACAAACAATGGCTGACTTGGCCAATATGCAAATTCGCACTGCTGGCGGTCTATCTATACCTTTATCACAAGTAGCAACATTTAAAGTTGGAAGAGGACCAGAAAGCCTGAAAAGAAGGGACAGCAAAAGGCAAGTCAAAGTAGATGCTACGTCTATTTATCCTGATTCAGTAGCTACTTACAACCGTGTTATCAAGGAAAAAATCATCCCTGAAATGGCTCAAATTTTTCCTTCAGTATCCTTAACGCAGCTGGGGCAAGCAGAAAGAAGTCAAAAAACGGGAGACTCCATGCAGTATATCACCATTATCGTTCTTGTAGTGATGCTGATTGTTATCTCACTCCATTTCTTATCAGTTTATCAAGCATTTTTAATTCTATTAGTCATACCCGCTGGGATTGCAGGTGCAATATTAGGGCATGGCATTGTAGGAATTCCAGTTTCACTGCTAAGTGCTTTTGGGATGATTGCATTGCTAGGTGTGTTAATTAATGATGCCGTTGTATTTTTGGATAAATACAATCAACTCATCACACAAGGGGCAACTAGTCAAACAGCTGCTTATGAAGCTGCTATCGCAAGATTCCGTCCCATTTTATTAACGACGATCACCACTGTTGCTGGTTTGTTACCATTAATTTCTGAAAAGAGTATGCAGGCGCAATTTTTAATTCCCATGGCTACATCTATTGCTTTTGGTGTGCTGTTCGGAACACTTATTATCTTAGCATTTTTCCCCGCTGCGATACTCTTTGGTAATGACATTAAAAGAGCTTTCACTTGGCTTTGGACTGGAAAATTAAAAAGTCACCAAGAAGTAGAAACTGCTTTAGCGATTCGTAAAGCAATTAAAGAAAAATCTGCACATGACTCAAACTAAATTAAACTATATTGTTTGTCTCTTTCTTTCCCTTCAATTAATTGGACAAGAAAAGCTGTCCGTAGAAAATTGTGTTCAAACAGCTTTAGAAAATAATTTTCAAATACAAATTGCTGAACAACGACAAAATATTGCTGAGAAAAACAATAAATGGTCTGAGGCTGGCTTATTTCCCACAGTGGAATTAACAACACAATTCGGATCTTCAATTATCGATAACACCAATAACCCTTTTACATTTGTCCCCGGTTTAATTGGCACCAACCAAATCACACCGGGAGGCACAATAAATTGGAGTTTATTTTCTGGAGGAGGAATTTACATGAACAAAAGACGCTTGGCTCAATTAGAAGAGCAAAGTGCTGGTAATGCCTTGTTATTGGTTGAAAACACCATTGTGGACGTCATGAAAGCCTACTTTAACGCAGTACAGCAAGAAGAAGTACTTGAAGTGCTCAGAAAAGTGCATCATCTAAGCAAGCAGCAATTAGCCTATGAAGAAGCCAAAGATGCTTACGGACAATCCAACTCACTAACCTTGTTACAAGTCCGTAATCAAGTGTTTTCTGACAGTTTAAATGCCATGCAACAAAAAATCACCCTCGACAACGCTTACCGTAATTTATTGTTATTGATGAATGTTCCAGAGGAACAATTACTTTCTGATGAATTCCCTTCATTAACTGCCTCCTTAGATTTTCCTGATTTCAAACTCACTTCAAACGAATTGATGGATGCCGTTCGCACCAATAATCAAAACCTGAAAAATCAATGGCTGAATGTTGAGCTGCAAAAAACAAACACCGCTATTCAAAGGTCTTTTCTATACCCAACCATTGGTTTTCAAGCAGGCTTATCTCCCGCCTATTCTTCTTTCCGTGCTTTAGCAGATGATAATTTGAACGCAAGAACGCAACAGATCACCTATTTTGCTAACGTTAACGTAAGATATACGCTTTTCAACAACTGGAAAAATAAGCGCGCTTTAGATGTTGCTAAAATGCAGGAGCAAATCGCAACTTTAACCGCTGAAGAAATGGAACAACAAATAATTGTTGGCGCTAAAGAATTATTACAAGTATATAATCTTCGGTCTGATTTATTAAAAGTGGCGCAACAAAATGTGCAATTCGCTCAACAAGCTTTTGAATTGGGACAAGATCGTTACCAATTAGGTCAAATCAATAGTTTGGAGCTTGCCCAACTACAACAATCCTTCATAAATGCCAAAAGAGACTACTCCGCCATAAGGTTGCAGCGAATGGAAAGCTATCTCGACTTGGCGCAAATGGCAGGAATGTTGCAATTGGTCTATAAAAACATAAGCCATTAGCCGGATATGCTTATCAAGTATCTCCTCGACAAAACAGAAAACTTATTATTGGAAGCTATAACTTATCAAGTCCTTCTGAATCAAGGTTAATGTAGACTTAACCTTGATTTCTAATTGGCTTTACATCGAAGTTATTCAAAAGCCTTACTTTTGAAAAAAAAACAACATGAAGAAACTATTATTTTTTTTAGTTGTGATTTTACTAAATTTCACAACAAATGCGCAAACCATTATCACACAATGGAACTTCAATGATGAAACTTTAAATCCAAATATCGGTGCGGGATTAGCTGCTAATATAGGAGGGACAAGTTCGGCATTTGCCGCGGGAGCTGCTGGAAATCCAGAAAGAGGATGGAACACATCAGCATATCCCAACCAATTTTCTGGTTTAGGTGGTCAAGGTGGTGGGGCCGGTGTTGAATTTGCCATAAGCACTGTTGGTTTTGAAAACATTCAATTAGATTTAGACCACAGAGCATCTGGAACCGCTTCACGATGGGCAAATATCCAATATACAACTGATGGCGGTGCTACTTGGACGAATTTTGCCAATAACGCAGGTGGCTTATCTCCAGATAATACTTTTCATGCTTTCTCATTTGATTTTTCTGCATGCGCTGCTTGCAATGATAATGCAGACTTTGCTGTAAGAATACTATCTATTTTTTCTCCAGACCCTTTTGACCAAAACGAAAATGACACTTTTGGAGCCAATGAGGCCTACCAAAGAGCAAATACACAGTCGGGGCCAGTTGGAACGGGACAAGGAACAGGAGACTACAGCCCGTCTGGAACTTGGAGATTTGATAATGTCACTTTTTCTGGAGATGTTATTGCAACGGCACAAGAATTTTGGGCAATTTCAGGTACCGATTTACATTTACTTTCTGCTTGGTCTGATGACCCAAGTGGAACTGGAGCGCAGCCATTAAGTTTTTCAGATGCAGCTCAGACTTTCTACATTCATACCAGTACAGCAACAATCGGAGATAACTGGGAAGTAAGTGGAGCTGGTTCTAAGGTGATTTTAGGCAATGGAACAGACGCAGCAACCTTTGTTGTTCCTCAAAATTTTTCTTTTACAGGTGAAATAGATATCAATGATGCAGCTACATTGGAATTAAATAATAGCACGATTCCAACTTTTGGCAGTATCGCAGCAGATGCAACTGTAATTTTCAAAACGGATGCTACAAATCTTCCTTACCATAGCTATGGAAACTTAATTTTAGATGATATTCAACCAGTATTTAACGGAAATGGTGTAGTTAATATTCAAGGAAATGTAACACTTTTAAATTCTGTTCAAATGCCAAACGCAAGAGGAGCAGCCGAATACAATCTTCTATTTAACGGAGCAGGTAACCAAATGATCACTACCAATGGAAATGCACTACGTTCCTATAACTTCGAAGTAAATAAATCTAGCGGTGAATTGACGTTAGCCACAAACAGTATCGTTTCTTCTGACAACCAATTGATAGTATTTTTTGACCAAACAGCAACGTTTGCTGATAACGGTGCCACAATATATGCAGGTAATAGCGTAAATATCGGTGGTAATGGAACAGCTTATGATTTTTCTGGGACTGTAGTTCTAGCCGATGAAATTGCTAATGTCGTTTTAGGAGCTGGTAATGGCAATAATTTTAACCTTAGGGCAACACCAAATAGTAACACCAACATTGCAGCTGCTTTAAATAACTTAACAATACAAGCAGTTAACCAAGGTGGAGAGTTCAGGCTTAGAAGTGGCTCAACAGATTCACTTTACATTAAAGGTAATTTAATTATTGAATCAGCTGTAGAAGGAAGAGTTCGTTGGTATAACAACAAAGTATATGTTGGCGGAGACATTACCATTGAGGCTGGTTTTGATGGTCTAATTGATAATGTAAATGATTTACACATTGTTGGAATAGCTCCACAGACTTACAGCGCAGACTTCACTGATTACAGCGTAGAAAATTTACACATAAATAACGAAATTACTGTTTCTGGTGACTGGCATGTAAGCAATGTGCTAGCACTCAACCAAGGAATGGTAAACACCTCATCAAGTGCTTCTATCTACCTTGCAGCAGGCGGACAAATCTTAGGTGGTAACGCCAATAGCTTTGTGAATGGACCATTTTTCGCAGCAGTGGCTGATAACGTTCCTACAACTATTAATTTTCCTATCGGTGCTGCGGGAGCATACAGACCTATTGCCTTATTAGTTGACCAAACTGCTGCTAATAGTGTTTGGTATGTTGGAGAAGTTGTTGATGCTCCTGCCCCAACACTTCCCTTGACAGGGGATTTAGAACAAGTTTCAAGTGTTAGGTATTTTACTGTTGATCAAGTTACAGCTGAGCCAGTAGATGCCTTAACCATTACTTTGACTTATGGTGCAGATGAAAACATAACATCCATTGGTAATGTGCGAGTAGCTCACAATCAAAATAGTGAGTGGTCAGATTTAGGAGGAATTGGAACAGCTACACCAGCAGGTGAGGTGACTTCAACACTTGCTTTTACATCTTTTGGTGATTTTACCATTGGTTCGATAGATCCTTTAGTGGTGCAAAATCCTGAAATTATTGTCACTCCAAGTACTTTGAATTTCTTTAATCAAGAATTAGGTTCACCATCACCAAGCCAAACAATTTCTGTATCCGGAATTTTCTTAGATGACGACATTACAGTAACTGCTCCTGCTGGATTTGAGCTTGCTACTGATGCCGCTGGTCCGTTCAACACAACTATCACTTTAAATGCCAACAATGGAGAAGTTCCAGCAACGATAGTTTACATTCATTTAAATCAAACTGCTCTTGGAACAGCAGCTGGTGACATCATTCTTGAATCGCCAAATGCAACAACGCAAGAAATAACGGTTGAAGGCGAAACAACAGCAACACCAACAGCATTAGACTTGATTTACTATTGGCACTTTAACAACATGGATCTAGCGGCACCTGATGTAGTTACAATCGACGCGGATTACTCATTAATTCCTAACTTTATTCCAACCATGACCTATATCGGTACTGGCAACAGGGACATGGACGCCTATGAGAATGGTTCCTCTTTAAACCTACAAATGGGAGAGGTTGCAGGATTAGCTGCAAGAGTAAGAAACAGATCCGAAGACAGAGCGCTGATTTTCAATCTTTCTACAGCTGGTGTAGAGGATGTTGTATTTGAATATGCTGTTTACCGATCAGGCCAAGGAATGTTATTCAATATTATTGAGTATAGTATCGATGGAGGTTCAACTTTCACGCAAGCTGGATTAAGCCAAACTTCATTTGCCATTCAAGAAGTTTATGAGTTAATTACTATTGACTTTTCTGGAATTGCAGCCACCAACAATAATCCGGATTTCCAAATCCGAATTACTTGGGAAGGAAATACAGAGGGAACTTCAGGAAATAACAGGTATGACAATATTACACTCATGGGTAAAAACATTGACGTTGCAACAACTGAAGAAAATTTAGCTAATGCATCATTCGTTTTGTACCCAAATCCAGCGCAAAATTATATTTCTTTGGATGTATCTGTTCCATTCCATCAAATAATCATTCAAGATTTAACTGGAAAAG
>JAFIEX010000037.1 GCA_020832365.1 Crocinitomicaceae bacterium
CCGCTAAACTTATATCTTTAACCTTATAAGCCAATCTTTCTTGTGTGTTACTCATGTATTTTATATTTCTTTGAAAATGTTTGCAAAGGTAAACAATCTAAAGTTGAATAACAAAAAACACTAAAAAGTAATAAATGTTTTGTCTTGTTGCTATGCTTTATAATGATATTTTTTTGCTAAACATCGAATGGTTAATTATCATATCTGTCATATAGTCTTATTTGCTAATATTTAAAAGGCGCGGATGCTTTTAGTTTTTCTCACAACTTAAATATTGAAAAGCTTAGTCTTTTTTAACTAATAAAAAATAGTACAGCGCCTGTTTTTTTGAAAAACAACATTTATTTCACTTTTTTTAAATGGAAATAATTCATAGTTTTATTATCTTCGTCCCAAAATTAAGAATTATGTCTGACAATTTTTTTGAAAAATCAACAGCAGCCTTAGGAACAATTTATACCATAATTGCACTTGGTGTTATTGCTGCTATTTTGATTTGGGGCTAATCAAAGGCAAGTAAAACTTGCCTTTTTAAATCTTTAACTGAATGAATTACGTAGAAGACAGTTTGTCTTACAACACCCAGCGTCCTGCTTTGCATATCCAAGAATATGGAAGAAACGTGCAGAACATGATTGAGTATGCTAAAACTATAGCAGATCGAGAAGAACGCAATTTGGCAGTACAAGCCATCATTGATGTGATGGGGCAACTTAACCCACATTTGCGAGATATTGAAGATTATAAGCACAAGCTTTGGACGCACTTGTTTGTGATGTCTAACTTTGATTTGGATGTAGATTCTCCATATCCTATACCAGAAAAGGAAAAGCTCAATAGCAGGCCAGAAATAATGGACTACCCAAAAAACACAAGCAAATTTGGGCACTTTGGAAGTTACGCTGAGGCAATGATTAAAGAAGCTTCGGACTTAGAGGATGGCGAGGAAAAAGATTACCTCATTGGTGTCTTAGGAAATTTAATGAAAAAAAACTATCTGCTTTTCCATACGGGTAATGTAGAAAATGGCGCTATTGCCAACTACATGAAGCAGTTGTCCAATGGTAAATTAATTTTGGAGTCACCAGATTCTTTAAAGCCAACAAGGCATATTTTAAGAGAGTTTGGTTTGATTAACCCACCAAATCAAAATCAAAAAAGGACAAAATCCACCAAAACCAGAAAAAGAAAAAAATAAGCATTATGGCATCTTTTGAAATTTACGGAGGCAAACAACTCAAGGGAGAATTAACTCCTCAAGGAGCCAAAAACGAAGCGTTGCAAATACTCTGCGCTGTTTTGTTAACTCCCGAAAAAGTGACCATTTCCAACTTACCAGACATTATAGATGTAAACAAGTTGATCAGCTTGTTACAGGCTATGAACGTTAAAGTAGAAAAGGTAGAGAAGGGAACTTACACTTTTCAAGCAAAAGATGTAGATTTAGAATATTTGAAATCAGAAGACTTTAAGAAGAGAGCAAGTAGTCTTAGAGGCTCTGTGATGATTGTAGGCCCATTGCTTTCAAGATTTGGCAAGGGATATATGCCTAAACCAGGTGGTGATAAAATAGGACGAAGAAGACTTGATACGCATTTTGATGGCTTCATTAAGTTAGGCGCCAAATTTAATTTTGACTCCAAAGAACATTTCTACACTGTTGAGGCCGATAAGCTAAAAGGCACCTATATTCATTTAGACGAGGCTTCTGTAACAGGTACTGCGAATATCATTCTTGCGGCAGTCTTAGCCAAAGGCACAACCACCATTTATAATGCTGCTTGTGAGCCATACATCCAGCAACTTTGCAAAATGTTGAATTCCATGGGGGCAAAAATTTCTGGTATTAGTAGTAATTTACTTACAATTGAGGGCGTCAAGGAGCTTAAAGGATGTTTTCATCGCGTTTTGCCAGATATGATTGAAATTGGAAGTTTTATTGGGTTGGCAGCAATGACGCAATCTGAAATTACAATTAAGGATGTCAGCTATGAAAACCTCGGAATTATTCCTCAAGTTTTTTCTAAGTTAGGTATTCAAATGGAACGAAGAGGCGATGATTTATATATTCCAGCACAAAAACAATATGAGGTAGACACCTTTATTGACGGCTCTATCTTAACCATTGCTGATGCACCATGGCCAGGGTTTACGCCAGACTTACTAAGCATTATTTTAGTGGTGGCCACCCAAGCCAAGGGAAGTGTTTTAGTGCATCAAAAAATGTTTGAATCTCGCTTGTTTTTTGTGGATAAATTGATTGACATGGGCGCTCAGATTATCCTTTGTGATCCACACAGAGCAACAGTTATTGGCTTGAATAGGGTCAATAGTTTAAGGGGAATACAAATGACGTCCCCAGATATTCGAGCAGGGGTTTCTTTGCTTATCGCTGCGCTTTCTGCCGAGGGAAAAAGTGTTATTCACAACATAGAGCAAATTGATCGTGGATACCAAGATATCGATATTAGACTAAATAATTTAGGTGCCGATATCAGAAGAATATCCTAAAGTATTAAAAGAAATAGTATGCATAAAAGCGGTTTTATATTTATAGTTGTTGGCGCCATTTTGATGTCTTTTTTGCATCCAGGAAACGGCAAAAGAGCTATGGATTTTACTTTGCCCAACCCAAAGGGCAAGGACATTTCTTTAAGTGACTTAAGAGGAAGTTTAGTTTTGATTGATTTTTGGGCCTCTTGGTGCGGACCTTGCAGAATGGAGAATCCAAACTTAGTTGAAGCATACGAGAAGTATAACAAGCAAAAGTTTACCAATGGTAAGGGTTTTGAAATTTTAAGTGTTTCTTTAGATAAGGATGAAAAGAAATGGGTAAAAGCCATCGAAAAAGATAATTTATCTTGGAAATCTCACGTGCTAGATGGTAGTAGCGAAGTAGCAAAAAAATATGGCGTTTCTAGAATCCCCTATGCTTTTTTAGTCGATGGAGAAGGCAGAATTATAGCACAAGGTAACGAGCTACGAGGCATCAATTTACATATTACTTTGGATAATTTGCTGAAATAATTGCCTTTAGCACCCGCTTTTCCTTTCAATTATTTTAACTTAGTGCGACTAATAAATAGAGATGATTAGAAACACTTTTTTAACGCTATTTTTACTATTACTATTGTTCCCCTTATGCAGTCAAGAAGTTATTAATTTGGCTAAATTTAGTGAAGCTGATCAAAAGAATGGTGTTACAGTAAAACGACTTTTTGGAGACACCTTATCCACAAGTTTCTTTATCACTGTGTCTGACACGGTTCCCACACATAAGCATGATTTTCACTCAGAAGTAGTTCATGTGCTTTCTGGTGAAGCAATAGTTTATTTGAATAATAAAAGTCAAAAAGTGCGTGCTGGAGATGTGATTTTTATTCCGAAAAGCACTTGGCATGCAGTAAAAGTTAAAGAAGACAAGCAGTTAGAGGTTTTAAGTATACAGTCACCAGGGTTTGATGGATCCGACAGGATTTTTAAGGAAAACAAGAAGAAGTAGAATGAAAATATTTCAGTTGATTACACCAAGAACAGCCTATACGTCATTTAATGAAAGGGCTAAGTTTTCGTTAACTTTCAGAACTTGTTTTTTATTTTCTATTGTAATAGGCACAATTACTACTATTTCTTACATCTCAAGAGATGCCTTTTTTTACCATTATCTAGGAGTTTTTATACTGAGCTGTTCAGGTTTGATTTACATGCACTTAGCAAAAAAATATCAAGCTGTGTCTATTGTGATATGTAGTTTTGCAACCATTATCATCTACCTTTCTGTATTTCAAATTAAAGGAGCAGTGCACATCATTGAGGCATTGTGGATGATCGTAATTGTTTTATTTAGTTTTTTCACTTTAAATAAGTGGTGGGGGTTTACTTTTATCTTTTTCAATGTTTTACTTTATGTAATATACTTCAACACCTATTTTTTCTCTAATCTTCAAGATTTTAGTAACATGACTTCCACCACACAAATTATTATGTCGGTGGAGTTTACTTTTACCATGTTTTTAATTGGTTTTATTATGCACCACTTTCATGAAGTAACGGAACATGCTAATCAAAAAAGAAGAAAGGCTTATGAACAGTTATCACTAGAAAAAGCGATTGTTGATAAGCAAAATATTGAAAAAACAGCGCTATTACAAGAAATTCACCACAGGGTTAAGAATAATCTACAAGTAATTATAAGTCTTTTACGAATTCAAAGTTCAGAACTTCAATCGGATGAGGCGAAAGTTAGTTTTGATGACGCCATAACAAGAATAATGACGATGTCTTTAATTCATCAAAAAATGTATGAGAAAGAAGCGCTTTCTCAAATTGACTTATCAGATTATTTATCAACGCTTTTTAATGATGTGATAGCAGCAAACTATAGAGGAATAGAGGTTACTGTAGAACAGGGTATTCAAATTCCTTTTATTGGGCCAAAGACAATTGTTCCTGTTGGCTTAATCGTTAATGAGTTGGTATCCAACTCTATGAAACACGCTTTTAATAATAACCATGGAAAAATAGAGGTTGCAATGAAAAAAATTAATAGTTCCACATTCACTTTAACCTACAGAGACGATGGAACATGGAAGGACAATCAGAATAGTTCTTTCGGCTTACAATTAATTGAAGTATTTACAGAACAACTTGATGGAACATACGAACGTTGTTTAGATGAGAATGGCACCACTTATAATTTTCTATTACGCTTCTTAGATTAGTTCAACAATATACTAAAAATAGTGTTTAAATTGCTACATGAAAGAAACGGATAAGTTTGGAACAGAGCCATTAGGAAAGCTATTGAAAGAGCAGGCCTTACCAGCTTCAATTGGTATTCTTATTATGTCGCTTTATGGTATTATTGACACCATATTTGTTGGTCACTTTGTTGGTTATGAGGGTATTGGTGCAATAACGGTAGTGCTTCCTATTACGTTTTTGATTGCCAGTATAGGGATGGCCATTGGCGTAGGTGGCGCTTCTGTTATTTCTCGTGCATTGGGCGCAAAGCTATTTGATAAAGCTTTACTCACATTCGGTAATCAAATTACACTTACTATGGGTCTCGCCATGGTTTTTGTGCTTTTTGGCTTTATATTCAATGAACAAATTTTAGCCCTATTTGGGGGAAAGGGAGCAATTCTTGAACCAGCGTTGATTTATTTTAATGTTGTCTTGCTTGGAATACCTTTTCTCGCTTGGTCAATGATGTCCAACAACGTTATTCGCGCAGAGGGATTCCCTAAAGTGGCTATGTATGTTATGATTATTCCAGCCTTGGTCAACGTTGTTTTAGACCCAATATTTATTGTTGTTTTCGATATGGGTATTGCTGGTGCTGCTTGGGCTACCACCTTGTCATACTTAATGAGTGCATTATTTACCATTTATCATTTTACCCATGGAAAATCCCGTTTAGTTCCTAAAATGATGCATTTTAAACTGAATAAACCGCTTGTAAAAGAAATCTCTTCGTTGGGAAGCGTAACTTTTGCTAGACAAGGCGTGATAAGTATATTGGCCATTGTATTAAATAACTCATTGTTCCATTATGGTGGTGAACTAGGCTTATCCGTTTATGGTATTGTCAGTCGTGTACTCATGTTTGCGAATTTTCCTGTGCTTGGAATTACGCAAGGATTTGTGCCAATTGCTGGATATAGTTATGGTGCCAGGCTGAAAAAGAGATTGGTCAAAGTGATTCGTTTAGCGGTTATTTGGTCAAGCATGTTATCTCTAGTTATTTTTATCATGCTCATGGTGTTTGCTCCAAGCATTGTGTCTTTCTTCACTGTTGATTCTGAATTAGTCGCTGCTGCAATTCAACCTATGCGTATTGTCTTTTTGGCAACACCTTTACTGTCTGTAAGCTTGATTATTAGTGCGTTATATCAATCTACGGGTCATGCTAAACCAGCTCTATTTTTGGCGCTTACTAAACAAGGCTTTTTTCTGATTCCCTTAGTAGTTGTATTGCCCTTGTTTTTTGGAATTAATGGAATTTGGATGGCGTTTCCTTTGGCAGATGTTGGTGCTGCGGCAATCTGTTGGTGGTATTACAGGAAAAATGGTATTCAGTATCGAGAAACGACTCCACCGAACGATTTAGCCTATTTGTAGCCAAAAAGATCCCCCGTGACGCTCAACACCTTTTAAATTTTCATGTTTCCAAATGCCATCAATAATTGCTGAAAGTGCTTTATCTTCCGAAATGAAATAATTAGGGCAAATAGAGGTGTATTTTTCTGGGTTGGCCAGCAAATAAATCATCAAGCCATATTGCTCTGAATAAGCTCTATCACACATAAATTGAGGATAATCATAAGGAATATAGATGTCATGAATATGCACAATAACTCCAGGTTTTAACTGGGGCATTACTTCTAAGAAAAAAACAGTTGCATCAGAATTAGGCAGCATACGGTGAGAGTTATCGATAAATAGTACATCTCCTGCCGCTAAATTTAAAAAAGCATCCCAATCAATGTTTTCGAATGGCGCACGAACGATTTGGTCAGATAATTCGTCTATTTCAGCGCGTGGCATTGGGTCGATAGAAGTGATTTCCATTGTTAACCCAAGATCTTTTTTGACTTTATGCGCAACTTTAGTGGAATTACCCGAACCAACCTCCACATATTTTTTAGGCTGTTGCTCTGCCAGAATCGTATAAAGCAAGATGATATCCAAACCAGGTAAAAAACCGTTGTTCCATGTTGGTTGTTTTACATCCTTTTCTTCACCCATTTTTTTAATTGATTGAAGCGCTTCAGTATGTTTTTTTACACTTTCTAAAATGGCAGTGTATCGCTCCCTATTCGCGTTAATTATATCATACAGCATCGGATGCGGGGGCTTCCCGTGACCATATCGCGGCCGCATATTTACAGGGTAATCCAAAAATAAATTTTGAAACTTGGGATGCAGAAAGCGATATATTTGTTTAATCATACCATTAATAATGCAGGCTTTACTTACTTTGCCATTGTAAAAAGAAAAGCCTATTAAAAATAATTATCTTGATGTGGACAAAAATACAGATATCTTGTTTATGTTAGGGCATGACTTTAGCTTAATTAATAAAATAGCGAGATATATGTATAAAGAGATTCGCGGTTAAAAGAAAAAATGAAAGTATTAAAAGCAATCATTTATGGCAATGCATATATCGCTTTGGCCGCAGCCTTGATAACTTTGGGTTGGGCTGATAGATTCAAGGTGGCGAGCTGGCAAATTTTTGTTTGTGTTTTTTTTGCTACCCTCTGTATTTATAACTTACAGCGATTGCTGCGCATAAATCAAATAAAGGAAGGAATTTCGGAGCGACATTCATGGATTTTGAAGAATAAGCATGGACTTTTTTGGTTGACCATTATTTCGGGGGTCTTGGCTGTTAAACTCTATTTTTACTACTATTTTTCCTTAACTAGCCTTCTACTATTATCTCTTGCAGGGGTGATTGGAATATTGTATGCCTTGCGTTGGAAAGCCTCTTACCCTACGTTTCGAGAAATTCCTTTTTTGAAAATTTATTTTATTGCGTTTACATGGACAATTGTTAACCTTATCTGGCCGATCGCAATTTCCGACTACAGTATTTCTGCTAATTTAGATTTGGTAATAATTCATTTTATGATAATTGTCGCCATCACCATTCCCTTTGATATTAGGGACTTACCTTATGACCATCAAAAACAACGCACATTACCGCAGTTGTTAGGTATAAAAAAAGCGCAGCACTTGTCCTTTTTACTTTTATTTATCGGGATCAATTATCTATTTTTCAGTTTTCCATGGTCTTTTTTTGATTATAAACTTTTTGGTTTTTTATTATTGGCAGTGTACTTAATTTATGCTGCGACACCTAAAAAGTCAGAGCTGTTTTACAGCTTGGGAGTGGATGGGCTATTGTTTTACTATGCACTTTTATTGTATTTGCGTTAAAGTGTTTTTTTGATCTAAATAATTTGTTCTGACTAACCTTACTCTTTCAAAAAAAGCGAAGTTTGAACACCTCTCTCTTTCTCAATATATAGGATGGTGTAGGTCCCAGGCGCTAGCGTAGTAATGTCTAATTGAATGCTAGTTTCTCCTTTTTGGAAGCTCGGCTTTTGGATTGCTCGACCAGTGACGTCGTAAATGCAAATACTTTGAACTTCTTGCGCACCATCAATATATAGTGTTGTTTGAGCAGGGTTAGGATAAATGTTTATTTGAGCGGGTTTATTTGACTCATTGGTACTTACAGGACAAGGTAAATTATTGATTTTTTCCCAAATTTGATCATTGAAAGTAATTGGAACTAAGCTACTATCAGGAGACTCTCCCATTCTAATCCACACCAAACCTTGACTTGGACTAACGTTAATAAACTGACCGTTGAGCCCCATGGCTGCATAAGTATCATTTGGTGCATGTTCAAAGAGTGGACCTGAAAAATTAAATCCTAGGCCGGGAACTTGAAAACTGTTTTTGCCATTGAGCCACCAGAGGTAACCATAAGCTTCATTGTGAACTTGTGAGGTGTTAACCATATCTGAGAAAAAGTCAGATGGAATAATCGAAGTTCCAGCCCAAACACCTTCTGCCAAACAAAGTAACCCAAAGCGTGCCATACTTCTTGCATTACTGAAAAACACGCGATTGAACCCTATAGGAACAAATATACCACTGGTTCCAATCTGGCTATGAATTTTAGTATTAACATATTGGTTCGCTGTTAGACTTACGGCGCTGTTAAGTACAGAAAGTAAAAGCGTATATGGTGCATTATGGTATGACCATCGATCACCTGCATCTGCCAAGTAAGTTAAACAAGCAGGATCTGTACAATCTAAGTCAACATTTTGGTCATTGAGTCCTGAGGTCATTGTAAGTTGGTGCCAAATAGTAATATCGTCCTCTGCTTGCTGTGAAAGGCTAGTCCACCCATTTCCCAGGTATTGTGAACTAGGATCATGAATGGAAAGTAGTCCATCTTCCTCTGCGATGCCTATTAAGCTAGCTGTAATCACTTTTCCAGCCGATGCCCAATACCAAGTATCGCTTTGAGTTTGCCCATTCATGTATTTTTCAAGTACGATTTTTCCATCTTTCAATAAGATGAACGCCTTGGTGTTATTCTCCTCTAAAAAGACAGTTAAACTATCTATATTGTCCGAGCACCACCCAAGAGCGCTAGGTGCTATGGTGTCCCAACTGCTGCTATTGATCGGTGGAAAGTAGGTTTGAGCTGAAACTTGCAAGAAGACGAATAAAGGTAAAATTCTAAGCATTTTTTTAGGATAAAGTTAGCCGTTTGATTCATTAAAACAAATTGAAAAACAACAATTTATAATCAGTCTAAATAAAAATACCATAAAAAAGGTATTGCCGAGGCTGTTTTGCTCATCTATATTTGCGGCGTTATTTATAATAAGTCTAAATAAAATGAAAAAAATAAAATTACTTATTGCAGCAGCCCTAGCAGGAACAGTTGCAAACGCACAAGCCATTGAAAGCGAGGTGTTCTTAGGGCAAGGCTATGCTAATCAAGCCTATTATCAATTAGCATCCGGAGAAGTTTTACAAAATGCGAAAGCCGATTGGGATTTAGCTTTTGAGGCAAGCGGATTTGGTTCAGGGATTAGGATTAACGGCGCTAACGGGGTGAAATTATGGGTTTATCCAAATGGGGATAACTCGGCATGGCAAAATGTGGACACAGCTGGTATTGCAACATGGAAACAGCATTTTGATAGCGATACCTCTTGGGCTTTCGGTGCTTTTAATAGGAGTAGAAACTTTAACAATCCTTTCGATTTAGGTTGGGGTGTTTATAACACCATGACCCATGCTGTAACAGGCGACTCTTTGCATATTCTTCAGTTGGCAGATGGATCATTTAGAAAATTACAAATGATAAACTTACTTGGCGGAAGCTTTAATTTTAAATATGCGCATTTAGATGGCTCAAACGAAGAAACGGTTGCGATTGCTAAATCAGATTTCAATGATAAAAATTTTGGGTATTACTCCATTTTGAATCAAGAAACCTTGGATTTAGAACCCCCAGCTAATAATTGGGATTTACTTTTAACACAATACATTGCAGAAATAGCGCCAAACGTGCATCACAACGTTGCTGGTGTCTTGATGAATAATGGTGTGGAGGCAGCCCGCGTATTGGATGTAGCTGATGTAACTAATTACAACGATTGGCAAAATAAACCGTTCTCTCATTGGATCAACACCATTGGTTATGACTGGAAAAGCTTGAATTATCAAACTTTTCAGTTTGAAATTGCAGACAGTCTATTGTTTTTCATCGCTGATAGAGCAGGTGATATTTGGAGGCTGTATTTCTCTTCTTTTGGTGGAAGCGCAACAGGAAAATATGGCTTTACCAAAGAAAAATTGGGTTCGACCGCAAATATAGATGAACTAACCTCATCAAATGCACCGTCTTTAATTGTTTATCCAAATCCTTCCAACGGTAGCAACATCCATTTGCTTTATAATAATACACAACAAGGGAGTGTGTCGCTAACCTTAATGGATTATACCGGGAAAATAGTTAACCAATCTAATTTAAAACACCTATCAGGTTTAACAGATTTCGATATTTCGGGCCTGCAATTACGAAAGGGTGTCTACATGGTGTCACTTCAGCATGAAAATGGAAGTGTTGTAAATCAAAGATTAATTGTACAGTAATGAAATACAAATTACCTTTATTATTATTAGCTTTTTTGGCGTTAACACTACTCGGTTGTTCAAATGCTACTGAAAAAGGAGATTCGACACCACTCAACGAAGTGGAACGAATTATCTCACTGAGTGGAGCCATTACTGAAACAGTGTATGAGTTGGGCAGGGGTGACCAGCTCATCGCTGTGGATGTGACAAGTACTTACCCTGCTGCACTTCCTAATGCAGAAAAGTTGGGGCACACATCCAGTTTGAAAGCAGAAGGGTTAATCAGCTTAGATCCAACGGTCATTATTTTTGAGAAAGGAACACTAGACCAAACGCTTATTGGGCAGTTACAATCAGCTGATATTCGAATGGTTGGGGTAGAAAAGGTGCTCTCGGTAGAAGGGGCAAAACAATTCATTATGGATATCGCTAAGGCCCTATCAATTGCAGAAGCTCAATTCTTGATTGATCAAATAGATCGTCATTTAGCTGAGGTTTCGGATTTAATACCCGTCCCAAAAGTACTGTTTATCTACGGTAGAGGTGCAGGCAGTTTAATGGTTGCAGGCGAAAAAACATCCCTAGATGAAGTCATCCGATTAGCTGGTGCACAAAATGCTGTTAGTGGGTTTCAAGATTTTAAACCGTTATCGAATGAAGTTTTAATTGCCGCAAATCCAGACGTTGTATTACTTTTTGAAAGCGCCAAAGAAAGTTTAAATGGAATAAACGGTATTTTGGATTTACCCGGAATGAAAGAGACAACTGCTGGACAAAAGCAACAAATTCTTTTTATGGACGGTCAGTTACTTTCTGGATTTGGTCCAAGATTAGGTCAAGCAGTAGCACAACTCAATAAACTATTGCAAACCAATGAATAAAAGGCAACGAAATATCATTTTATTATTGTTTATCAGCACGATAGGGCTTTTCTTTCTTTCATCCGCTTTGGGGGCAGTAAAAATTGATTTTAGTTCGTTGATATCTGTGTTGGTCAAGCCTTTAGGGTTTGAGTGGTTTTCGCACACCAAAGAACAGTATTTAATTTTTTGGGTCATTCGATTGCCTCGTTTGGTTCTTGGTTTAATAGTTGGAGGAATTTTGGCGCTAACAGGTGCTGCCATGCAAGGACTATTTAGAAATCCACTTGCTGATCCATCTATAATTGGTATAGCGGGAGGCGGGGCAATGATGGCAGCACTTTTCATTGTTTTGGGCGGAGGTTTATTGTTTCAATGGTTACCCATCGCGGGTGAGGTTGGTTTGACTGTTTTTACCTTCACAGGAGCTTTATTAACAACCATTCTGGTATTTACTTTGTCGCTAAATAGAGGAAAGGCAGATGTTGCAACCATGTTGTTAGCTGGTATTGCCATCAATGCTTTGGCTGGCGCAGTAACTGGCTTTTTAACCTTTTTAGCCAATGATGAACAACTGAGAGACCTAACATTTTGGACCTTGGGAAGCTTAGGCGGTGCAACATGGCAAAAGGTTTGGATAACGCTTATTATTAATATTTTACCTATTTATTTATTACTGAAACAATCAAAAAAGCTGAATGCACTTGCATTAGGAGAAGCAGAGGCGGGTCATATCGGTGTAAAAGTTAATGCTTTAAAGCGAACCATTGTGATTTGTACAGCAATTTCCATGGGTACCGTGGTTGCGTTCTGCGGCATTATTGGATTTGTAGGATTGGTTGTTCCCCACATTTTAAGAACCTTGGCCGGTGCTAATCATTATTACATTTTATTAGGATCATTTCTTGGCGGTATGTTGCTCTTGGGTTTATCTGATTTATTGGCTAGAACATTAGCTGCTCCTGCAGAATTACCCATTGGAATAATCACAGCGGTTGCCGGAGCGCCAGTTTTCTTGAGTTTACTCGTTCGTCAAAAAATGAAATTAAAACATCAATCAATTTAAGTGTTGCAAATACAGAACATATCGGTTAATGTAGGAAGTAAGTTCTTGTTAAAGAACGTTTCATTGGGTGTTCATCCCGGTAAACTCGTTGCCTTAATTGGACCTAATGGTGCTGGAAAATCAACCTTGTTGAAGTCTATTGCTGGGGATATTCCATATACAGGTGATGTTTACTTAAATGGTCAATTAATCAAAACAATTTCCGCTCAGGATAAGGCTACTTTCCAGGCGGTTATGACGCAAAAGTCAGCGGTTAATTTTCAATTTTCGGTGGAAGAAATTACATTGATGGGAAGGTATCCACACTTTGACCATCAACCAAGTTTAAAAGACTGGAAAGTTGTCCGCAGGCAAAACGAATTGTTAGCACTTTCTGAAAAAGAAAATCAAATTCATTATTCTTTATCTGGTGGTGAACAACAACGTAACCATTTTGCAAGAATTTTAGCACAACTAGACTCAGAATACTTAGGGACTAAATTGATGTTATTAGATGAGCCACTCAATAATTTAGATATAGAATTTCAACATAAAATCATGGAAATCACTAAGGACTTTGTAGCTAAAGGAAATGCAGCTTTAGTAGTCATGCATGATATCAACATGGCGGCAGCATTCGCAGATGAACTGGTATTATTAAAGAATGGAGAAATACTGACAACAGGTGCGGTGGATGAGGTTTTAAATAGGCAAAATTTAAAAACCTGCTATAATATGGATGCATGCGTTCATCAACATCCTTTTCTACCGCATAAAGTAGTTTATTTCCAACCACTAAAACAAGAACTAGAAAGTATTGAACAAGCAAGTGCTTTAATTAATTCGTAAATAACATAATCTATATAAATATGGAAACAGTAGCAGAGCATAAATTGAAAGCTAAATGGGAGGCTCTCACAAAAGAACAGCCTCATTTAAGAATTAGAAACGCAGCGCAAGTGCTTGGTGTTTCTGAGCTAGAATTATTGGTTACTAAAATCGGTCATGGCGTGACTACACTAAAACCTGAGTTTCAAAACATTTTAGGAGAGCTAGAACCCCTTGGTAAGGTTATGGCCTTGACCAGAAATAATGAAGTAGTGCATGAACGAAAAGGGGTTTATTTAAACCCAGAATTAAACAACCCTCATGTAGGATTATTTGTTGGTGAGGACATTGATTTACGCATTTTCTTTAGTTGTTGGGGCTATGCTTTTGCGGTTGATGAAGAGTCAAGAAAAAGCCTTCAATTCTTTGCTAAAAATGGAGAAGCAGTGCATAAAATTTACTTGACCAACAAAAGTAACGAAGTGGCTTTTCAACAATTAGTTGAAAAATACAAAGCGGAAGAACAGAACTTGGTACCAGTCATCACCCAAACTCCTGAAAAAGAGGCAGAACAACCTGATACAGCAATAGATATTAATGGTTTTCAAGAGGCTTGGGTAAATTTAAAGGATACGCATCATTTCTTTGGAATGTTGAAAAAATACGGTGTGACAAGAACACAAGCGCTTAGAATTGCCCCTCAAGGAAATTATGCCGTAAAAGTTGACAATTTAGCTTGCAGAAATCTTTTGGAGTTAGCTGCTAAAGAAGGTGTTGAAATCATGGTTTTTGTAGGAAATCCAGGTATGATTCAAATTCATACAGGACCGGTTAAGAAAGTATTGGAAGCGAAAGGTTGGTACAACGTATTAGACCCAGATTTCAATTTACATATCAAAGAAGCCGAAATAACAGATTCTTGGATTGTTCGCAAACCAACAGAAGACGGTGTTGTGACGGCACTAGAATGTTTTAATAAAGATGGAGAGCAAATTGTGCAGCTTTTTGGAAAGCGTAAGCCAGGAATTCCAGAGTTAACATCTTGGAGAGATATAGTTGCTAATGTTGAGCAAAGCTTAAAGCTTAATTAGTTAGGAAAGGTGGTATTGTGTTGTTTTTATTCTATACGCATTAGATCAAGGCCATTTTCTTTACGTTTTGATGAAAACAAGTGGTACCGCTTTTTATTTTTTCGCTCACCCCAAAAATCTACCCTTACAGCCACAACAATGTAAAAAATGAAAAATACGAAATTACATATAGGGATTTGTTTATTTCTGTTCAATTTATTATTAAGAACAACTGTTTATGGGCAAGAGTTGCGTGTGTTGAATGCATCAGATGGTAAACCGATCGAAGACGTAATAATTACCATTGTCAATAAACAAGAGCAAAAAAGCACTAAAATCACTAATAATAATGGTGTTATCGACTTAAAACCATGTTTAGATTACGAGTTTCCTTTGCTAATTTTAATGCAACACAGCAATTTCGATAGAAAAATTGATACGCTAAAAATTAAAGAACATCGTACTTATCGTTTAAAACCAAAACCCTTTGTAATATTCGATGAGGTTGCGGTTACCGCCCAGTATATGCCTAAAATAACTGAGAGAGCTGTCCATAACATTCATGTTATTGATAGGCAAAAAATTGAGTCAATGGGAGCCCAAAATATTCGTGACTTATTTACCAATGAGTTAAACATTCGCATGCAGCAAGACTTTGCATTAGGAACGGCTATGAGTTTACAAGGTGTTTCAGGTCAAAACGTAAAAATTTTAATTGACGGTGTGCCACTCACAGGAAGACTAAATGGGAATATTGACATTTCTCAAATCAATCTAAACAACGTTGAAAGAGTTGAAATCATTGAAGGGCCGCTTTCCGTTTCTTATGGTACTGACGCTTTAGCAGGAACCATTAATATCATTACCAAAAAGGACATGAAAAACAACCTAGATGCAATGGTCTATGGTTATTATGAAAGTATTGGGCAATATAACTCCAATGCTAGATTTGGATGGCGAGAAAAAGGTCATACAGTCACTTTGAATGGCGGAAGAAATTATTTTGATGGGTGGTCTCCAACAGATAGAAATTTTGATTTTTCCAACACATTTGTGGCGGATTCCAGCCGCTTTCAGCAGTGGAACCCAAAAGAACAAGTGTTTGGAACGTTTAATTACAGTTATCAGAAAAACAACACGAATATCAATTATGTGAACGACCTATTTTGGGAAGAAGTACTGAGCCGGGGAAGGCCTCGTCCACCTTTCGAAATAAGCGCTTTTGATGATTACTTCATTACGCGTCGTTTGAATCAAGCCATGCACTTCAACCATGTTGATAAAGGCAGGGGATTTAGAATCAATGGAATGGCAGCAGTTAACCAGTTTCGAAGAATTAAAAACACCTATTTCATCGATCTTACGACGTTGGACAGACAGTTGTCACCAAATAAATCAGACCAAGACACTTCGGTGTTCAATAATGTGATGTCACGCGCCACGTTTAATACCCTGCGGGATAGCGCTTGGATTAACTTCGAAGTAGGTTATGACATTAATCACGAAGTAGGTTTTGGTCCAAGGATATTGGGAGAACGACAAAACATTGGGGATTATGCTCTTTTCTCTACTGCGGAAATTCAACCTTTTGCAGCTTTAACTATTCGTCCTGGTGTTCGAGCGATTCATAACACGGCTTATGAGGCACCACTGGTGCCATCTTTGAATATCAAATATGATATTTTGGACACTAGTAAAAAAAATAAGGGGATGACTGTCAGAGGCGCTTACGCTAGAGGTTTTCGTGCGCCAGACTTAAAAGAACTGTATTTTTATTTTGTTGATATCAATCATAACATTCAAGGTAACCCTAACTTATCTGCGGAGACCTCACATAATTGGAACGGTAGTCTATCTTATTGGACGCGCCGAACAGGACGAGAATACAAAGCAAAAATTTCAGGTTTTTACAACCAAATTAATGATATGATAGGTTTAGCCCAGGCAAACTTAACAGAGTTCAGCTACTTTAATATTAATCGTTTTGAAACCATTGGCGCACAAGTTACAACAGATTGGGTGCATAATAATTTTCGCTTTCAGGTTGGTGGCTCCTACATTGGGAGATACAACAACTTCTCAGCTGAAGAAATGAGTCCTTCAAGAGATCGCTTTTTTTTCTCCCCAGAGGGTCAACTCAACGCACAGTATAAATTTCAAAAAACAAACAGCACACTCTCTTTCTTTTATAAATATACAGGACAAATGCCATTGGTTAGGGTAGGGGCAGAAAATGAACTCTTTCTTTCTGTAATTGATGATTTTCATACTTTCGATGCAACCTACCAACAAATGTTATTTAAAAACAGATGGAATTGGACGTTAGGTGTTCGAAACATTTTCAACGTAACCAATATTCAAGGATTTATGCCTGGTGGTGCTCACTCAGCTGGAAGTAACAGCATGGCCGTTGCTATGGGAAGGAGTTTTTTTACAAGTTTAACGTTTCAAATTAGTAAGTAATGAGATATTTAATTCCAGTATTTGTTGTTGCAGCTCTTTTTGCTTGTAGAAAAAAAGAGTTACCTATTTCACCCAGAGCATCAGGGGATTTAAAAACAGGTAGTGTAGAAATGAGACCAGATTATCGTTATCAGGTTTATTACCATTTAGAAAGCAATTCCATTGTTGGTAAAAATTTACGGACCGATTGGGACTTAGCTTTTAGTACAGGTGCAGATGATAAACACATCATAACTAATTCTGCTTTGGCTATGAGTGCGGTATTCTTTCCTGGTAAAAATATTATGGATGATATTAATTTACAAAATTATGAGGATATGCGCGTATTTGACCCTGCTACAGGTAATTTAGATAGCGGTGCTTTTGCCAATTGGTGGGAAAAATCAGGCGTTTATGTCATAGACCGCGGTTTCAGCTTTACTGGCGCGGCTTTAGGGCGAAGAAAAATTCAAATTATGGAAGTGACGAACACTTCTTATGAAATAAAAGTGGCTAATTTAGATAATTCAAATTTAACTACTGTTAAGATTGAAAAGCATCCTGAATATAACTATTCTTACCTCTCTTTTGAAGATAATCAGCAAAAAATCATTGCGCCACCAAAAGACGAATGGGATTTGTTATTTACCCAATATACACACATTTTCTATGAGCCTGAGCCTTTACCATACCTTGTGAACGGTGTGTGGTTAAACCCTTATAACACGGAAGCATTACGTTTAGCGTCTCCTCCTTTCGAAGAAATTGACTTAACATATGCCCTTTCGCAAACTTTTTCTAAAAAATGGAATACAATAGGCTACAAATGGAAGTCTTTTGTTGATGGTAATTTTATCATTCATTACGATGTGACCTACCTTGTAAAAGATCAACAAGAGTTAATTTACAAACTGCGTTTTATAGATTTTTATAATGATGCTGGACAGCGCGGAACACCAACGTGGGAGTATATTGCGTTGTAAACTGGTTTTATTTTGTAACTTATAATAATGAAAAGATTATTATTTCTAATTATAAGAAAGGAATAATATTATTCACTGCATTATAGAAAACCGATAATGATCAATTAAACAAAACAAACACTATCCAAACCCTTATTCTTATTCAAATCCGTTCTTACAACCGATCCGTAATCCAATTTCAACTTAAACGTTTGCTGAAGTGGGATTGACAATAGGTGACTTAAAACACTTCGAATAACTCCTGCATGCTTACTAATAACTAAAGGTTGGGGTGATGCATTTAGCTAAAGTATGGCTTCGCTATTAGCAAACATTTCTTTTAACAGGGTAGTTTTACCAACTTGACGCGCTCCGGTAAAAACAAACGCTTTATCTCGATTTACCCATTTTTCGATTTTCTTTTGTAATAATCTTCTGAAAACCCTAATGCTTTAAAAGCATGAAAGTTTTGAGTATATTGTGGCGATTGGTTTTTGGACACCAAAATTTATTTAAGATACACATCTTTTGGCAAGCTAATTAAATGTCTTATATTCTACTTTTACTTACTTTTGCAACATGGTTGCGTTTAAAAAAATTATTTGTACTGTTTTTAGCTTGCTCAT
>JAFIEX010000038.1 GCA_020832365.1 Crocinitomicaceae bacterium
TCATACATTTTTTCAAATGCTTGAAGGTCGGCATCTAACTCATCACCAAATAAATCTTCCTCTTCCTCATTTTGCATATTACAAATTTACGAATAACTTATGCAGTTTTACTTTAAAAGATTTACTATTTTTAAACATTGAAACAAACTTATTAAAAAAAATATGAAGTTTTTTATTGATACGGCTAATTTAGATGAAATTAAGGAAGCAAATGACTTAGGTGTTTTGGATGGTGTAACCACCAATCCAAGTCTAATGGCTAAAGAAGCTATAATAGGACAGGAAAACATCCTAAAACATTACCGTACAATTTGCAACATTGTAAACGGACCAGTAAGCGCAGAAGTAATAGCCACAACTTACAAAGAGATGTGTAGTGAAGGTGAAAAACTTGCTGACTTACATGATAATATTGTGGTTAAAATCCCCATGACCCTTGACGGAATTAAGGCCATCAAATATTTTTATGATAGAGGCATTAGAACAAATTGCACCTTAATTTTTTCAGCTGGTCAAGCATTAATGGCTGCTAAGGCTGGCGCAACTTATGTTTCTCCTTTCGTTGGAAGACTAGACGATATCAGTGCTGATGGCATGGCTTTAATAGCGGAAATCAGAACCGTTTTTGATAACTATCATTTTGACACAGAAATATTGGCCGCATCTATTCGCCATCCAATGCATATTCTAGAATGTGCAAAAATTGGAGCCGATGTAATGACTGCGCCACTTAAAGCCATGAAACAATTGGCTAAACACCCACTCACAGATATCGGGTTAGAACAGTTTTTAGCAGATCATGCTAAAGGTCAGAAAGGTTGATTTAACGCAACTAATCTCATCAATAGCTTCTCATCAATAACTATTAAAAAAGCGCAATGGAAATTCCCACTGCGCTTTTCGTATTTTATATCTTAAGCTTATTCCTTTAAACTAGAAAATCTCTCCTGCTGAAAAATGGAAAGCACCTTCAATAGCCGCATTTTCATCTGAATCAGAACCATGTACTGCATTATTGGCTTTAGATTGTGCATATTTCTTTCTTATCGTTCCCTCTGCTGCTTCTGCTGGATCTGTTGCTCCGATTAAAGCCCTAAAATCTGCAACTGCATTTTCTTTTTCTAAAATTGCTGCTACGATTGGGCCTGAAGTCATATATTCCACTAACTCACCATAAAATGGTCTTTCTGCGTGTACTTCATAAAACTTTTTCGCTTGTTCCTCAGATAAACGTGTGAATTTCATTGCTTTAATTGAAAAACCAGCGTCTGTAATCATCTGAAGTATATTTCCAATATTACCACTCTCTACACCATCTGGTTTAATCATTGTGAACGTTCTGTTTCCTGCCATTTCAAGTATATTTTAAATTATTTCCACAAAGATAATCAGCTTTAAAGACTTGAGGGAATTATCCAACAAAAATATAGCTAAAATAATTTTTTTCTGGAAGAGAAGTTATGCTCAACCAAAAATAAGTTAGGTATTGATTTACCAGCGCTTTTTAGTAATATAAACTGTTCCTAAAAAATGACTTACCACTTGATCATCTTGGTTTTTGATTTGCACTTCGTACTTTCCAATAGCATTAGTTCTGCTGATTTCGGTACAATTAGCAATCAACACGTCACCTTCTTGAACTGGCTTTAGATGTGCGATACTTGTATCAATACTAACACTTTGGAAGCCATAGCTGTTCGCCGCAAAAGCCAAAGCAGAATCTGAAAGACTGAAAGTGATACCTCCATGAGCAATTTGAAAACCGTTGGTCATTTCTTTCCGAACGACCATTTTCAACTGACAAGCACCTGGAGATAATGCAACCAACTCCAAACCTAACCATTGAGAAAAAGCATCAGACGCTAACATTTGCTGAACGATCTCAATTGGTTGCATAGAACATTATTTTACTATAAGTCTGTCAAATCCGCCAATCATGGCAACACCCGTAATAAATAGTTGTGAAGCTGTTTCATCATCTAACTCGTTCCCTTCTTCATCCTCTGCATGTATCTCCTCAATCAAAAAAGCAAGCATGTTAGGCTGATTACAGAAATCCTCAATTACTTGTAAATCGTCTTTCTTGATGTACTCATCCATGGCTTCTTCAAAATCAGCATGTAAATCATCGAAGAATGCCTCATCAGATGGTTTTGTTCGCAATCCATCTAGGGCAACTGCCTCAGAAAAAATAAAGAAATAATACATCAACAGATCCATCAACTCTTCATTCTGAGTTTCAATTCCAGAAGACATTAAATACCCCACAAACTCTTCTTGGTGGAGCATATGCACTTCACTAAACTTCTCTATCGCATCCTCATCCAAGCGATTAATTTTCTCCACTGCATCAATGATGCTCTTAACGGTAATTTGTGTCATATTTAATTAAATTTAGCTTTCAAACTGAGGTCCATTGCTTTTACAGAATGGGTTAAAGCGCCTGATGAAATAAAATCTACCCCAGTTTCTGCATAACTTCGGATATTTTCAATTGTTATACCTCCAGATGCTTCGGTTTCGTATTGACTTGGTATAAGCGGCAATACTTTTTTTATCGCTTCTGGAGTGAAGTTATCTAGCATTATTCGGTCAACCCCTCCAATATCTAAAACTTCTTGCAACTCTTTTTCGTCCCTGACTTCGATTTCAATTTTTAGTCTTTTTTGATGGGTTTTAAGATATGCTTGTGTCGAGCGAATCGCCTCAGCTATTCCTCCTGCATAATCTATATGATTATCTTTTATTAGAATCATATCATACAAACCAAAACGGTGATTCACTCCTCCTCCTATGGCAACCGCCCATTTCTCGATCGCTCTAATGCCTGGAGTTGTTTTTCTAGTGTCTAAAACTTGTGCTTTTGTTCCTTCCAACAGGGTTACAATTTGGTTGGTTTGCGTGGCTATACCACTCATACGCTGCATGAAGTTCAAAACCAGCCTTTCAATAGATAAGATCGCTCTTGAATTTCCAGCAATGGTAAAAGCGATATCTCCTTTCTTTACCTTAGCGCCATCTAAAATTAAAGCATGGAACACTAAAGATCTGTCATATTTTTTAATAATTCGTTTAGCCAGTTCAACCCCAGCTAAAACTCCGTCTTCTTTAACTAAGAGCGCTGCTGTACCTGTTGCCGTTGGAGGGATACATGCCATTGCTGTATGGTCTCCTTCCCCGATATCCTCTCGAATCGCAATATCGATTATTTCATCAATCATGGCGCAAAATTAAAGAATATGTTGGAATTGAATGACTATTCAAAAAAAATAGCTAAATTCATGTTGTAAACTTGAAATTATGCGATTAAAAAATTCACTAAAAAACTCAAAAAAGATGTCTATTATAAAGCTTACGCTTTTGCTTATTGCTCTGCCTTTAGGCTTATTGTCACAAACCAATCAAACGCTTACGTTAACCCATGGCGGGCTGCAACGCACATACAAAATTTATGTTCCTGCAATTTATGACAATAATAGCAGTGCGCCTTTATTACTTAACCTGCATGGATATACTTCTGATATGGTTGAGCAAGAGGTTTATGGAGATTTCAGAGCAATAGCAGATACAGCAGGATTTATTTTGGTACATCCTAATGGTACTTTAGATCTTTCAGGCAACCGTTTTTGGAATGCTTTCTCCGCTTTCGGTGTTGATGACATTGGTTTTTTGAATGCTTTGGTACAAGAAATCAAGCAAAATTACAACATCAATGACAATAAAATTTACAGCGTCGGCATGAGTAATGGAGGAGTAATGAGTTACATATTAGCGTGTCAAGCCAACAGCCCTTTTGCAGCAGTAGGATCAGTAACTGGGAGCATGCCAGTTGGGAGTTTTCAAAACTGTCAAGCAAACCGCCCAACTCCAATTATTCAAATTCATGGAACAGATGATCAAGTTTTGCCGATTGGCGGTAATGCACAATTTGAACCAATAGCACAAGTTGTTGATTTTTGGGTGGGTCACAATGACATTCCTCTAAATAGTTCAATATTTATCGAATTACCTGATATTAATACCAACGACAATAGTACTGCACATCAATACATTTATTGCAGTGATAACAATAAACCATGTGAAGTGGAGTACTTAGAAATTCAAAATGGTGGTCATACTTGGCCAGGATCTATTGTTCCATTACCTAATATGGGCGCTACAAATCAAGACATCAATGCATCCGTAGAGATTTGGCGATTTTTTAGTCAGTTCTCTAAAGATCAGTTAGCTAACAACTCAAGCCTGCCTTTAGTGTTGCAGTTAAGGCTCTACCCCAACCCATCCAATGACAAACAAGTTTTTATTTCTTCGAGTCGGAAAGTGGAAGAGGTAAAAATATTCAATAGTTTAGGACAATCCGTTCCGTTTGAATTAGTAACAACAGATGAGTTGATGAAAATTAAAACAATTAACAAGGGTAGCTACACTATTCAACTGTTGATTGATAATCAATGGGTCACAAAAAAATGGATTGTTGAGTAGTTCATTCGACAGATTCATTTTTTTGTCTGTTGTCGTGATTCGTTGTTAACCTCAAGGGTGTTTTAGATTTGTTTTTGGTTCGCTATACAAGCTTAATTTCTATGCTCAACTATCAAAGGCCCATCTCTAAAGTTTACTCTATTTAAACAAAGCGACATTAATTCAAGATTTTAACAGCTTTTCTATTTTGTATGCTTGCATAATAATTTTTTTTGATTAAATTTGGGACAAAAGATTTTAGTTAATACAAACTTTAAATATAGGATTATGTCAAAAATCAATGCAATTAAAGGTGGTGAGTTTATTGTGCGCGACACCAAATCAGATGAAATTTTTATTCCAGAAGAGTGGAATGAGGAGCAAAAAATGATAGCCGCTATGTGCGACGACTTCATACAACAAGAAGTGCATCCTCACTTGGATAGAATTGATGCGATGGAAGAGGGTTTAATGCCTGCCATTATGGATAAAGCCGGTGAGTTGGGATTATTAGGCATGTCCGTACCCGAAGAATTAGGTGGTATGGGAGTGAATTTTGTTACTTCTCTTTTAGCTACAGAATATACTGGTAAAGGATTTTCTTTCTCTGTTGCATATGGTGCTCACACAGGTATTGGCACATTGCCATTGTTGTATTATGGTAATGAGGAACAAAAACAAAAGTATATTCCGAAATTAGCAACTGGCGAATGGAAAGCAGCTTATTGCTTAACAGAACCCGCAAGTGGTTCTGATGCTAATTCAGGAAAAACAAAAGCAGAACTCACCGAAGACGGCAAGCATTACATCATTAATGGTCAAAAAATGTGGATTACAAATGGAGGTTTTGCTAATCTTTTCACTGTTTTTGCAAAGATTGATGATGATAAAAACCTAACGGCATTTTTAGTAGAAGCGGATTCTGAAGGAATTTCTTTAAATCCTGAAGAGAAAAAAATGGGAATCAAAGGTTCTTCGACACGTCAAGTTTTCTTTAACAATGTTAAAGTTCCTGTTGAGAATATGCTCTCAGAAAGACAAAATGGATTTAAAATCGCCTTAAACATTTTAAATATTGGTCGAATTAAGCTAGCAGCTGGAGTTCTGGGAGGATCGAAGGATGCTATCACGTTGTCTGTAAAGTATGCCAATGAAAGAGAGCAGTTTGGAAGACCAATTTCCAAGTATGGTGCAATTCGAAACAAATTAGCTCATCAAGTTATTAAAACTTTTGTTGTGGAATCTGCCATTTACCGGGCGGGGCAAAACATTGATGATGCCATAGCCGCTTATGTTGAGTCTGGTCTCTCTAAAGGCGATGCTACCCTGAAAGGTATTGAAGAGTTCGCTCCTGAATGTGCCATTCTCAAAGTGGCTGGGTCAGAGTGTTTGGATTTTGTTGTAGATGAGGCGGTACAAATTCACGGTGGAATGGGTTATTCAGCAGAATCACTAATTGAGAGAGCATACAGAGACGCTCGTATCAACCGCATCTTTGAAGGAACGAATGAAATCAACCGGATGTTAACGGTGGATATGGTTTTGAAAAGAGCCATGAAAGGCGAGTTAGATTTGATGGGACCAGCCATGCAAGTAGCCAATGAATTAATGAGTATTCCCGATTTTGGGGACATGCCAGAGGGCACTTTTGCGCAAGAACACAAAGCGCTTAAAGGCTTCAAGAAAGTTATCCTAATGGTAGCAGGATCCGCTGTTCAGAAATTAATGCAAACACTTGCCAAAGAGCAAGAAGTGTTAATGAATATCGCTGACTTATCCATTTTGACCTACTTGGCTGAGAGCGTGTTATTGCGAGTGGAGAAACTTGTAAAAATTAAGGGCGAAGAAAACTGCAAGCATGAAATCGCAATCGTAAAGCACTATTTCTACGATACTGCAGATAAAATCAACAAGCATGGAAAAGATGCAATTAATAGCTTTGCAGAAGGAGATGAGGCAAAAATGATGTTGATGGGCTTAAAGCGATTTACAAAAGTAGAAAACTTTAATCCGAAAGAAGCCGCTCAATTGATTGCACAACGAGTTATCGATAAAAATAAATATGATTTTTAAAGACTTATAAAATCCGTTCTTGATGAGGGTAATCGAGCAGATTATCCTCATTTTTTTTAAGAACCAAAATTACATTTCTAATCTCAGCAGTAGCTATTATGACGTTTTTCATCTAAGAAAAAAACCTTTGCATTTGACACAAAGAAAAAAACAGCTACATTGTATTTTTCAAAAACGAATAATAAAAATTCGGCTGCTTAAGATTTTAGAACTTCTCATTGTAAAATCCTTTTTTTTATTTTAGTTTTGTTGCATAAACTAAAGTTGTTGGCATGTCAAATCATTACCTGATTGATGGGGAAAAGAAAGAAGCGAAAGGTATTGCTTCAATCGACTGGATAGACGATGTTTTTTTCACTATCAATTTTTTAGGAAAAAAATACCATGGAGAAATTGTAGATGACTCCATTGAAGATAGAATTATCGCTGTTAAGGTCAATCATCGCTATTTTGAAATACGCAAAGAGCATCCATTAGACGACCTCATCAAAGCACTTGGTTTGGACAAGAAAAAGGTAAAAAAATTACACCAGTTACAATCTCCAATGCCGGGCAGAGTTCTTAGTTTTGCCGTGGAGCAAGGTGCTCATGTTGCTATTGGTTCGCCCTTACTCACCTTAGAGGCTATGAAAATGGAAAATGTGATCAAGGCTGAAGGCGAAGGCATTGTCAAAAGTATAGTTGTAGAAGGAGGATCAGTTGTTGAAAAAGGACAACTTTTGATTGAGTTTGAATAAAACAAAATGAACTTCCAAGAAATTTCAGTAAAACTAGCAGAACTTATTGTCCAACTTAATAATAAGGGTTGGTCAGCTGCAACAGGAACTAATTATTCATTTCTTATCGATGCTCAACGACAAAAATATTGGGTTTCCATTTCAGGAAAAGACAAATCCTGTTTTGCCCCTAGTGATTTCATGGAAGTTCTTATTGACGGCAGCGTTAGCGAGGCACATCAGCACTTGAAACCATCCGCTGAAAACCTTTTGCATGCTACAATTTACGAGTTGGCAAAGGATGCCAATGTTGTTTTGCACAGTCACTCAGCAAATCTCACAGTATTATCAGGATGGTTATTTAAAAAAGGTGAAACACAACTAAAAATAGAAGGATACGAAGTGCAAAAAGCCATTGGTAGTTGTAAAACTCATGAAGCAGCAATTCTTTTACCGATTTTTGAGAATACTCAAGACATGGAAAAGCTTTCTAAAGCAATTCAAAAAAGGTGGGACGAATGTGAAAAAGCACAAGGGTTTGCTATTTCCAAGCACGGTTTTTACACTTGGGGGAAGGACCTTCCTGAGGCCAAACGTCACTTAGAAGCATATGAATTTTTATTTGACTGCATTTATAAAACGATTCTCTTAAAAAAATAACAATGGCTATCATTTTTATTCCGAAAGACAATAAGCGCATTGACGACAATGCCAACATCAAAGATTTCTTGCAACAACGAGGTGTTTTTTTTGACAATTGGCCTACATTAGCAGTAAAAGACAGTGATGATATGGCGTCCATCATCGAAAAATACAAGCCTTATTTAGACCCTTACATGGCAGCCAATGGCTATCAGGTAGCTGACGTCATTAACATACATGAGAAAACCGAAAACTATGCTGCCTTGCGCGCAAAGTTTTTAGCAGAACATACGCATACCGAAGACGAAGTACGTTATTTCATTGATGGTGAAGGTCACTTTTGGTTTCATTTAGAAAATGGAGAAATTTTCGATGTACTTTGCCAAAAAGGAGATCTAATATCCGTTCCAGCTGGCACCAAACATTGGTTTGATGCCGGAGAAAAGCCGCATGTAAAAGTCATTCGTATCTTTATTGACATGAGCGGTTGGGTGCCGCATTACACGAATTCAAACATAGAAAAAGATTACCAATAATGGAACAGCCGTTCTTCATCTTGACAGACATCGAAGGAACTACAACACCGAAAGACTTTGTCTTTAAAATCCTTTTTCCTTATTTTCAAGAAAATTTATCGGAAGTTATACTTAATGCATCAAAGCCGTCCTTTCAAGAAGGAATAAAAATGGTTCAAGCAACAGTTTTAGCTGAAGAAAATCGAGCTATTGAGCTGGAAGAAGTCATCACCTACCTTTCTAAATGGGTCAAAGCAGACAGAAAACACCCAGGCTTAAAACATTTACAAGGACTAGTGTGGGAAAACGCGTATCAATCAGGACAAATCAAAGGGCAAATTTACGCAGAAGTACCTCGACAATTAGCAGAGTGGCAAAAAAGTGGTATTGGACTCGGGATTTACTCTTCAGGTTCAGTGAAAGCTCAACAACTGCTTTTCGAATATTCAGAATATGGAGACTTGACAAAATATTTCAGTGCTTATTTTGACACTAAAGTTGGACATAAAAGAACACAAGAAGCCTACGCAAAAATCAGTGAAGAACTTGGAGTTGACCCAGAAAAAATATTATTTTTATCCGATATTGCAGAAGAATTAGATGCGGCCGCGGCTTGTGGATATGCAACCTGTCAAGTCGTGAGAGACGATACTACTATTCCAAGCAGTAAACATAAACAAATAGCGAATTTTACAGAATTATCATGGCAGTAGTAACACCGAAACCCTTTAGAACCTTATGGGAAATTAAAGATGGTATTCAAGTGATCGACCAAAGAAAATTACCACACCATTTTGAGGTAGTGAACATTTTCACACTAGAACAAAGCGTTTGGGCGATTAAAGAAATGGTCGTTCGCGGCGCGCCGCTTATTGCTTGTACAGGTGCTTATGGTTTATATTTTGGATTAATGGAAGCCAAAAAGACCAGTGATTTGAGTGGTATATTAACAGCCATTAGAAACTCGCGCCCTACAGCTGTCAATTTATTCAACACCCTAGACCGCATGGAGCAAGAATTATCTCCATTGCAAGAATTAGGTGAAATGCAAAAGAAAGCCTTGGCGCTTGCTCGACTAATTGTTGAAGAGGATGTGGAAATTTGCAGAAGTATTGGCGTTCAAGGCCTGCCTCTTCTGGAAGATATTTACCGCAAAAACCCCAACCGACCTGTACAAATATTAACCCATTGCAACGCAGGAATGCTAGGATGCATTGAATGGGGCACTATCAGCTCACCGATTTACCAAGCAAAAGAAAAAGGTATACCTGTACATGTTTGGGTGGATGAAACCAGACCTAGAAACCAAGGAGCTAATTTAACCGCTTGGGAACTAACAAAGCACGGAATTGACCATACTGTTATTGTGGATAATACCGGAGGACACTTAATGCAACATGGAATGGTAGATATTTGCATTGTTGGTGCCGATAGGGTTACACGAAATGGCGACACTGCAAATAAAATAGGCACTTACCTGAAAGCACTTGCAGCAAAAGACAACGCTATTCCATTTTACATTGCATTACCTTCTACCACAATAGACTGGAATAGTTTTAACGGTTTAAAAGAAATCGAAATTGAAGAACGGCACGAAGATGAAGTCAAATACGTTTGGGGAGCAAGGGAAGACGGCACTATAGACAAGGTGTTGATAACACCGAAAACAAGTAAAGCGCTGAACATTGGCTTCGACGTGACACCCAACAGGCTTATTACTGGCTTAATAACAGATCGAGGAGTTTGTGCAGCGAATGAAGAAAGTTTGTTAAATTTATTTCCGGAAAAACACTAATATTTAAACAGCAACAATAATAAAATGTCAACTATTAAAAATGTTATTTTTGATTTAGGCGGAGTGTTGTATGACATCAATTATAAAAATACAATTGAAGCCTTTAGGGATTTAGGTATCCTTGACCCTGAGCAACTCTATTCTCAAAAAAACCAAACGAAACTATTCGATGAATTCGAAACAGGTAAAATGGATGAAAAAACTTTCCTACAACTTCTCAAAAAGGAGTTTCCTGGAAAGGTCTCAGAAGAAGAACTGTTAAAAGCATGGAACGCTATGCTAATGGGAATGCCAGAACACAGAATTGACTTCTTATTAGAAATAGCAGAAGATTACAATGTGTATTTATTGAGTAATACAAATAGTATTCACATGCGTCAAATTGAGGATGAGCTCAGCAAGTCTGATTTAGATGACTTAAAATCTTATTTTGATCAAGCTTTTCTTTCTTTTGAAATTGGCAGAAGAAAACCAGATGTTAGTACTTTCCAATGGGTAATTGATGAGTTAGGAATCGACCCAGAAGAAACTATTTTTATTGATGACTCTGCACAACATGTAAACGGAGCAAAACACGCAGGGCTTAACGTTTATCATCATACTGATGGAGATATTGTAGAAGTTTTCGATGAAGTCATCGAATGGATTTAAACTTAGATTGAGTAAAATAATAAACCCATTTTTCAGGCCTGGATTAAAGTCCGGGCTTTTTTATTTTTATTTTATTGTTACACAGCAGGTAAAGAAACATTCCAATAGCATAACAAAGTACATCCCATAAATCCCTAGTGTAGCGATTGGAAATATTTGGCAAAAACCATTCAAATACAACTACAAGCATAAAGAACGCAGTAAGCACCATGGGCACATCCAATTGGAAGTTTTTTCTGCTTGCTACTATTCGCAATAAAACCTCAATAACTGGAAGAATAACCAGCAAAACCAGAAGATCATCTAAATAACTCCTTAGCCACCAATGGCTCAAATTTAGTTTTTCTATAATTTGATTAAGGATAAATAAGCATGCAGGTATCCAAAAACACTTCGAGAATAATGGTCTCAAAAATTCTATGCTGCGATCCATGCGATAAGGTACATGATACCTGAAGCAATAAAGAAGAAAGTCCAATAAATCGGTTTAACGATATAAATCAAAAGCTTCAAATACCAAGGATAATGTGGTTTAATTTCTAACAAAGGAGTTTCTTTCAATACAACAGGCAGCCTCCCTTCCTTTTTTAATTTTTCAATTCTTGCTTTTCGTCTATCCAACATTTCGCCACATTCTGAGCAATGTGTATTATCTCTATGATTCCAAGCACCACAAGCAGAACATCTTTTCTGATTCATAACATCAAATAAGCTGCAAATTTAATGAAGTTACCGCTCAACTGAAAATATGTTTAGCATCAATTCATAAAATATGACATAAATCAGCCTCTGAATTCATAAATAAAACCACTTTAACTATTTTTATCTGTTTATGGAATCTCTATAACACCCATCTTTTGTAACTTCGAAAACAGTATGAAGGCACTTTTTGAGGAATTTTCGGAAGGTCAGGTGGTAATGAAATATTACGGCAAAGTTAATGACCACTTGGTGGAGGGTCTATTGGCCTCCTTAGAGTCGCGTTTAGCTACTTTAGACCTCCCAAAAACTATAAGAAAACGAACCTGTTACATTTTTGTAGAATTACTTCAAAATCTCTATCACCATGTAAAAGCAAGCGTAGATAGCGAAATAGACAGAAAACCTTATATCTGGAATACCAATGCTATTATAAAGATAAGTTTGTTGCCAGATGGTGTGCGCATTCAAACCGGAAACTTAATTGATAACTGCAAAGCTCCTTCGCTGAGTGCTATGTTTGAAGAAATTAAATCGAAAGACGTTTCGGTTTTGAAAGAATGGTACCAAGAAAGATTAGCAAACACAACATTTTCAGAAAAAGGCACCGCTGGATTAGGATTTATAGACATGGCCAGAAAAACAAATAATAACTTTAACTTTGAGTTCCAAAAAGTTGACGATATGTATGACTTTTTTCATTTCGAAATAAATATTTTAAAATAATGACAATGGAAGATTTTAACTTAGAAAAAACATTAAAAACCCCAACAGTCAAGCTGAATGCAGCAGAAGGTGTCATCGAATTAACTGGAAGATCTATTCCTGAAGATGCCATTGCATTTTATCAGCCCATTCTTAGCTGGATTGAAGGTTACAAAAATAATCCTGCTGAAAAAACAAAGCTCATTATTAAACTAGAATATTTTAATACAGCTTCATCGAAATGTCTTTTGGATGTCTTTAAAGCGTCCGAAGGAATCCGAGAAACTGGCAAAGAGGTTGTTGTATATTGGCACTTTGAAGAAGACGATGACGATATGGAAGAAGCTGGGGAAGACTATCAAGCAATTGTGAATTTACCTTTTAAACTCATTGAGGTTGATGAAATCTTATAATTAACAATAATATTCTATTCCTTCACGCTTTGAAAACAACCTTAAAAATCGGTATTACTGGAGGCATAGGCTCAGGAAAGTCTACCGTTGCTAAAGTTATTGAAACGCTGGGTTATCCTGTTTTTTATGCCGACCAGGCAGCAAAGGATATCATGGAAAGCAGTCCTGCTGTCAAAGCGGCATTAACAGAATGGCTAGGAAGTGACGCGATTCTAGACAATCAACTCAATAAACCATATATCGCATCAAGAATATTTAGCGATGCGCAATTGAAAGGAAAAATCAACAATTTGGTTCATCCTTTAGTGCGTGAAGCCTTCAGAGACTTTGCTGATCAAAGTGAAAAAGAATTAGTTTTCATGGAGGCCGCTATTTTGTTTGAGACTGGAAGCTACCAAAACATGGATAAAAACATCCTTGTTGTGGCTGATGAAAAAGTAAGAATAAATAGAGTAACCATTAGAGACAATGTCACTAAAGAAGCCGTCCAAGACAGAATGAAAAACCAATGGTCAGATCAGAAAAAAATTCCACTGGCAAATTTTATCATTGAGAACAATCCTCAAGTACTAATCACGCCTCAAGTGTTGCAAACGATAACTCACCTCACCTCAGTGTAGTTGTCGTAATCATCATCGTCCTTATTATCTCTTTGTCTAACAGTTCCCGATAGCAGTGCTGTAATACCACTAGCAAACTTCATAAAAATAGCCAACACGAAGAAGAATCCTACCACCTTAAATATAAACCCAAAAATTGCCGTATTTTCAATATCAATGATACTATTGTAAAACCACAAGGATATCGCATTAGAGGCATATTCTGGATAAATGATTAGAAAAATAAAAGTAAGTATGGAGAAACCTATTACCATAGCTTCAGAACGGAAATCAAATATGGGTTTAAACCTATTCATCACCTCCATATTTCCTGAAATTTGGAAATTAAACATTTTAGTTCTAAGCTGTGCATTCTGCAGGCGTCCGATAAAATAGGTCAATAAAATCAAGCCCGCAATAACCGTTTCTTGCATAGAAAGATTTGTTTGATTGGCATCTAAACAGAACATGACTGTCACATCTACTAATAACACATAACGTATAAATCGAATAACATAAAATTCCGTCACCGATTTTCTCGCTCCGCCTCTTAAAATTGCATAACCAAGCTGAATAATCCACCAAATGAAGCCAAAAATGGCAAACAGAACTCCAAGTCGAAAAATAAAACTGAATAACTCCATAAAAATGACATTATATTTACATATATCACATTCCAAAGCTATATAAAATATCAGATTCAGCAACTTTTAAAAGTGAGAATGTGTTTAATTTTGCTAATTATTGCGATGCACTTCTTATATTTGACGCTTTGTCTAGACTATTGTCGTTAAAGAATAATAAAATTATGAAAAGATTAATTATCTCATTATTACTTATCATCTACCTACTGCCATTAAGAGCTGTAGAAGGCATGCTCATCCCAACATTACTTGGCGCCTTTGAAGACGAAATGCAAGCCATGGGTATGCGCATATCTGCGAAGGATATATTTGATGCAAACAACGCCAGTATCAAAGATGCTATTATGCACTTCGGGGGAGGATGTACTTCAGAAATTGTTTCACCCAAAGGACTGCTGCTAACGAATCACCATTGTGGATATAGCCAAATCAATAGTCATTCGACCCTTGAAAATAATATATTGAAGCATGGGTTTTGGGCATCAAATCTCCGAGAAGAGCTGCCAAACGAGGGATTGACCGCAACAAGAATGGTCAATGTCGTAGATGTAACATCACAAGTTTTAGAGGGTACAGATGATTTGAATGGACCTGCTTTGCAACAAAAAATTCAAACGAATATTGCAAAACTTAAGGCGGAAGCGACGAAAGGCACGCATTTTGAAGCAGATATCAAGCCTTTTGATTTTGGAAACAGCTATTTCCTTTTGGTAAAAGAAACCTTTTACGATGTGCGGCTTGTTGGCACTCCACCAAACACAGTTGGGAAATTTGGTGGCGACACAGACAATTGGGTTTGGCCAAGACACACAGGAGATTTCGCCGTTTTTAGAATTTATGCAGATGCAGACAACAAACCTTCTCCTTTCAGTGAAAACAATCAACCTTATGCGCCTTTACACCATCTTCCAATAGGGTTAAAAGATAAAAAAGAAGGTGATTTCACCATGGTGTTTGGTTTCCCAGGGCTTACAGAGCAGCACACAATTTCTAGTGAATTAGACTATATCATTCGTATTTTACGACCAGCCCAAATCAGAATGAGGGATTTATCTTTGGGCGAAATCAACCGTGGTATGCGTGCCTCGGAATTAACTACGCTTCAATACGCCTCCAAACAAGCTCGAATTGCGAATGCTTGGAAAAAGTGGATTGGACAAATCGACGGATTAAAAAGAGCTGATGCCATTACCGTTAAAGAAGATTATGAAAATAACTATCAAGAAACAGCCAATGGCGACAACGATTGGAAAGAACGCTATGGGCAAGCAATACCAGAGTTAAGATCATTAGCCACAACTTATCAAAATGCAGACTTTGCCTATAACATGTTTATTGAATACACCTATGTTGGCGCCGAATTTTTCGGACATATCAGAAAGTTTTATAAAGCTTTTTCCGAGGCTACAGAACAAGAACTTACTACTTTGGGTGATGATCTTATAAAGTCAGCCGAAGCATTTTATAAGAATTACGACCCTAATATCGATAGAGCCATATTTGAAAAGCAAACTGCTTATTACATCAGCGTGCTTGATAAAGAGCTTATACCTAACAATCTTGCTAATGGTGACATTCAAAGCATTGCGGAGACCATCTTTACTAAGTCTGCATTTACAGATTTAAATAGGTTTAAAAAATTAGTTAAAAACTTAGGTAAGAAAACACCTAAACTACTTGAAAAAGATCCTGGCTATCAACTGTTTTCATCAATTGAAAATACTTTTTACGAAAAAGTGCTTGGTGATGTTAGAACCTATTTCGCACTAAAAAATAACTGGATGAAAACGTATGTAGCTGGAAAATTTGAAATGTTTCCTGACGACAGACATTGGTCTGATGCCAACAGTACACTCCGTGTAAGTTATGGACAATTAGAGGGTTCCTTTCCTAGGGACGGTATGCAGTACCTTCCATACACTACCATGGAAGGTATTATGGAGAAATACAATACAGGTCAAGATGATTTTGAGTTGTTGCCAAGATTTATTGAACTGTATGAAAAGAAAGATTATCGTGGCTATGACCAAGATGGAGAACTTTGGATTTGCTTTACAGGTTCCAATCATACAACAGGAGGTAACTCTGGCTCCCCTGTCATCAATGGCGAGGGGCATTTAATGGGCTTAAATTTCGACCGCAGTTGGGAAAGCACCATGAGTGACTATATGTTCGATGCGTCTCGTTGTCGCAATATTACCGTAGATATTCGTTATGTACTTTGGATGATTGAAGTATATGGAGAAGCAGGACACTTGATTGAAGAAATGACACTTATTAGAGACTAACAAAAAAAAAGCACAATGGCTGAGATTAAAGAACCAAATAAGAAAGTAGCCAATGAATTATTGATCTACTTGATTCGCAAATGGAAAGTATTGTTTACAGTTGGATTAATCGCTGGTGTATCAAGCATTGTAATTTCATTCTTGCTGCCTGTGTTATACGAATCAACTGCGATTGTTTATGCCACAGCAACGAGTACAGTTTCTTATTCCGAGCAGCGCAATGCCAAAGCAAGTGCCATGGATTTTGGAGAAGATGATCAAACCGAACGAATGATTCAAATTTTAGAATCGTCTCGCATTAGAGATAGAATCATTAATAAGTTTGATTTACCTAGTCGATTTAAGTTAAAACCAGATGAGAACAACTTTAGATTCAAGTTAAACAAAGCTTACGACAAGCACATCAACTTTGAAAGAACACGATTCGGTTCCATTAAAATCTCTGTTTTAGATAGAGACCCAGAAATGGCAGCTGAAATAGCTAATACCATTGTTAATTTAATTGATACCGTTAAAAACGAATTGATTAGAGAACGAACCATACCTGCTTATGACATCAATAAGAGAAAAATGAATAAGCTCAACAAGGAACAAGAAAACTTGGTGGCACAAATTGACAGTTTAGCAGCGAAGGGAGTCGTTACACCTGAGGCAAGAGCTAATCTTTTTAGCTTACTCGGAGAAACAAGAACCCCAAAAGAAAGAGAAGAAGTTCAAAAAATCATTGAAGTTAATATGCGGTATGGTGCACAATTTGATGCATTAACTTATTTAAGGGAGTTTAGAACTGAGAAGTTAACGCGCCAAGAAATGGTTTATGAACAAGCTGAGTCTGACGCCTTTGAGCCATTCAATCATAAATTTGTAATAGAATGGGCTGAACCAGCTGATAAAAAGGCAAAACCAAAAAGGTTAGTTGTTGTTTTAGTGATTACACTTTCGACTTTATTTTTTGCCATTGTAACTATGCTAATTTTAGATAGAATCAAAGAGCTTAAAGCAATGGCATAATGCAATCCATTCGCAATAATAGTGTTATTTTTATAGGGTCAGTAATATTTCTATTGCTTAACCTATGGCTCGTCATGCAAGACAATTACTACGGGCTGCTTGTTCCCTTTGCGCTATTTGTTGTATATGCAGCAATTTATTATTTGAAATGGACTTTTTTAGCGATTGCATTTCTGACACCGGTTTCTGTAAATTTAGAAGAATTCACAGAGGGACGGATAGGATTATTTGTGCCAACGGAGCCCATCTTATTTGGATTACTACTTTTGTTAATTATCTTCCAGGTCTACAAACCGTTTGTTCCAAGGTATGCTTGGCGCCACCCGATCACCATAGCATTAGGTTGCTACCTGTTTTGGTTAATCATTACTTCAATAACTAGTGTTTTGCCTTTGGTTTCTTTCAAATTTGTCTTGATGAAAACCTGGTATATTGCTCCAATGCTCCTAATCGGGATAAAAGTTTTTGAACAACCTAAAAACATTATTCGTTTTCTCTGGCTTTTTAGTATTGCTATGGTCATCATTATGGTATTTACTGTAATTCGACATAGTGGGTACAGCTTTGGAGAAAAAGAAGGACATTGGGTAATGGAGCCTTTTTTTAAAGATCATACCATATACGGTGCAGCAGTTGCGATTAATTTGTTTTTTTTGATAGGACTTTATGCCTATAAAAAGCACTCCCTCCTGTTGAATCTTTTTCTACTCTTTTTAATTGTCATCAACCTAGTGGCATTGTATTTTAGCTATACTCGTGGTGCATGGCTCTCTGTTATTTTCGCAGCTGGGGTCTGGTTATTGATTAAGTACAAAATTAAATTCAAATACCTGCTACTTATTGGTGCAATCATTGGCGCTGTCGTCTTATTAAGCTGGACAGAAATAGAGTATCAATTATCTAAAAACGAATATGAGCACACTACAGAAGATTTTGGTGAAAGAATGAAATCGGCGGCTAATGTAACTTCTGATGCCTCAAATTTGGAACGCTTGAATAGATGGGATGCTGCTTGGCATATGTTTTTAGATCGACCATTTTTTGGATTTGGACCCGCTACTTATG